>DATBDB010000130.1:0-12569 GCA_036270155.1 Gaiellaceae bacterium
GCGCGGTCCTTCTCCCACGGCGGCGCCTGCGCGACGAGCGTGACGAGATCGTCGAAGTCGGCGCGCTCGACCTTCATCGAGACGCGGTCCGCGAGCGCGATCAGGCGCAGGCGACGGTTCGGGTTTTCGGCGGCGCAGGTCGAGAGGAACTTCTCCATCGCGCGCTTGGACGCGCCGCGCGCGGTCAGCTTCTCGACGAACGCCGCGCGCTCGTCGAAGCGCAGTTGCCGTCCGGCAATCTCGCCCCAGAACTGCTGCTCGTCCTCGTCGAGGAACTTCGGATCGACGCGCTGCCATTCGCGCGCGATCACCACCTTCCGCCGCAGCACGTCAGGCGTCACCGGGACGAGCCACGACGCCGGCGTCAGCTTCCGCCGGGCGCGGCGCTGCTGACGGCGCCGCGGTGCCGGCGTGACCCGCGCACCTTCGCGATAAAAGTCTGCGTCGAGCAGCGAGTGCAGTGACACGACACGCTCGTTGTGCGTCGCGCTCTTCGGCGTGAAGTCAACGACGATGCCTGCTTCCTTGCGCGGGTGGATGCGCATGATGCGCCCGATGCGCTGCTGGTAGACGCGCTTCGACGCAGTCGGTGCGAGGTGCATGACAACCGTCGCGCGGGGAGAGTTCCAGCCTTCGGCGAGCAGCATCGCGTTGATCAGCACGTCGATCTCGGCGCGCTCGTACGACGCAAGGATCTCGGCGAGCTTGACCGGCGGGGTGCGTCCCGACACGGCCTCCGCCTTGATGCCGGCGGCTCGGAACGCCATCGCGAGGTTGTACGCATGGTCGACGCCGGCTGCGTAGACGATCCCCGGCACGTCGCCGAAGCGCTCGCGATACAGCGTCGCCGCCGCCATGTTCAGAGCCTCGTGGTCGAGTGCCTGCGCGAGTGCGCGTTCCTCGAAGTCGCCGCCGACGATCGGCACCTTGTTGATCGCAGCGACCGGCGGGACGCGCAGGCAGCGCAGCGGCGCGATCAAGCCGCGGCGCGCAGCGTCGGTCAGCGGCAGGTCGTCGACGGAGGCGGGGAAGACGTCGGAGACCTGCTTTGCGATCAGCTCCTCCGTCGCGGTCATGCCGATGAAGATCGGCTCGCTCAGGTGGCGGATCGCGGTCGAGGTCTTCTCGCCGAGCGCCGTGTGCGCTTCGTCGCAGATCACCAGCTGGTACGCGTCGTGCGCGATCTCGTCGACGTGCCGCGCGAACCAGGCGTAGGTCTGGATCGTGATCGGGTTCGAGGGCCGCGGTGCCGTGTGACCTTCGAGGATCGCGTCATGGAAGCGCCCGCCATAGCCGTGGTCGGTGAGCTCGCGGCGGAACTGGTCGACGAGCAGGCGGCGGTGCGTGAGGATCAGGACGCCTTCGGTGCGGGCGGCCTCGACGAACCCGGCGGCGGCGATCGTCTTGCCCGACGCCGTCGGATGGCGGAACCGGTAGCGCCGCACTGCCCCGGGGTCGTCCTGGACGGGCACCTCCTCCTCGACGTCTTCGTCGGTCTCGGTGTCCGGCGAGAGCCCGAGCTCGTCGTCGTCCTCGTCCTCCTCGGCAACGTCCTCGGCGTGGCCGTTCCCGTTTCCGTTCTCGCCGCTCTTCTGTGCGGCGGCGATCAGCTCGGTCAGCATCCCGGCCAGCGCGTCGATCTGGTGGCGCCGCAGCTCCGTGCCCGAGGCGAGGCGGGGCGGCTTCTCGGACAGGACGCGCTCGAGGCCGAGCAGCAGCGCGTAGCGCACCTTCCATTCGGAGGATGGCGAGTCGCGCCCCCCGTTGATCTCGGCCAGGGCGTCGTCGAGCGCGCGTCGGCGAGCGGTCCCGGGTGCGAGCGCAACGTCCGGATCTTCATCGGGACGTACGAAAGGCTCGCCTGCCCAGGCTTCGCATCGGAGGGCGTCGGCTCTAAGAGCCGCCGCCTCCTCCGACTCACTCGGAGAATGCGTGATGATTTCAGCCAATGCGTGCGGCGGCGTGGGCCTGCAGTGCCGCCTCCCAAAGGAACGCGCTCGCGGGTCAAACCCCGTTCGCGTAGCGCCTCGTCAGGATAGCCGATATTCGGCCATCTGGCGCCTAGTTTTCTTCCCAGCGCTCCTCGTCGTGGAGCCAGTGGCCGCTCACCATTTCGAGCGGAGCCAGCTCCAGATCAGCGATTTCGCGCTCGATCACGCCCCTGGCCTGCTCGAGCTCCAGGGAGGAATCCGTGTAGACGTAGACCGTGCCCTCGTCGTCGCTGGCCTCGATTCGGTGGTGCTCGAGGTCCTTCGCGAGCTCGTGCGCGTCGGAGAGCCCGAGCCGCCCGAGGAGGCCGCCGGCGCCGCCGTCGCCGAGCTCGATCCGCAACCTCCAGTCGTCGCGCGCCATCGAATGGACAAACTACCCGACGATGTCGATGCTGAACGCCGACTGGAAATACCCGTCGCCGCGCCTGCGTAACGCGCGGCACCTGCAGACGCTTGCCCCGGCGGTCCTTCTCGCGATCGGGCTCGGTGTCGTCCTTGCATTCGGCAGTGACATCGCCGCGGCGATCGCGGTCGTCGCCGCACTGCTCGCGGGCGCCGCCCTCGACGTGGTGATGCAGCGGCGCGTTGGCGCCTGGGGCTACCTCGAGCGCGAGGACGACCTGCTGATCCGCCGCGGCCTCCTCGTGCGCCGCCTGTCGGTCGTGCCGTACGGGCGCATGCAGTTCATCGACGTGATCGCCGGCCCGGTGGAGCGCTTCCTCGGGCTCGCGACCGTGCGCCTGCACACCGCGGCTGCCGCGACCGACGCGAGGATCCCGGGGCTCGCCGCGGACGAGGCCGCACGCCTGCGCGACCGCCTGGCCGAGCTCGGAGAGGCGGACGCAGCCGGGCTGTGATCGGTCTAGACGGCTGGCACAGGCTTCATCCACTCTCGCCCGCCGTTCGCGCGGGCCGCGTGCTCGTCGCCTTCATCGTCGTCTTCCTGCCGACGTTCCTCGGGGGCAGCCGGAGCGGTTGGGATGCCGTCATCCACGGGGTGGTGCTTGCAGCCCTGATCGGGCTTGGGGTCGTCTCCTGGCTCGTCACGCGCTGGCGCGTCGAGGGGAGCAATCTGCACATCGAGACGGGCCTGCTCCGCCGGAGCTCGATGCGATATCCGCTGACGCAGGTGCAGGCGATCGACACCGTGCGGCCCGGGTTGGCGCGGTTGTTCGGCCTCGCCGAGCTGCGTCTGCGTATGGGAGGCACGGGCGGCTCCGCACGGCTCGCCTATCTGCCGGTCAAGCAGGCCGACACGCTGCGCGCACGACTACTCGCGCTGGCGACGGGGAGCCACGAGGACACGCCCGAGTCGGAGGACGAGGTGCTCGTGACGGTGCCGGTCGGCCGGGCGGTCGCGTCACTCGCGCTCACGCCTCCCGCGTTCTTTCTCGTCGCGTACCTCGCGACGCTGATCGCGGCTGCGGTGACCGGCGCATCCGTGACGCGGGCGATCACGGGTTCCGCGTTCCCGATCGTGATCGGGATCGCGATCGCGTTCTGGCGGCGCTTCAACCGCGCCTACCACGCAACCGTCGCGCACGCGCCCGAGGGGCTCCGTGTTCGGGCCGGCCTCGTCGAGACATCCGCCGAGACGATCCCGCGCGGACGGGTGCAGGCGGTTCGGCTGCTCGAGCCGATCCTCTGGCGTCCGTTCGGCTGGTGCCGGCTCGACGTCGACGTGGCGGGCCAGGTGCGCGATCGCGGCGGCGAGCGGCGGAACGAGCGACAGCTTCGCGCCGTGCTGCCCGTCGGCTCGCGCGCCGAAGCCCAGCAGTTGCTCGAGCTGCTCGTCCCGGGCGCGCCGCAGCCCGTGCGCAAGCCGCCACGTCGCGCGCGCTGGAAGTCACCGCTGCGCTACCGGAGACTGTCGTTTGGTCTCGACGAGACCTATGCCGTCGCGACGAGCGGGCGGCTCGCACGGGTGCAAAGGTGGGTGCCGTTGACGAAGGTGCAGAGCTTGCGGCGGATCGAGGGGCCGGTGCAGCGCCGGCTCGGCCTCGCGACGGTCTACATCGACACGGCCGGCAAGCGATTCGGCGCTGCGTTCCGCGACCTCGACGGAGGCGAATCGTTGCGGGAGCTCGAGCGGCTGACCGACCTCGCGCGTGTGGCGCGGCGAGCGTCAACCATCTAGGCCACCGCGGCGACGAGTGACTCGAGCCGCGTGCGCAGCCACGGCAACTCGCTGCGCTCCGCTTCGAGCACCTTCCCGTCGAACTGCAGGAGGACGCCGCCTTCCGCCGCGAGGTGATCGCCTGCGCCGGAGAGCAACCGCCGGTAGTGGTCGAGCCCATCGCCGCTCGAGAACACGGCCGCCTCCGGCTCGTCGTCGTAGCCGGGCGTGCCGGGAGCGAGGTACGGCAGGTTTGCGACGATCAGGTCGAGGTCGCGCGGCAGTCCGTCGAGCAGATCGCCGTGCACGAGGTGCACCTGCGCGCCTAGACGGTCAGCGTTCGCGGACGCGACACGCAACGCGTTCCCGCACGTGTCGCTCGCCCACACTTCGACCTGGGGGGCGCGCAGCGCGAGCGTGACCGCCACGACGCCGGCGCCCGTGCCGACGTCGGCGACCCGCGCCGGAGCATCGCCCAGCCGCTCGAGTGCCGCGTCGACGAGTTTCTCTGTCGTAGCCCGCGGAGAGAACACCCGGCCAGGCTCGGTGACGAAGGTGAGTCCATGGAATTGCGTCCGCATCTCTCTAGTACAACGTAGCTCGATGGACTGGATTCCCACCGCCGAGGCCAGGAAAGCCCGCTACGAGGAACAGTTCGGTGATCTGGACGAGCGCTCGCTCGTCCGCAAGGGCAACACGGCCTACGCGGCCGGGCTTGCGCTGCTGATGGCCGGCGACGTGGATGCCGCGCAGTGGCTCAGGCGGGCGGCCGCGACGTGGCGGGAGAGCTGGAGCGGCGGCGAGTCCTGGGGGCGCCCGATCGGCGCGCTCAAGGCGTCGCTGCTCGCCCATGACGACGCCGCTGTCGAAGAGCTGGCGACCTGGACGCTCACCCTCGGCACCGCGACGGCCGAGTCGCCGATCGGCCGCTATGCGGCGGCACTTGCGCTGCTCGCGCTCGGCCGCTGGCCGGAGGCGCGCCACGTCGCCGAGTCGCTGCGCGAGCGCGATGACTTCCCGCGCGATGTTGCTGACGCGCTCGCGTACATCGCCGCGGACGACCCGGTCGGCTACGTCGAGGCAGTGGAGTCGGTCGTCGACTCGTTCGAGACGCGCGACGACTACCTCGAGGGCATTGCGGTCGCCGATACCGCGCTCGTGCTGCAGGAGCTCGCCCGGAAGCGCGGCATCGAGCACACGCTGCCCGTGTCGCCCGTCCTTCCTTAAAGAGACATGTCCCGGGGACAGTCCCCCCGGACATGTCCTAAAGAGTCAGTCCGTCTCGCCCTGCGTGATCAGCGGGTGGAACGCGACCGTGATCGAGAGCGACGGCTTCGACTCGTCCTCCAGCTCGGTCAGCTTGTCCACGAGCGCGTTGAGCAACGTGCGCACCGTTTCGACGTCGAGCCTCGCGTGCACCTGCGCGCTCCGGAACTCGCCATCCGCCGCGAACAGGTCGAAGCCACGCTGCAGCTCGCGCAGCTGCGCCGCCTGCAACTCGCTGGCGAGCCCCGTCGCGCGGATCTCCTGGCCGACCTTGAAGTGCTTCGCGACCGGGCGGTACGGCTTCTCGCGGCCTGCGACGTTTGCGAGCTCGATCAGCCCGGCGCGGTAAAGCATGCGCACGTGGAAGTGGAGGTGCCCGGGATCGACGGACAGGCTCGCGGCCAGCTCGCGATTCGTCATTGGCTTCTCGGACTCGCCGAGCACCTGCAGCACCTTCAGCCGTAGCGGGTGGCCGAGCGCCTTCAGCTGCTCGGGCTTCTCGATCTCGAGAACATCGAGTGGGACGGCCTGGGGCTCTGGTGCACTCATCCGCTATGTAGTTTGGACACAGCGGCGGGGTCTAGGAAGACTTCGACGCGGGTTGGCCCCAGGAGAACGAGGCTGGCGGGCACATCTGGGGAGATTTTCCCCCCAAAGGCACGGGCGACGGCCTCGGCTTTCGACTGGCCCGAGACGATGAAAACGATCCGTTTGGCCGACCGGATCTCCGGCATCGTCATGGTCACACGGTCGACCCACGGCTCGAGCCCGGCGGGGCCGCTCGTCGCGCGGCGATCTTCGACTGCGAGTTGCGGCGAGCCCGGGAAGAGCGACCCGACGTGGGCGTCCGGGCCGAGGCCGAGGAGCAGGAAGTCGAGCTCCACGCCCTCGAGCTTGCGGTCGAGCTCGTCCGCAGCCTCCGGTGGCGGCAGCTCGCCCCGGATGCGATGTACCTCGCGCGGCTGCACCTCCAGATGGTCGAGCAGCGTCTCCTTCGCGAGCCGGTAGTTCGACAACTCGTCGTCGGGCGGGACGCAACGGTCATCGCCCCACCAGAGGGTGACGTTGCTCCAGTCCGGTGCGAGCCGGGCCGCGCGGCGGTACGCGTCGCCGGGGCCGGAGCCGCCGGTGAGCACGATCGAGCCGCCGCGCCGCGCCTGCTCGGCCAGCAAGTCGCCGACCTGCACGGACGGGTCGTCGACGATCTGCAGGTCAGGCGGCTGCGGCATCCGGCAAGGGTACGAAACCTCGGGAGAACCCAGCAAGGAGGTACACGCTCGCGAGCCCGGCCCACTCCTCGTACGGCGCGAGCAGCACGTCGCTCTCCTCGGCCTCGACCCAGCGCCCCCAGAGCGCAGACGCGAGCTTCGCCATCCCGAGATCGCGCGCCAGGCCGTACTCGTAGCGCCCGAGGCCCTCGAGGCAGATGACGCCGACCGACCACGGGCCGAGGCCACGCTCGCGGTTGAGCCGGAGCGCGACCGCTTTGCTTGGCTGCTGCTTCAGGCCTTCGAGGTCGAGCGAGCGGCAGAGCCTGATCAGCGCCGAGGCGCGGCGCGCGCCGAGACCGAGCCGGCCGAGCTCCGCGGGCGAAAAGCGCCCGAGCTCCTGCGCGGTCGGCGCCGCGTGCAGGTCGCCGAGCGCCGGCGTCGTCGCCTTGATGATCCGCCGCTCGATCCTGCGCGCCTCGCTCGCCTGGATCAACTGCCCCGCGACGGCGCGCAACAGCGCCTGGGCAACCGTCGCCGTGCGCACCGGCCGCAGCCCGCGCACGCGGCGCAGCGTCTCGCCGAGCAGCGGGTCGTTCGCGAACCGGCGAACGAACTCGGAGTGATCGTCGTCGAGCCCGAGCGCGAAGCGAACGTGCTCGACGCCTGCCTCGCTGTCGGCGGCGATCACGATCGTCCCGTCGACGCGTTGCCCCGCCTCGACGCGTTCGAGGCGCTCGTCGACCCGGAACGTCGCGCGGTAGATCCCGTCCCGCACGACCCGGGTCGCGTCGGAGGCGAGCCGGCCGGAGAGTCGGAGGGAGTACGGCCCCTTCGGGCGGAGCTCGGCACGAATCGGCATCCACCCGAGTGTAGGGCTACGCTCAGCCGATGCTGCGCCGGGTCGCGTCGCGCGTGTCCATGCGGAGCCGGGAGCGGAAGCTCCAGCTGTTCCTCGACCTCCTGCAGCCTGGCCCGGAGACGACCGTGGTCGACGTCGGCGTCACGGACGCGCCGTTCGGTGCCGGCTCGACGGACAACTTCTTCGAGGCGCTCTATCCCTGGCCGGAGCAGATCACCGGCGTCGGGCACACGGAGCTCGACCGGTTCGCGGCCGCCTTCCCGCAGGTGCGGGCCGTGCGCGCCGACGGGCGCGACCTGCCGTTCGGCGACGCGGCGTTCGACGTCGGTTTCTCGAACGCCGTCGTCGAGCACGTCGCCGGCGGGCGCGGAGGACAGCAGCAGTTCGTGCACGAGCTGTGCCGCGTCGCGCGGCGTGTCTTCGTCACGACCCCGAACCGGCGCTTTCCGCTCGAGGTGCACACGCTGCTCCCGTTCGTGCACTGGCTGCCGAAGGGGCCGCGCGAGCGCCTGCTGCCGTTCGACGACGTGCTCGATCCGCTCTCGGCGAAGGACCTTGCAGCGCTCTTTCCTTACAGGGTGCGTGTAATCAACACGGGAATGACGCTGATCGCGATCGGCCCGGAATGAACCTGAAGCGGCCCGTGTGGGCGCTGCACGTCCTGATCGTCGGGCTGGCGCTCCACAACGTCGTGATGGCGCTGCTGTGGCGCGCCGGCGTGCGCGGCGCGGCGCTTACGGTCGTGTCGGCGTGGAAGGACGTGCTGCTCCTCGTCGCGTTGGTGCTCGTCGTTCGCGCGCGCGGCGGCCTGCCGTTCAAGGGAACGACGACCGACTGGCTCGCGCTCGCGTTCGGTGCGTTCGTCGTGCTGTACGGCGTGCTGCCGCAGTCGTGGCTTGGAGGTGGCGCGACGCACAAAGGGGTGCTGTATGCCGCGCGGCACGATCTGCTTCCGGTCGGCGCGTACTTCCTCGGGCGTGGGCTCGAACTGACCGAGCACGAGCGCGCGCGCCTGTGTCGAACGATTCTCGCCGTGGCTGCGTTCGTCGCCGCGTTCGGGCTGATCGATGTCTACGCCGTGCCGCTCTCGTTCTGGCGTCCTGTCGGAGGCTGGTTCCAGGACCAGCTCGGGCTGCAGTACTTCGGCCTTTCGCACTTGCCGGAAAACTTCGTCTACAACGCCGGCAACGGCGTCGTTTTCCGGCGGTTGACGTCGACGTTCCTCTCGCCGCTCGCCACGTCGTACCTCCTCGTCGTCGCACTGTTCTTCGTGCCGCTACGGCGCCGCGGGGGACAGCTGCTCGCGCTGCTGCTCTTCATCGCGCTGCTCTTCACGCATACGCGTTCGGCGCTGCTCGCGCTCGTCGCCGGGCTGCTGGTGCTGGCGGTGGCGCGCCGTTCTGTGCGGCCGCTCGTCTATGCGGCGATCGTCGTGGTCATCGGCTTCGGCTTCGTGAAGACGTACGACCACTTCGCGCCGCGCACGCACTTCACCGCGGCCGAATTGCAGCAGCAGCAGCAGCATGCGCGGCAGAACCCGGGCCTGTCGCATGATCCGACGAGCGCGACCGAATCGTCGACGTCGGAGCACCTCAGCTCGCTGCGCGCCGGCGTCACCACCGTGATCGATCAGCCGTGGGGCTTCGGTCTTGGCAACTCCGGCGTGACGGCCGCACGCACGCACGTCAAGGTGAAGGCGGGCGAGTCGACGTACACCGAGCTCGGTGTCGAGATCGGAGTGCTCGGCGCGCTCGTTTTCATCGCGTGGTCGCTCTCGCTCTTGCGCGTGACGCTTGTGTGCAGGCCGTGGCTTGGTGCAGCGTTCGCGGCGGTGCTGTTCCTCGGTTTGCAGACCGACGTGGTCGGCGTCCCGTGGATCGCCGTGACGGTCTGGGCGCTCGCGGGCGACTCGACCTAGCCGTGACAACTTCGTAACGATTCGTTCAGGACACTTGCGGCCGGCGGTGCCATTCGTACCGTGGATCGCATGCGTTTCACACCGGTCGAGCTGGGCCTGCTGACCCTCGCGATCATCGTCGCGGCGACGGCGCTGCCGCGTTGCGGCTCGGGCCGGACCGTCGTCCGCGCGAGCTGGGATTGGACTCCCGGCGTGCTCAACCCGGCGGTCACCCAGGCGACGATCGCCTCGACGATCTGCCGGCGCGGCTGGACGCGCACGATCAGGCCGCCCGTCGACTACACGAACGCGCTCAAGCAGCGGCAGCTGCGCCAGTACGGGCTGCGCGGCCCACCGTCGGCCTACCAGGAGGACCACCTGATCAGCCTCGAGCTGGGCGGCAGCCCGGCCGATCCGCGCAACCTGTGGCCAGAGCCATACCCGCGCGCGTCGGCGGTCGACCAGATCGAGAACGACCTCAATCACCGTGTGTGCACGGGGTCGCTGACGCTCGCGGAGGCGCAGCGGCGCGAGTCGGCGCTCAAGCACAGCGGCGGCTGACGAGCTAGCGCAAGGTGTCTGTGAGCCGCGTCAGCAGCGCGGCGAGCTGCGCGCGGTCCTTTGCGGAGAGCCCGCTGACGATCGGCTCGAGGGCCGCGGCAGCACGCGCGCGCCGCTCGTCGACCTGCGTGCGCCCGGGGCCGGTCAGGTCGATCCGCACGGCGCGGCGGTCGTCGGGGTCGGGCCGGCGTTCGAGGAGGCCGTGGTCGACGAGCGCGTCCACGGCGCGGGAAGCCGTCGGCGCGGTGATCCCCATCCGGTCTGCGAGCTCGGAGAGCCGCACGGGCCCGTGGACGGCAACCTCGAAGAGGGCGAGGCGCTGCGTCGAGGTCATCGCCGGTCCGTCGTCGGGCCCGGCGCTTGCGCGCGTCAGCTCCCGCGTCAGCGCGGAGAGCGCTTCGAGGATTTGCCAGGTCTCATTGAGGGAGGGTTTGGTCACGGCTCGTCGAGATAGTTGTTCAGCACAATAGTTGTTTTTTCGATTGATAGTGTGTCTCGGGTGATGGACGAACCTACCCAGCCGCAGCAGCGCCTGCGCCTGATCTTCGTGGCGCTGATGCTCGTCCTGCTGCTGGCGTCGCTCGATCAGACGATCGTCTCGACGGCGCTCCCGACGATCGTCGGCGACCTCGGCGGCATCGCTCACCTCTCGTGGGTCGTCACCGCCTATCTGCTGACCGCGACGATTGTCGGTCCGCTCTACGGCAAGTTCGGCGATCTCTACGGCCGCAAGCTCGTGCTGCAGGTCGCGATCGTGATCTTCCTAATCGGTTCCGCGCTCTGCGGGCTCAGCCAGAACATGACCGAGCTGATCGGTTTCCGGGCGCTGCAGGGTCTCGGCGCGGGTGGGCTGATGGTGGTCACCTTTGCGGTCGTCGGTGACGTAATCCCACCGCGCGAGCGCGGGAAGTACCAGGGCTATTTCGGCGCCGTCTTCGGTTTCTCGACCGTCGTCGGCCCGCTGCTCGGCGGCTTCTTCGTCGACAACCTGTCGTGGCGCTGGATCTTTTACGTCAACCTCCCGATCGGCCTCGTTGCGCTTACCGTGATCGCGTTCGCGTTCCATTCGAGCGTGAGCAGGCAGCGGCACACGATGGACTATCTCGGTGCGTTGCTCCTTGCGGGCACGCTCGCCTCGGTCGTGCTCTTCACGAGCCTCGGCGGGACGACGTGGGCGTGGAGCTCACCGAAGATCATCGCGCTGATCGTGGCCAGCATCGTGTTCCTGCCGTCGTTCCTCTGGGTCGAGAGTCGCGCGCAAGAGCCGATCCTGCCGCTGTCGCTCTTCCGCAACCACACGTTCGCCGTGACGAGCGCGGTCGGGTTCATCGTCGGCTTCGCGCTCTTCGGCGCGATTACGTATCTGCCGCTCTACCTCCAGGTCGCGAAGGGCGCCAGTCCGACGAAGTCGGGCCTGCAGCTGACGCCGTTGATGGCAGGCGTGCTGATCACGTCGATCGTCAGCGGCCAGATAATCTCGCGGGTCGGCCGGTACCGCGTGTTCCCGATCGTCGGCACCGCGTTGATGGCTGTCGCGATGTTCCTGCTCGCGCAGATCCAGGCGAGTACCGCGACGTGGGTGGCGGCGCTCTACGCGGCCGTGCTTGGGCTCGGGCTCGGCATGGTGATGCAGGTGCTGATCCTCGCCGTGCAGAACTCGGTTCCGCATTCCGTGCTCGGCGTCGCGACAAGCGGCTCGACGATGTTCCGCCAGATCGGCGGCTCGATCGGTGTCGCGCTGTTCGGCACGATCTTCGCGAGCCGACTTCACTCCGAGCTCGCGGCGCGGCTGCCGGCCGGCACGAAGATCCCGACGACGATCAACCCCGCCGGCGTCCGGCAGTTGCCGCCGGCCGAGCATCAGGCCTTCGCCGATGCCGTCGCGACGGCGCTGCACCCGGTGTTCCTCGTCGCGGGCGGGGTGTCCGTGGTCGCGTTCGCACTCACCTGGCTGCTCCGCGAGGTGCCCCTGCAGGGCAGGACGCAGGTCGGCGACGCGATCCCGGCGCCGGGCGACGAGCACGAACGATCTTCCGCCGCCGCGTAACACTTCGGGCGCTTCGCGCCATCTCCTGATAGATGCACACAATCGGAGGTGGCAATGGAAAGGGTCAGATGTTGGTGAGCGATGCAGCGCTGCTGCGCGCTTCAAAGAAGGACGCGGCGCCGTTCCGCGAGCTGTACGAGCGGTACGCGCGGCCTGTCTACGGGTTCCATCTGCGGCGAACGCGTGACGAGCACGCCGCGCTCGACTTCACCGCCGAGACGTTCGCGCAGGCGTGGCTGTCTCGTTCGCGCTTTCGCGACGAGGCGGACGGGTCGGCAGGACCGTGGCTCTACGGGATCGCGCGGAATCTGCTCGCGCAGAGCGTGCGCAAGCGGAAGATCGAGCTCGCGGCGTGCGAGCGCCTCGGCGTTCTGAACCGACTCGAGCACGAGCCGGCGACCATCGAGCCGACCGAAATCTGGCTCGACGGGCTGGACGAGGCACTCGACGACCTGCCGGAGGGGCAGCGTCACGCGGTCGAGCTGCGCGTGATCGAGGACCTGGACTACGGCTCTGTCGCGGAGCGGCTGGGAACGACGCCGGCCGCGGCGCGCGTGCGCGTCACGCGCGGCCTCGGCCTCCTGAGACAACGACTGACGGACGAAAGAGAGGCTGTCTGAT
>DATBDB010000131.1:0-21101 GCA_036270155.1 Gaiellaceae bacterium
CTGGGACCGGCTCGGCGTGGAGCTGCCCGAGACGACGATCCTCTGCTCGATCACGGGCTTCGGCGTAGGCGGGCCGCACATGCTCGACGCAGGCCACGACCTCACCTACCTCGGTTACGCCGGCGCACTCGAGGACACAGCCCCCGCTCTCCCTCCCGTTCAGATCGCCGACCTCGGCGCCGGCGCGCAAGCCGCCGTGATCGACGTGCTCGCCGCGTTGCTCGAGCGCGGACGCACGGGCCGGGGTGCACGGCTGGTCGTGTCGATGACGCACGGCTCGCACCGGTTTGTCGCGCACCGGCTTCACGGCGAGCCGCTCCCACGCCTGCTCACCGGCGGCGCGGCCTGCTACTGCATCTACGAGACCTCCGACCGCCGCCACCTCACCGTCGCCGCGCTCGAGCCGAAGTTCTGGCGTAACCTCTGCGACCTGCTCGACCGCCCGGATCTGATCGACCGCGCATTCGCCGCGCGCCTTCCCGAGCTCGAAGAGCTCTTCCGCTCCCGGACGCTGAAGGATTGGCTCGACCTGCTCGAGGGAAAGGACACCTGCGTCGGCCCCGTGCTGACGCTCGCCGAAGCCTCGGCCCAGCTCTCATGAGCACACTCGCAGCGCTCGCCTTCGCCCTCGCAGGGATCCACGTGGGAGCTGACCGCGTGCTGCCGATCGGCTACGCGCCGGCCTGGAGCCCGAGCGGCGAGCGCATCGCCTTCGTGACCAAGGGCAACCTCTGGGTCGCCGACGCCGACGGCACGCACCGCGGGGAGCTCGTCCGCGACGCGGACGACCCTGCGTGGTCACCGAACGGGCGCCGGCTCGCGTTCACGCGCAAGGGCCACGTGTACACGGTGCGCGTGGACGGGCTCGACGAGCGTGCCCTCGCGACCGGCGCGCATCCCGCATGGGCGCCCGACGGCAACCGAATCGTGTTCGACCGCTACGAGCAGATCATCTCCGTGCGCTGGTACGGCGGCGCGGCGCGCGTCGTCACCGACGGCGAGGACCCGGCGTACGCACCGAACGGCCGGCTTGCGGTCGTGCAGAACGACGAGATCGTCGTCGCGGGCCGGCTGGTCGCCGAAGGCACTTCGCCGGCCTGGTCGCCGGGCGGACAACTCGCCTACGTCCGCGGCAACGTGATCTATGTCGGCGAGCAGGCGGTGCACAAGGGCCTGCAGCCTGCGTGGCGCCCGTCGAAGCGCGTCCGCGAGCTCCTGCCGGACTTCGACCAGCGGGCGCCGACCGACCTGACGATCGCCGGCGGCCCCGGCCGCTGGCTGCTCGGCTTCACGTCTCTCCTGGACAACATCGGCATCGGCCCCTCGGTGCTGGTCGGTGTCCGCTCGCCGGGGCAGAGCCAGATGATCGGCACCCAGCGCGTGCCGCTCGCGAACGGCAAGGTCCGCACCTATGACGGCGTCGCACGCTTCCGCTACACGAACTCGCCCCCGCACCACCACTGGCACCTGATGCGATTCGACTCGTTCGAGCTCCACACGACGGACGGCCTCCTGCTCGTCCGCGACCGCAAGAGCGGCTTCTGCCTCGCCGACCATTGGGGCGCCGCTCCCGGGCGCTGGCCCGGACGCAAGCCGCACTTTCTCGGCGACTGCGATCAGTTCCATCCCGAGGCGACGCACGTCCTGATGGGCACGACTCCCGGCTACACCGACCGCTACCCCGCGTTCTTCCACGGCCAGAACATCGACATCACCGGTGTCCCGAACGGAATCTATGTGCTGACCCATCGCGTCAATGCCTCGATGCAGCTCCGCGAGCTGCGCTACGACAACAACGCAGCGTCGGTACGCGTTCGCTTCACCTGGAAAGCTGGTTACCCGAGCGTGCGCGTTCTGCGCAGGTGCCCCGCCACGGCAACCTGCTGAAGCCGGCCCTGCGCGTGCCACGCGCCGAGCGCGAGCACGAACCCCGCGCCGACCGCCATCAGCAGCGCCTGTGCCGCAATGCCGAACGCGATCGCCTCCTCGGCGTGAATGCCCGAGGCGACGAGAATCGCCGCGCCCGCCCCCGCTTGCATCGCGGCGCCCGCGGGCGCAACGGGCAGCACGGCTGATGCGGACGCAGCGCAGACGAATGCGAGCGCAAGCGCAAAATCCGTTCCGAGGCCGAGAGCGGCGAGCAACACGAACACCGCGAGCGTGCGCAGCGTCCACGAGACGGCGATCGCACCCCACGCCCAGGCGGCTTCGCGGGGAGACGTGGAGTTGTCGCCGATCCAACGGCCGAGCCGGAAGCGCGCGATCGGACGAAACTGCGTCAGCCGAGGCAGCGCGAAAACGAGCGCAGCCGCCAGCACGCCCGCGACCGCGATCACGATCAGGCCCACGTGCAGCCACCCACCGACGTTCGCGACGCCGATCGCGACGCCCGCCAGCGGGGTCAGCGCGGCGCTGTCGAGCAGGCCGAGCACGAAGAGCGAGAGCCCGACCGCGCCGAAGCTGACACGTGAGCGCCTGCAGCGGCGAACGACTGCGACCCGCAGCACCTCGTCAAAGCGGCCGGGCAGAGCGATGCCGCCAACCGAGGCGGCGCCGCCGGCCGCGGCAAGCGTGAGCACCGCCGGGCGCTCGCCCTTGTGGAAGAGCCGCTGCCACCCCCAGGCCTTCGTGAGGTACGCGGCGAGCATGACGATCCCCGCCAGCGCGACCAGCCAGAAATTCGCGTGGTGCAGCGGCCAGCCGGCGTGTGCGAAGTGGCGCGCGACGAGCCCGACCACCACCAGGGCAGCGAGGACGAACACGACATTGAGCAGGCGTTTCAGAAGGGGCACTACCGATCTATCGGCAGGTGTGCCCTTACGTTGTAGCCGAGTCTTCCCCCGGTGGAGGGAGGAGCCGGTCGGAAAGACCGCCCAGAGCCCTCGTGAGCTCGCTCGGGATCACCCAGACCTTGTTGGCGTCGCCCTGCGCGATCTGGGGCAGCACCTGCAAATACTGGTACGCGAGGAGCTCTGCGTCCGGCTTGCCGTCGTGGATCGCCTTGAAGACGGTCGAGATCGCCTCTGACTGGCCCTCGGCCGCCAGGATCGCCGCCTGCTTCTGCCCCTCGGCCTTCAGAATCGCCGATTGCTTCTCGCCCTCGGCCGTGAGGATCTGCGCCTGCTTGATGCCCTCTGCCTGGAGAATCGCGGCCCGCTTTTCGCGGTCCGCCCGCATCTGCTTCTCCATCGTGTCCTTGATCGAGGGCGGCGGGTCGACCGACTTCAGCTCGACGCGGTGGACGCGGATGCCCCACTTGCCGGTCGCTTCGTCGAGGTTGCCGCGCAGCTGGTCGTTGATCTTCTCGCGCGAGGTGAGCGTCTCCTCGAGCGTCATGCCGCCGATCACGTTGCGCAACGTCGTCACCGTGAGCAGGTCGATCGCGTTGACCGGGTTCGCGATCTCGTACGTCGCGGCCTTGGGGTCCGTGATTTGGAAGTAGATGACGGTGTCGATGTTGACGACGAGGTTGTCCTCGGTGATCACGGGCTGCGGCTCGAACGACACAGCCTGCTCACGCAGATCGAGCAGCGGCCGGACGCGATCGATGAACGGGACGACCAGCGTCAGCCCCGGCGTCAGTGTTCGCGAGTAGCGGCCGAGCCGCTCGACGACCCCCGCGCGCGCCTGCGGGATCACACGCACCGTCTTCGCGATCAGCAGCAGCACGAAGACCGCGATCACGACGAGCACGATCAGAACAGCCACGCAAGACCTCCCTATTCGGCGACGAGAGCGGTGGCGCCCTCGATCTGGACGATGTCGACAGTCTGGCCCTCGACGAGCACCTGGTCGTCGAGGTAGGAACGCGCCGACCATTCCTCGCCGCCGACGCGGATGCGCCCACCCACTCCGTCCACCTGCCTCGTCACGACGGCCTTGCGCCCGACGAGCGCGTCGGTGCCGGTGCGCGAGATCGCCGGCAGGCGGATGTGCCGCCGCGCGACCGGGCGCAGGATCGCGAGCGAGGCGGCCGAGCAGACGATGAAGACGATCAGCGACCCGATCGTCCCCGCCCCAAGTAGGTCGGCGACTGCGGCTGCACCTGCCGCAAGCGCAACAGGCCCGAGGAAGAAGAGCCCGGGCGTGAGCACTTCACCGACCGCCAGAGCCACCGCGACGAGCACCCAAAGGAGCCACCCCACGATGGAGACCATAGAGGGTCGGCGTCAGCTTGGGGCGAGACCGAGCGCCGCCGGTACCTCGCGCAGGTCGTCGAGCGCGTCGACGCCGTCGCCGTAGCGGCCTTCGCGGTCGACGAGCAGCGCGCCCATGCCGACCGCACGGGCGCCGTCGATGTCGTCCTCGATCGTGTCGCCGACCATCACTGCTTCGTCGGCTGCGACGTCCAGCAGCTCCAGCATGCGCCGGAAGATCGTCTCGTGCGGCTTCGTCTTCCCGTGCGCCCGCGAGGTGAGCACCGCGTCGACGCTGAGCCCGTGGTGCGCGACGAACGCGTCGAGGTCGCGGGCCGTGTTCGAGAGCAGCCCGATCTTCAGTCCCTGTCCCCGCAACACCTCGAGTGTCGGCAACGCGTCGTCGTAGAGCTCGAAGAAATGCGCGTGGCTCCAGGCGCCCTCCATCTCGACAGCAGCGCCGTACGTGTCGCCCTTGCCGCCCATGCCCTCGATGATCCGCTGCGTGAACAGCACCCAGATCTCCTCGTCGTGGTCGAGCTCGGGGTGCCGCTTCAGCGCCGCGAAGGCCGCGCGGCGTGCGTCCTCGTAGCGTTCCGGATCGAGCGTCAACACGTACCGCTCGCCGAGCCTGCGGTAGCCGTCCGGCCCGAGGTCGGGACCGGGCTGGGCGATCGTGAAATCGACGTCGAAGATCACCGCTCTGAGCACGAGTCGAAGATAGCCTCGCGCGGTGACGAAACGCGTCAGCACACTCGCTGCGTTCGCCAGCCGTGACTTCCAGTTGCTCTGGGGCGGCCAGACGATCTCGTTCATCGGCGATGCGGCGTTCATCGTCGCGCTCGGTTGGCGCGTCACCGACCTGACCGGAAAGGCGAGCTCGCTCGGGTTCGTGCTCGCCGCCCAGTCGCTTGCGATGCTCACGACGTTGCTGTGGGGCGGCGTGCTCGCCGACCGCTATTCGCGCAAGCTGCTCATGATCGGCTCCGACATCGCGCGCGCCGGGGTGATGACGGTGTTCTTCGCGCTCGACGCGAGCGGGCATCTCGGCCTGGGCACAATCCTCGTCCTCGCGGTGCTGTTCGGGGCGGCGGACGGCTTCTTCCAGCCCGCGTTCGGCGGCATCGTGCCGCTCGTCGTCGATACGCCGATGCTGGCCTCGGCCAACTCCTGGATCGGCATCGCCCGCCAGGGCAGCGCCATCGTCGGCCCGGCGCTCGCTGCAGGGCTCTACTACACGGCCGGCCCGACTGTCGTGTGGGGCATCGAAGCGGGCTCGTTCCTCGTCTCCGCCGGCGCGCTCTGGCTCGCCCGTCCCCGCGCGATCCAGCCGCCGCCGCAACTCGGGATGCGCAAGGAGCTCGTCGAAGGCTTCCGCTACGTGATCAGCGTGCCGTGGATCTGGACGGGGATCGGCGCAGCGACGCTGATCCTGATGGTCGCCATGTCGCCCTACACGGTGCTGCTCCCGCGCATCGTGCAGAGCCATTACCACCGCGGCGTCGGTTCGTACGGCTTGCTCTTCAGCGCGATGGCCGCCGGAATGGTCGTGGGCTCGCTCGCGTGGGCTCGCTGGCATCCGCGCAAGTGGCGCGTCGCGATCTGCTTCGCCGCATTCGGGATCAACGACATCGGCATCGTCGTGCTCGCGGTCTCGCCCTGGTACGAGCTCGCCGTTGTCTCCGCGGCCTGGCGCGGCTTCTGGATCGGGATCGGGGTCGCCGCGTGGATGACACTGATCAGCGAGCTCGTGCCGGAGCATCTGCTCTCGCGCGTCCTCAGCTTCGACTACTTCGGCTCGTTCGGGCTGACGCCGGTGGGCTTTGTCCTTGCCGGCGTCGCCGCGACCGTCATCGCCCCGACGTCGATCCTCGCGGCCGGTGGGGCGCTCGGTGCGCTCCTCTGGTTCGTGCCCCTCCTCTGGCGAAAGGTTCGCACAGCCGCGTGACCGACGGGCGCGGTTTACGGGCCTGACGACGCGGGACCGTTCCCGCATGTCAGCCGGATTGCTCTTCCTGCGCGTCGTGGTCGGTCTGGTCTTCTTTGCTCACGGCGCACAGAAGTTGTTCGGCTGGTGGGGCGGCCCCGGGCTGCAGGGCACGAAAGGCTGGCTCGCCGGCATGGGGTTCCGCATGCCCGGACCGATGGCGCTGACGGTGGCGGTCTCGGAGGCGAGCGGCCTCCTGTTCGCCGTGGGCTTTCTGACGCCCCTCGCGGCGCTCCTGATGGCATCGTCGATGGTCGTCGCGATCGGCTCCGTCAGTTGGCGCAACGGCTTCTGGATCACCAGCCAGGGCTACGAGTACAACCTCGTGCTGGCGGTTGTGCCCGTGGCGTTCGCCGCGACCGGCCCCGGCAGGTACTCGATCGACCACGCACTGAACTGGGACGACAACCTGAGCGGCACGAGCTGGGGCGTGGCAGTGCTCGTGCTCGCTGTCGTCGGCGCGCTCTTCGTGCTGACGGTGATGCGCGAGCCGCGGACGGCCGCAGCGGCCTAGATGGTTGATGCCACGCGGCGTGGGTCTGGGGGCGTCATGCGCCGCGTCTGGGCCGTTCCCAGGCGGGCGTAAGCGTGGCATCAACCGTCTAGAACAACGAAGGGCGGGCCAGCGGCCCGCCCTTCGTCTCATCGGGGTGCGGAGATTTGAACTCCGGACCTCTCCGACCCGAACGGAGCGCGCTACCAGGCTGCGCCACACCCCGAGACGGAGGACAGATTAGCGGGCCTGGGTGAACTCCAGCACGGCCCGCGCGCACACATCGGGCCGCTCGCCGATCAAGAGATGGCCGCAGTCGGCGATCACGCGCAGCGACGCTCCGAGCCGCCTCGCGTACTCGAAGCCGTCCTCGAGCGGCACCTGCTTGTCGCGGGCGCCCCAGAGAATGAGCACCGGGCAGCGCACGCGATCAAGATCCAGGCGCGGGTCGTCCGCCACCAGCGCGAGCCCGGCACCCAGCGCGTCCGTGTGCATCGTCGGCCCGCGCAGGAAGCCGTGCACCGCGCGCTCCGTCAGGAGGTCGGGGTTCGCGACCTCGAAACCGCCGAAGACGAATCGGCGCAGGCGCCGTGAGCGAGCGACACGACCCACCCGGCGGCCGGCGATCCGGCCGGGCTGCACGATGCCCGTGAGCGCGATCGTCACCCCCGCCATCCGGGTCGAGCTCGAGATGCCGGCCGCGGCGGCCAGGACGAGCCGCCGCACGAGCGACGGGTGCCGCTCCGCAAGCCGAAGCGCGACAACTCCGCCCATCGAGTGGCCCAGGACGTCAACCGGCTCCTCGAGTATCTCTGTCAGAACGTCCGCGAACCCGGTCAGGGTCGGGGCCGGGAGCGGCGACGACGCGCCGTGGCCGGGAAGATCCGGGATGATCAACCGCCTCCCGTGCAGGCGCGGCGCCAACTCGGAGAAGTTCCAGGCCGCCCCGCCGAAGCCATGGACGAGCAGGAGAGGCGGCCCTTCCCCGCCTTCGAACGTGCGGATCAGGGCCCCACGCCGCTCGTAGAGCCGTTCTTCGAGGCCGGGCAGGAGAATCGTCGCGTCCGTCACGTCGATTGATTATTCTTAGACCTATGAACTTGACGGTGACAAGGCGGGCCGACTGATGAGCCCCGCCTTGCACCCCGAGGAGCTGGACACCTAGCCCCTTGAAGACCTAGCCCGCTGGCGCATTGTGCGCGGCGGGCTTTTTCGTGGAAGGAGCGAGATGGCAAATCACTTGACGCCCGACGAGCTCTCCAGGGAAGTCGGGATCGACCGCGACGAGGTGATCCGCATCTGCCTCGAAGAGCACGTGCCGATCTACCACGGCAAGATCGACAAGACATTGTTCGCGGCTCAGCTCCACGCGCTGGGGGCACTTCCCGCCCCGCACTAACCGGAGATCGTCAGGGCGTTACTTCGAGGCGGCGGCGCGTTTACGCGGCGCCGCCTTCTTCTTGGGCGCGTCCGGCTGCTTGGCCGAAGCGGCTGCGACAGACGCCTTCAGCGCTTCCATCAGATCGACGACCTGCGCGGGCTCCGGCTCCTCGGGAATCTCGATCTCGTGGCCCTCGAGCTTCGCCTCGAGCAACTCGCGCAACGACTCGCGGTATTCGCTCCGCAACTCGTTCGCATCGAACGGCGCGGCCAGCGACGCAATGATCTGCTTCGCCAGATCGAGCTCGGGCTTCTTCACGGCTGAGCCCGCGACCGCTTCGTCGATCTCGGCGTGATCCTTCACGTCTTCGTGGACGAAGAGCGTCTCGAGCGCGAGCGCCTCGCCCATCGGGCGGATCAGGCAGAGCTTCTCCTTGCCGGCCAGCACGAAGCGCCCCAGCGCGGCAACGCCTGCCTCCTTCATCGCCTCGAGCAGCAGCACGTACGGCCGCCGCTGAGCCTCGGCGCCCGCAGGCACGAGGAAATAGGTGCGATCGAAGTAGATCGGGTCGACCTCCTCGAGCCTCACAAAACGGCTGATGTCGATGGAACGACTGGTGTCGCGGTTCTCGATCGCCTCGAGGTCGGCATCCTCGACCATCAGGAACTGGCCCTTCGCGACCTCCCAGCCTTTCACGAGCTCGTCCGACTCGACGTCACGCTCGTGGACGGGGCACCACCGCTTCTGCTTGATCGGCGTCCCACACTCGCGATGCAGCATCCGGAAGGAAACGTCCGACTGGCGGGCAGCCGGCTTGGTCGCCGGCGCCAGGCCGACGGGGATGTTGACGAGCCCGAAGCTCACGGATCCATTCCAGGTTGTGCGCATCTGCAGGTGAAATCCTACCGGGGATGGCATGGATTCGCCCTCCCAAAAGGGGTTCCTGCACGTTAGATTGGTCCCAGTGGCCCGCGCCCGGACGATTGCGAATCTGTGGCGGGACGCGGTCGCGGCCGCGCATCCCGACCCGGCGTACCTGCACGAGGTCGACGGAGAGTGGCTCGAGGTCACCTGGGCGGACGCCGCGCGGGCCGTCGACGAGCTCGCGAACGGGCTGCTCGCCTTGGGAATCCGCAAGGGCGACTCGTTCGCGCTGCTCGCGCGCACGAGCCTCGAATGGTCGTTGTTCGACTTCGCCCTCGCGCTGGTCGGCGCCGTCGGCGCCCCCATTTACGCGAACAGCTCGCCGCGCGACGTCCAGTACGTCCTCGAGCACTCGGAAGCCGTCGGCGTGCTGGTCGAGGACGACGAACAGCGCGCCAAGGTGACCGGCGTCGAGCACGTGATCGGCTTCGACGACCTCGACGCGTTGCGCGAGCGCGGCCGCGCGTACGCGGCAGAGCATCCGAGGGCGCTCCAGGAGCGCGCCGATTCGATCGACGAGGACGACCTCTTCACCTTCATCTACACGTCGGGGACGACCGGGCCGCCGAAGGCCTGCATGATCCGCCACCGCAACTACTACGCGATGGTGCAGAAGGGCGACGAGATGGAAGAGCGCCTCACCGAGCCCGGCGACGTGATGCTGCTCTACCTCCCGCTCGCACACAACTACGGGCGCCTCCTCCACCTCTCCGCGGCGTACATCGGATTCACGATCGCGTTCCTGCCCGATCCGTTGCGTGCGGCGACCGAGTTGCCGCGCGTGCGTCCGCACATCTTCCCCAGCGTCCCCCGTGTCTACGAGAAGATCCATACCGCGGTCGTCGCGAAGTTCGAAGAGGAGACGGGTGCTCGCCGCAAGCTGATCGACTGGGCGCTCGGCGTCGGGTACCGCGTGTCGAAGCTGCGCCAGGCGAAGCAGCCGGTGCCGCGCGCGCTGTTGGCGCAGCACAAACTTGCAGACAAGCTCGTCTACCAGAAGGTGAAGGCGCGCCTCGGCGGGCGGTTGCGTGTCGCGAACGCAGGCGGTGCGCCGCTGTCGCGCGACATCGCCGAGTTTTTCCACGCGATCGACATCCTCATCCTCGAGGGCTACGGGCTCTCCGAGGTAACGACCGCCGCGACGGTCAACCGCACGAACGACTTCAGGTTCGGGACGGTCGGCAAGCCGTTGCCGGGTGTCGAGATTCGCATCGCAGAGGACGGTGAGATCCTGTTGCGCTCGAACACGGTGTTCGCCGGCTACTACCGCGACCAGAGCGCGACGGACGAGGTGCTCGATGGCGCAGGCTTCGTGCACACCGGAGACGTCGGCCACTTCGACGACGACGGGTTCCTCGTGATCACCGACCGCAAGAAGGACATCATCGTCACCGCCGGTGGCAAGAACGTCGCACCGCAGAACCTCGAGAACGAGCTGAAGTCACATCGCGTCGTGTCGCAGGCGATCGTCGTCGGCGACCGCAAGCCCTACATCGCCGCGTTGATCACCATCGACCCGGAAGTCGCGAACGGCGCCGACGTGCAAGGACAGGTGCAGGCCGCGGTCGACGCGGTGAACGCAGATCGTTCGCGCTTCGAGCATATCAAGCGCTTCACCGTCCTGCCGCGCGAATTCACCCTCGAGCACGACGAGATCACGCCGACGCTGAAGCTGAAGCGGAAGGTCGTGCTCGAGCACTTCGCTGCAGAAGCAGCGGCGCTCTACGACTAGAGGATCCGGCGAGCGCCGACGAACGTCGACGAGTACCAGTCCTCGGAGAGGCTGGAGATCTTCACGACATCGCCCGAGTGCGGCGCGTGCACGAACTGGTCGCCGCCGATGTAGATGCCGACGTGACCGAGACCGTCGAAGAAGACCAGGTCGCCGGGCTGCAGCTGATCACGCGAGACTGGGACGCCGTAGCCGTACTGCGCATACGACGAATGTGGGAGCGAGACGCCGACCTGCGCGAAGGCCCACATGACGAGACCGGAGCAGTCGAACCCGCCTGGCTGCGAGCCGGCCCAGACGTACGGAGTCCCGAGCATCGACAGCGCGGCGTTGGCGGCGCCGCTGTGGGACGAAGGTGGAGCGACGACGGTCAGCGATTGCGGCGCAACCGCCGTGGCGCCGACAACGGTCTCATTGGTCTGCGCCACACGGTGCGAAAGCGAGAGCCGGGCCTGGGCCGCGGCGGCCAGCTGACGCTGGCGGGCAGCGTCGGCGGCGACGATCTTCGCGATCTCACCCTTGATCGAGGAGAGCAGCGAGTTCTGCCGGCTGATCTGCGACTCGATCGAAGCCTTGGCGGCTGCGCGCTGCGAGACCACGCGTTGTTGCGAGGCACGTGCCTTCGCAAGGAGCTCGTGGTTCCGCTTCACCGCGACGCGGAAAGTCTTCACCTGCGACAGGACGCGCGCGTCGAGCCCCGTGACGCTCTTGGCGCTGTCCATGCGCGTGATCATGTCGTCGAGGCTCCGCGCACCGAGTACCACCTCGAGGGTTGACGCTTGGTCTGATGTGTAGAGCGTGACCAGGCGCTGCGCGATCACTCGCTGGCTCGCCTTGAGGTTGTGCTTTGCGAGTTTCAACTCGCGGCCGTTGACCCGCAGGTCATTCTGGATTTTCGCGAGTTGCTGCGTCGATGCGTAGTACTGCGATCGCGCGCGCTCGAGCGAGTTGGAAAGTTGTGCCAGTTGCCCCATTACCTGTTGCGCCTGTGCGCGCTTCGAGGTCACTGAGGGGTCGGCGAACGCCGGGACTGCCGCCAAAAGAGCGATGCAGATCCCCGTAAGTACGTACGGCGCCTGTCCCAGCCTACGAATGACTATCCCCGGTGAGGGAACGGGACGGGCGCACCGGGAGGGGCCGGTACGTCACGTTAAGGCGAGGTTACCAACCTTTTCGGACGAGCGTCAACGAACACCTGTCACAAACGGGCCAAAAACATGTTCTTTTCTGCACGAAGCGGGATGTCCCTGCTCAGAGGGTGTGGTACGGTCCGCCTCCGTGCTTGGGCAGGCACACATGCTGCGGCAGCGGTTCTTGCCGTTCGCCTTGATCGCCCTGGCCGTGCTTGCGGCTCCGGCAGTCAGCGGTGCGATCACTTCGCACGGCGTCCCGTCGCTGCGCGCGCAGGATGCGGCCCTCGCCGCAAAATCGCGCGCCGCCGTGCTCGATCTGTATTCGCTCGACCAGCAACTCGCCGGCGCACAGTCGAAGCTCGCGACACTCCAGACGCAAACGCAGTCGCTGCGTGCACAACGCGCGAGCCTTGTTCTTCAACTGCACATCGCAAAGCGCGGTGCGCGGCTCGCGCAGGGACGGCTCGCAGCTCGCCTGCGCACGCTGTACGAGCAGGGCAACGTCGAACCGCTCGAGATCGTGTTTGGCGCCAAGACGATCGACGAGGCAATGACGAGCCTCGACAACCTCAGCCGTATGACGAGCCAGGGCGAAGACGTGATCCGCGAGCTGAAGTCCGCTCGTGTCAGCCTCAGTTCTGCATCACGGCGGCTGGCGACGCGCGAGGCAGCCCTCGCAGCGGCGACGCAGCAGGCACGCGCAACCGCGAACGCGCTGGCATCGTCGCGGGCCGCACGCAGCTCGTATATTGGCTCTCTCGCCGCTCAGCGCCGCATGACGGAGGCGCAGATCTCATCGCTCGTCGCGCAGGCCGACGCCGCCCGGCTGAAGAGCGAGCAGCTCGCTCGGGCCGCGGCCACCGCGTCGACGATCGCGCCCGTCTCCTACACCGGGCCGCCCGCGTTCGCGTCCGTCGCGCCCACCGCGGCCGGCAACACGATCACGGTCTCCGCCACGGGTTACTCGCTTTCCGGCCGGACGGCCAGCGGCCTGCCGGTCGGCTGGGGAGTCGCCGCCGTCGATCCTTCGGTGATCCCGCTCGGCACCCACATGTCCATCCCCGGTTACGGCGAGGCAGTCGCAGCCGACACGGGTGGTGCGATCGTCGGCTCGACGATCGATCTCTGGTTCCCGACCGTCGCCCAGGCGAATGCCTGGGGCCGTCGCACGGTCACGATCACGCTTCGCTAGAGGTCAACGGTGCCGGGTAAACTGGTCGGCGCAGGTAGCCCGATCTGAGCGACACAGCAGACATCACCGAGCCAATCGCGCCACGAGTCCTGCTCGTGGACGACCACGACCTGTTCAGGACCGGCCTGCGGAACCTGCTCGAGGAGCAAGGCGTGGACGTCGCGGGCGAGTGCGACAACGGCACGGACGCGCTCAGGGCCGTGCGCGAGCTGGCGCCGGACGTCGTGGTGATGGATCTCAACATGCCCGGGATCAGCGGCGTCGAGGCGACACGGCAGATCTCGATGATCGCGCCGCTGACGCGCGTTCTCGTCCTCACGATCTCCGACCAGGACAGCGATGTGATGGACGCGATCCTTGCCGGGGCGTGCGGGTACCTCCTCAAGGACGCGTCGATCAGCGAGTTGATGCAGGGAATCCGGTCCGCAGCCGTCGGCGAGTCGCTCGTCTCACCAACGATCGCAGCGAAGGTGCTGCAGCGCGTGCGCGCCTCGAGCGCATCTCACCGCGAGGCCGAGCTGATCCAGTCGGAGTTGTCGGACCGCGAGATCGAGGTGTTGAAGCTGATCGCGAACGGCAAGGACAACGCGATGATCGCCGGCGAGCTGCACATCAGCCCGAAGACGGTCAAGAACCACATCTCGAACATCCTGATGAAGCTGCAGATCGAGAACCGGATCCAGGCCGCGGTCTACGCGGTGCGCTCCGGGATCGTCTAGCGCTCCCCGACGCTGCTCAGCGCGGTGCGATGCGAACGGCGTCCGCATGGCGGCGCAACACAGAGAGCAACGACCGAAGCGCCGTCAGATCGCCGACGCTGCCCTCGACGCGCTTCGCGAGCGCCGCGAGCTCACGCGCCTTCGTGGCGGTGTCCCCACGCTGCAGGCTCTGGGCGACCTCGTTAATCCGCTTTTCGAGGCGCCATTTCTCGGCTTCGAGTGAGAGCGCCTGCGCGTAACCGTCCGTCAGCGTCCGCTCGATCGTGTCGAGGTCACGAATCGGTGCGTTGATCAGCGCGTTGATCTGTTCCAGCAGCTCAGTCATCTCACGCCCACAAGCGATTCTTGGACCCACGAGGTCGGGCGGCAAGGGCCGCGAGTCCCATCTTCCCCCTGCCTGAGGCCCACCCCACAGCCCTCTAGGTCACAATGGCCGCGTGCGCCGGGGCCTCCTCATCGTCTGCGCCGCCCTGCTGCTGGCGCCCGCCGGCGGTGCGTCCCTCGTTCCGCTGCCGACGCGGCTCGCAAACGCACTCGCCGTCCCCGGCAACTCGAGCGATGCGTCCGGCGCCGTCGCTGTCGACCTCGCGACTGGACGCATGCTCTTCGCGCAGCACGCCGACCTACCGCTCGCGCCCGCATCCAACGAGAAGCTCACCGTGGCGTTCGCGGCGCTCCGCGAACTCGGCGACACCTACCGGTTCCGCACGGAGGTTTTCGGGCGCGGCTACCAGGACGGCTCGGTCTGGCACGGCGATGTCTTCCTCAAGGGCTTCGGCGACCCGACGCTGACCTCGTTGCAGCTCGAGCGCCTCGCGACGCAGATTGCCGAGCTCGGAATCACGCACATCGACGGGCGCGTCTATGGCGACGAATCCTGGTTCGACGCGCAGCGCACTGCGCCCGGGTGGAAGGCGTCGTACTACATCAACGAGTGCCCGCCGCTCTCGGCCTTGATCGTCGACCGCGGCTGGTACGACCACCACACAGCGCGGCAACCTGCCCTTGCCGCGGCGGGCAAGCTCAAGCTCTTGTTGCGAAAGCACGGCGTCGAGTCCGGCGTTGTCGGCCTCGGCCGTGCTCCCGCTGATGCGTACGCGCTCGCGCAGGTCGAGTCCGATCCCCTGCCGGCGGTGATCGCCGAGATGGATCATGAGAGCGACAACTTCACGGCCGAGATGCTGCTGAAGGAGATCGGCGCCGAGACCGGCGCCTCCGGAACGACCGCTGCCGGCGCCGCTGTCGTGCAGCGCGACCTCGCGGCCGCGGGCGTGCCGCTGGCAGGTGTGCGCATTGTCGACGGATCCGGCCTCTCGCGCGATGACCGGCTGACCGCGGGCACTCTGGCCGCGCTCCTCGTCCTCGTCTGGAATGACATCGACCTGCGGAATCCCTTCTGGGCGTCACTTCCGATCGCCGGCATCAACGGCACGCTCGACAAGCGGCTGCGCAAGCCACCGACGCGGGGCGCTGTACGCGCCAAGACAGGCACGACCGACCGCGCATCGGCGTTGAGCGGCTATGTGGGCGACCGCTACGTATTCGCCGTGCTGCAGAACGGGTCGCCCGTGTCGGCGTGGTCGGCGCGCAGGGCGCAAGACCGCTTCGCGACGGCGCTCGCCGCGTCGTAGGAGCTCAGCGGGCGAGCAACTGCTTCAGGTCGTCCTCGGCGAGGATCGGGACGCCTGCTTTCTGCGCCTTCGCCACCTTCGAGCCGGGGCTCTCGCCGACGAACACGCCGGTCGTCTTCTTGGAGACATTGTCGGAGACCTTCGCGCCGAGTGCCTCCAGCGCCTCGCGAGCGTGCTCGCGGGACATCGACTCGAGCGTGCCCGTGATCACGTACTGCGATCCGGTCAACGGCCCTTCAACCGGCCTGTCGCTCTCGTCAGCCTCGAAGTTCAGGCCGATCGCGCGCAACTCATCGACGAGGCGCCGGTTGTCTTCGTCCGCGAACCACTCGACGACTCCCTCGGCGCGGTCTGGCCCGAAGCCCTCCACGTCCGCGAGCTCCTCAGGTGTGGCAGCGATCAGCACGTCGACGCTACCGACATGGCGGGCAAGGTTCTGCGCCAGGACCCAGCCGATGCCCGCGATGTTCAGCCCGAGGAGCACACGCGAGAACGGGACGCGCGTTCGCGACGCCTCGATCTGCTCGATCGCGTTCGACGCGGAGATTTCGCCGAAACCGTCGAGCTCGAGGAGCTGCTCCTTCGTCAGTCGATAGAGATCGGGCAGCGAACGAACGAGTCCCTTGTCCCACAGCGTCCGAACCGTCTGCTCACCGACACCGTCGATGTCCGCGGGGCCTTGCACCCAGTTGATCAGCGTCTCGAGCCCGCGAGACGGGCACGCGCGATTCGGGCAGCGGTGCATCACTTCGCCCTCGGGCTTCACGATCTCCGCGTTACAGAGCGGGCAGTGCGTCGGCATCTTGAACGGCTTCGTCCCCTTGCGATGCGCACCGGCCGGCCCGACGATCTGCGGAATCACGTCGCCGGCGCGCTGCACGATCACGTCGTCGCCTTCGCGGATGTCCTTGCGGTTGATGTCCTCTTCGTTGTGAAGCGTCGCGCGCGAGATCTCAACACCACCGACTGCGACCGGTTCCATGACCGCCCACGGATTCAGCGCGCCCGTACGACCGACCCGGATCCTGATCTCGTTCAGCCGCGTCGTCGCCGTCATCGGCGCCCACTTGAACGCGCGCGCCCAGCGCGGCCGTGAGTGCAGCGCGCCGAGTCGGCGCTGCTGGTCGAAGTCGTCGACCTTGATCACGATGCCGTCGATCTCGTAGTCGAGCTTCGCGCGCTTGCGCTCCCACTCCCGGCACGCCTTTGCGACGGCGTCGATCGACTCGAGCCGCTCCGCGAACGGGTTGATCGGGAACCCATGCTGCTTCAGCCATTGCAGCGTCTCCCAGTGCGTGCGCAGCTCGACGCCCTCGTGCGCGCCGACGCCGTAGGCCCAGAAGGAGAGCGGGCGCGACGCGGTGATCGCGGGGTTCTTCTGGCGCAGCGAGCCGGAGGCCGCGTTGCGCGGATTTGGTGTCGGCTTCTTGTCCTCGGCGACGAGCCGCTCGTTCAGCTCGCGGAAGCCGCTCAACGGCATGTAGACCTCGCCGCGCGCCTCGATCAAGGACGGAACGCCATTGCCGAGCATGCGCAACGGGATCGAGGGGATCGTGCGCAGGTTGACGGTCACGTCCTCGCCGATCTCACCGTCGCCGCGCGTCGCGCCGCGGGTGAAGAGCCCGGTTTCGTACGTCAGGTTGATCGCGAGCCCGTCGATCTTCGGCTCGAGCACGAACGCGACCGGCTCGGCGCTGTCGAGGCGCTTCTGGACGTCCTCGGCCCACTTGACGAGCGACTCGTCCGTCGTCACCTTCTCGAGCGACCCCATCGAGGTCAGGTGACGCACCTTCTGGAACTTCTCGGACGCGGGCGCGCCAACGCGCTGGGTCGGTGAGTCGGGTGTGACCAGCTCGGGGTGCTCCTGCTCGAGTGCGAGCAGCTCGTCGTAGTGGAGGTCGTACGTCGCGTCGTCGACGGAGGGCTCGTCGAGCACGTGGTACTCATGGAGCCAACGGTTGAGCTTCGAGCGCAGTTCCTCCGCCCGAGAGGCTCTAGACGAGCTCAAGCAGCTCCTCCGCGCTGTCGACGACCACGTCGGCGTGGGTCAGCGTGTCGGCGCTGTGAATCCGCCCCCAGCTGACGCCGATCGCGAACAGGCCGGCCGCTTTGGCCGCCTCCATGTCGAACGGCGAGTCGCCCACGTAGGCGGCGTCCTTCGGCGATGCGCCGAGACGTTCGAGCGCGAGCAGCAGCGGCTCCGGATGCGGCTTGTGGTGCTCCGTCTCGTCGCCGCCGACCACGGTCTCGAACAGGTGCTCGATCGGAAGCCGCGCAAACGCGAGGTCGACCGTGACGCGGCGCTTCGCCGTAACAATCCCGAGCCGGTGTCCGCGCTCGTGCAGCGTTGCCAAAACTCCTTCGATCCCGACGCAGGACTCGAGGGTCTCGTGCAGCGCCTCGTTGTGCTCGCGGTACACACGAACGAGCTCGTCGACGCGAGTCGGGTCGAGCGCGAGCATCTGCGCCTCCAGGCCCGGGCCGCCGACGGCCTTCATCAGATCGGCGTCCTCGTACTCCCCGCCGACAACGGTCTCGGCCGCGTGCCGCATCGAGGCGAGGATGATGGCGCCGGAGTCGATCACGGTGCCGTCGAGATCAAAGAGCACGACCGGATAGCGCACGCCGTCGATCGTAGCCAGCCGCCTCCCGGTCAGCCCTGAGGACGAACTGTCCTCGGTCGCCGACGCGGTCTGACCACACGACATGCCCGCAACCGGCCATGTGGACAAAACGTCACAGTCTCGTAACGTCGTTTGGCGACGGGACACGCCCGCCGTGGACATGTCTGAGGGCCCGTCCCTGGTCATGTCCAAGAGGGATGGGCCCACGGGCTTCGAGGCGGAGCAGCTTCGAGGCGGAGCAGCTTCGAGGCAGAGCAGCTTTAAAGACGGAGCGACTCGCGGAGGTGGTCGAAGAACGGACGCCGCGTCGTCGGAGCGACGAACTCGGCCAACCGGGCGGCTTCGTCCTCCGTCAGCGAGACCGCCGCGTCGGCCGAGTCGCCCGACCAGATGCTGAAGCGAAGCTGCGGCGGCCGGTCATCGGTCGCGAAGTAGCGGGAGACGCGCAGGGCCCGGCCGGCATCGCTCGGCACCTCGGGGTGCGGCGCAAAGAACTCCACGAGCTTGCTCCGCTGCGGCACGGCGCACCACGGGCAGAAGCGAAATCTGTCCTCGACACCGTTCCCACAATGGCGGCACGTGTGCACCTGCAGATTGTCTGCCCTGAACAGGTCCCGATCAAGCGTCAATCCGTGGCCAAGCCGGCCGCACGTGGTTGCCGACGCAGCCGTCTCCTTCCGTCGTTTGGCGACGGGACTGGGCCGCCGGGGACGTGCGTCAGTAGGTGACGTGGGTCAGGTAGAGGCCGTGGGGCGGCGCGGTGACGCCCGCTTCGCTGCGGGGGCGGCCGGCCAGCAGCGGGGCAAGCTCGCGGCCCTGCAGCATCGAGCCGACGAGCGTACGCACCATGTGGCGGAGGAACGAGTCGGCGGTGATCTCGAAGGCGACGACGTTCTCGTCGAGCTCTAACCACCGGGCGCTCTCGATCGACCGGGTGAAGAGCTTGTGCTGCGTCTCCGCGGGCGTGAAGGCGCGGAAGTCGTGCTCCCCAAGGAGCGAGCCGGCGTTCTCGTTCAGCGCTTCCAGGTCGAGTGGACGCGGATACCAGAGCGACCGCCTCGCCTCGAGTGCGGAACGCTCGCGGCGGCGCCACACGCGATAGCAGTAGGAGCGGAGGCGCGCGTCATAGCGCGCATGGAAGTCGTACCGCGCCTGCTCGACACGGCTGACCGCGACGTCGCGCGGAAGCAGCGCATTGATCGCGGCCACCGCGCGTTCGGGCGGCGGGCCTCCCTCCACCTCGACCGACACGACGTTGGCGAGCGCGTGCACGCCCGTGTCCGTCCGGCCCGCGACGACCAGCTCGCCGGCGCTGTACAGCTCGGTGAGCGCGCGCCGCAGCTCGCCCTCGACCGTGCGCTCGCCGGGCTGCCGCGCCCAGCCCCGGAAGCCGGTGCCGTCGTACTCGATCGTTAGTTTCAGGCGCACGTCAGCCGCTCCCGCAGCGCCCGGGCGTCAGGCGCTCCTTGCACTCTTTGTAAGGTATGCCTGATGCTCTAGTCACTTGTCTTCAGTCGGTTATACTCTACCTATGTCAGAGCACAGCTTTCTGCTCCAGCGCGTCCAGCCCGCCATGGTGGGGCTGATCGACGGCTCCCTCTCGACACTCGCGCCGATCTTCGGGATCGTGTTCTACACACACAGGCCGCACACGGCGTTCATCGCCGGCCTCGCGACCTCGATCGGCGCCGCGATCTCGATGGCGTTCTCGGAGGGGCTCTCGGACACGGGCGAACTGACGGGGCGCGGCAGCCCCCAGATCCGCGGTGCGATCACGGGAATCGGAACGTTCCTCGGCGGCATCCTGCACACACTGCCGTTCCTGATCACCAACTACCACGCGGCCGTCGTCGTAGCCGGCATCGTCGTCGCCTTCGAGCTGATCGCGCTCGCGGTGATCCGCTGGAAGTTCTTCCAGACCGGCTTCCTGAAGTCGCTCTTCGCGATCTCGATCGGCGGCGCGGTCATCGCCGTCGTCGGCGCGGTCATCGGCTCCGCGGGCTAGGCCCGCAACCGCTAGGACTTCGTGTCGGCCGCGGGCTCGTCGCCCTCGGCTTCAGGCGAGGCGTCGGCTTCGCCGGCAGGCTCTTCGGCCTCCGTGGCGGGCTCGGCCTCGGCGTCGTCAGCCGGAGCCTCGTCCTCGGTGGCGAACACCTCTGCGGCCGCCTCCGGGTCCTCGACGAGCTCCTCCTCGGTCTCCGGCAGCTCCTCGGCGGCCTCGACTGGGATCTCCGGGGTCACGACCGCCTCTTCTGCAACAGGTTCCGGCGTGCGCTCTTCGCGCTGCGTCGCGACGTACTCGTCGTCGACGAGCTCGATGTACGCCATCTCGGCCGAGTCGCCCGGGCGCGTGCCGATCTTGATGATCCGCGTATAGCCACCCGGCCGGTCCTTGAAGAGCGGTGCGACGTCGGCGAACAGCTTGTGCACGACATCGCGCGAGCGCAGGAACGCCGTCGCCTGCCGGCGAGCGTGCAGGTCGCCGCGGCGGCCGAGCGTGATCATGTGCTCGACGTGCGGCCTGACTGCCTTCGCCTTCGTGACGGTCGTCTTGATCCGCCCGTGCTCGATCAGCGCACCCGCAAGGTTCGAGTACAGAGCCTTGCGGTGCGCCGAATCGCGGCCGAGCTTCTTTCCTGCGCGAGCGTGACGCACTGGGACTAGCCTTCCGCCCCGTTGGAGCCGCGGAGCCCGAGGCCGTGCTGGGCCAGCGTCTCCTTGACCTCTTCGATCGACTTCTTACCGAAGTTCGGGATCGCAGCCAGCTCGTTCTCCGACTTGGTGACGAGGTCGCCGATCGTCTCGATGCCAACGCGCTTGAGGCAGTTGTACGAGCGAACGCCGAGCTCGAGCTCCTCGATCGGGAAGTTCTCCATGCCGCCTGCGAGCGAGACGCCCGGCATCTCGCCGTTGCCGTCCGAAGACTGCGCGGCCGACTCGCCGAAGCCCTCGATCTTCTCCAGGTCGGTGAAGATCGCCAGCTGGCGGATCAGGATCTCGGCACCCTGCGCGATCGCATCCTTCGGATCGATCGAGCCGTTCGTCGTGACGTCGAGGATGAGCTTGTCGTAGTCGGTGCGCTGACCGACACGTGCTGCCTCCACGTCGTAGGCGACGCGGTTGATCGGCGAGAACATCGAGTCGACCGG
>DATBDB010000132.1:0-19727 GCA_036270155.1 Gaiellaceae bacterium
TCTAAAATTGCCAGGAGCCGTCGGAAACCAGGGGAACGCGCTTCCCGGATTGGGTGATTCCGTCGGCATTCAGGGCATTCGTGCCGATCATCACATCGATGTGGGTCTTCGAGCGGTTGACCCCGTATCGCTTCTGGCCGATCGGCACCGTGCGGGTCTTCGCAAAGCCGGAGCCGAACGCCATGTGGGCCGCCGCGTTCTCGTCGAGGAGGCCGTTGTAGTAGATGCGGCCGGTCTGGCCGATTCGCGACGTGGCGTCGACGAGCGCGATCTCGCCGAGACGGTCGGCGTTCGGCGTCACGGCGAAGTAGCGCGCGATCCAGTCCCGGTCGGACTCGCGCTTCGCCTTCAGTCGTACGAGCCGGCCGCCGCGGAACTCGCCCGCGAGCCCCTCGATCATGCGGCCGCCAAAGCTACGCGGCCGCGAGCACTTGAACGTCCCTTCCGTGGCCGCTGCGTCGGGGGAGATGAAGCACTCCTCGGTCGGCACGTTCATCGCGATCTGCCTGCCCCAGTGGTCCTGCTCGCCGCCCCCGCGCCACATCGAGTGCGGCGCGATCTTCAAACGTAGGTCGGTGCCGTCGTCGCGGACGTGCACCTCCTTCAGGTCGAGCTTCGTCAGCTTGGTGGCTCGGCGTCGCAACGCTGCGAGGTGCTGCGTCCAGCCCTGGTGCCCGGGCGGATCGTTTGGTCCGAGCCGGCAGAACCACAGCAGCTCCTGCGCGAGCTTGCGCTTTGCCTTCGCCAGGTCGAGCCCCGGGAAGACCCGCGACGCCCACTCATCGGTCGGCCAGGCGCAGATCGTGCCGCGCAGCCGCGCCTCGCGCCGGACGCGCGCCACGTGCTTGTTGCGGCCCGCGTTGTCCGCCGCGACGCGCTCGGGCATGAGGTGCGCGACGACCTCGGGCTCGTATTCGCCCATCACCTGGACGATCGCGACCTTCTCATCGCCGAGCGCGCGCCATTGCGCGAGCTTCCAGGACGTCTGGTGTCCGAGCGCCTCCTTCGAGCCGTGACGGATCCGCGCGGCGTAGACGCGGTTGTCCTCGTACACCGCGTCAACCGCCAGTGCGCCGGCGCGATACGCGGCTTCGGCGATCGCCACCGCGAGGTCGCGATGGCCGAAGCTGACGTGCTCGAGGAGCGTGTCGCCGCGGCGGAAGGCGATGCAGCCCTTGACGATCATCTCTGCGTAGCGCCGCAGTTCGTCCGGCTTCATCGGCCCCGTCCGCATCTCTGCAGACCGTAATCGGTACCGTCAACCCATGCCGAACCCGCTGGAGTCGCTGAAAGCGCTGGGTGACCAGCTACGCGCCCAGATCGGCGAGGAGCTCGATTTCGACGCGCTGCGGCGACAGGAGCCGGCCCGCCCGCTCGAAGAATTGCTCGAGGAGCTGGATGCGCTGCCCGGGCTCGAGTCGGTGAAGGAGCAGGTGCGCGCGCTCGTCGCGTTCCTGCGCGTGCAGGCGCGGCGGATGGAGGCTGGCCTCCCCGAAGTGGCGACGACGCAGCACCTCGTCTTCCTCGGCAACCCGGGCACCGGCAAGACGACCGTCGCGCGACTGCTCGCGCAGATGTATCGCTCGATGGGCTTGCTGCGGAAGGGGCACCTGGTCGAGGTCGATCGCGCCGGGCTCGTTGGTCAGTACGTCGGGCTGACGGCGGTAAAAACCGACCGGGTCGTGCGCAAGGCGCTCGACGGTGTGCTCTTCGTCGACGAGGCGTACGCGCTCTCGCGCGAAGCCGAGCGCCTCGACTTCGGCGACGAGGCGATCGAGACGCTGCTGAAGCGCATGGAGGACAACCGTCACCGGCTCGTCGTGATCGTCGCGGGCTACCCGCGGCTGATGCGCCGGTTCCTCGAGTCGAATCCCGGACTGCGCTCACGCTTCTCCCGCGAGATCGAGTTTCCGGACTACTCGACCGACGATCTCATCGAGATCTTCGGGCAGTTCGCCGCAGAGTCGGAGTACGCGCTCGGTGATGGAGCCGAGGACGCGCTGCGCGCGATCTTCCACAACGCGGAGCGCGACGAGTCGTTCGGCAACGCGCGGTTTGCGCGCACGCTGTTCGAGCAGTCGCTGAACGCACAGGCGTTGCGTCTCGGCATCGGTGACGTCGCGCAGCTGTCGCACGCGGAGCTCGTGGAGCTGACGCCGGCGGATCTCGTTGCCGGGGCGCGTTCGCTCGGGGAGCATCCGGCCCCGGCGCCGCGCGCCGGCTGGTTCACGCGCCGGCGTTGACGCGCAGGAGCGCGGCGACGACCTGCGGGTCGAACTGCGTTCCGGAGCACCGGTGCAGCTCTGCGAGCGCCTCTTCGTGCGTGCGCGCGGCGCGATAGGGGCGGTCGGTCGTCATCGCGCTGAAGGCGTCGCACGCGCAGACGATTCGTGCGACGAGCGGAATCTTCTTGCCTGCAAGCTGATCGGGGTAGCCGTTGCCGTCCCAGTGCTCGTGGCAGGAGCGCACGAGACGGCCGACGTGGCCGAGCATCCCGCCGACGCGCTCGAGCATCTGCTCGCCCTCGATCGTGTGCGTCTCCATCAGCGCACGCTCGGCGTCATCGAGCGGTCCCGGCTTGTTGATGATCGAGCCGGGAATACGGATCTTGCCGATGTCGTGCAGGAGTGCGACGAACTCTGCGTCGCGGCGTTCGGAGGGGCTGAGCTTCAGTTCGTCCGCGACCCCGATTACGAGGTCGACGACGTGGCGGCTGTGACTGCCGGTGTACGCGTCGTCGGCCTCGACCACGTCGCCGAGGAGGAACGCAGTGCCGCGGTAGGCATCGCTGAGCTCAAGCGCGTTGTCGATGCGCTGCTGACGTTCGCGGGAGAAGTAGCGCAGCAATCCGACTAGGGGCAGCACGAGGATGGCGAGGAACGGATCGGAATGAATCGCGAACGCCAGGGCGAGCCCGATCGGGGCGAGCGCGGCGTCCACCGCGTAGGCGAGCCACACGAAGCGGACGAGTGTCCGCAGCGGGACGTGGTTGACGACGGCGTCGAGCGCGGCGTTTGCGAAGTCGCCGACGAACTGCAGTACGAGAGCGGTGAGGTAGATCGGCCACGCGCTCCAGCGCAAGGGCAGTCCGTGAGCAAGCGCGACGATGAGCACCGGCCCGATCGCGTGGGCGGCTCCCGCGACGCGCGGCGCGATCCGCGAGGGGTCGCGGAGCGGGAACGGCCGGTCCCACGCGGTGCGGAGGAGCAGCGCGACGAGCACTGCGCCGGGAACGAGCCCGATCGGCAGGGCGAACATCATCGGGACGAGCACGATCTGCGTGGGGATCGCCAGGCCTGCGCCGATCTCGAACTCGACGCGGGAAACGACCGCGTAGAGGACGACGAAGAAGACAAGCCGGGCAAGCGAGAACGCCGGCCCGCCCGAGAGGAATGCGACCGTCGCTACCGCGGCCGCGGTGACGCCGAGCGCCTCCGCCGCGAACACCTTGGTCGCATGCGTCCCGAGGCGCCGGCGGGCATACCGCGCGCGTGCATCGCGGACGAGTTCGTCCGACAGTTCTGCCGCAGCTGACGTCACCAGGGCTACATCGACGCCCGGAATGCGTCGAGATTCCCCCGATCGAGGGATTCGGAGCCTTCCTTGCTCACCCAACCGGGGGACGCGGGCTCCCCGAACCTGACGAGGATGAGCGAGTCAAGTTTCTGCGGACGAGGGTTTGGAGGCGGTTCATGCGGCGTTTGGTTGTTCTTTTGGTGTTGGTCGTGGCGACGGCGCTCGCGTCGACTGCAGGCACGGCAAAGGCAAGTCTGATCGGCGGGAACTGCGGTGCGATGGCGCCGGTGTTCGCGGCCTGGGGCGACTGGTCGTCCTACTACTTCGCGCCGAACGGCGGTCTGGAGAACGGATCGACAGGGTGGACCCTCGGTGGCGGCGCTGTAGTCGTGGCCGCGGACAACGAGCCGTGGTACCTCGCCGGCTTCGGGTCGCACGCGCTCGAGATCCCGCAGGGCGGCAGCGCCTCGGTCAACGTCTGTTACGGCGTCACCTATCCCGCGGTGCGCTTCTTCGTCGCGGGCCAGGGTGGCCAGGCCAGGGTGCACGTGCGGGTCGTTACGCGCAGCCTCCTCGGTCTGCTCTCCGTGCTCGATGGCGGAACGTTCACCGCGGATGAGGGCTGGAATCCGTCGCCGAAGACGTCGACGTTGCTCAGCTCTCTTGCCTCGCTGGTCGGCACGAAGACGATGCAGCTCCAGTTCACGGTCGAGAGCGGCACGGCGCAGATCGACGACTTGTTCGTCGATCCGTACTTGACCAGGTCGTAGGGGCCTCGGCTATACGCTCCGTCGCATGATGGAGCCGCTCAACGTCTGGGACTATGAGCGGCTGGCGGCGGAGCGTCTCGACCCCGGGGCGCACGGGTATTACGCAGGCGGCGCCGGCGACGAGCTGACGCTGCGCGACAACGTCGAGGCGTTCCGGCGTTGGTATCTGCGGCCGCGGATGCTCGTCGACGTCGACGCGTGCACGACCGCGACGACGGTGCTCGGACAGGAGGTGTCGATGCCGCTGCTCGTCGCGCCGGTCGCGTTCCAGCGCGTCGCGCATCCGGACGGCGAGGTCGGGATGGCGCGCGCGGCCAAGGCCGCCGGCACGGTGATGTGCCTCTCGACGATTGCGACGTCGACGCCCGCCGAGGTCGCGGCTGTCGGGGGACCGCGGTGGTTCCAGCTCTACGTGTTCCGCGACGAGGGCGTGACGCACGATCTGATCGCGCAGGCGCGCGACGGCGGCTACACGGCGCTCGTTCTGACGATCGACGCGCCGGTGCCCGGCAACCGCGAGCGTGACGCGCGCACGTCGTTCGCGATCCCGGATGACGTGCGAGTCCCGGCGTTCGGTAGGGGCGGGCTGACGCCGAAGCAAGTGTTCGAAGCGGTCTCTGCTTCGCTGACGTGGAGTGACCTGGAACGCATCTGCGCCGAGTCGGGGTTGCCGCTGCTCGTCAAGGGCGTGCTCACCGCGGAGGACGCGAAGCTCGCGTGCGAGCACGGTGCGAGCGGTGTCGTCGTCTCGAACCACGGCGGCCGCCAGCTCGACGGCGTGTCGGCGACCATCGATGCGCTCGAGGAAGTGGTCGTTGCGGTCGACGGGCGCATCGAGGTGCTGCTCGACGGCGGTATCCGCCGCGGCACGGATGTCGTGAAGGCACTGGCCCTCGGCGCGCGCGCAGTCCTCGCGGGCCGCGCGCCACTCTGGGGTCTCACCGTCGATGGAGAGGCAGGCGCGCTCCGGGTGCTCCAGCTCCTCCAGGCGGAGATCCTGAGCGCGCTGCAACTGGTCGGCTGCACGTCCCCCGGGGACGTGACCCGAGATCGCGTCGCGCACAAGTAACAGACTGTTACAAGCAACGCCTGCAGTGCGCGCACGTCCCTGGCGGGCCGAACGACGCACGTAACAGACTGTTACAAGCACCGGGGAGTTCGGCCAGGTCGCTGTCTACTCTGGACGCGATGAAGGGGGGCATCGTTGTACTCGCGCTCGGGGTCACGGCACTGGTTCTCGGCGCGCGCGTTGGCCGCGCGGACGGACCGCCGAATTGCGGGCTACCGGCGAAGGCGCCGATGTGGGTGGACTACGCCGGGCACGATGCTCCGATCACGCCCAAGCCGGGGATGGTGCTCGCCGTTTCGTCAGGCACCGTCGTGCCGTCGGCGATGCGCGCGGCCGGCGCCGCGACGATCTTCTTCGACCTGCACCTGAACGACCGGGTCGGCACGCCATCGGCGCCTGCCGATCCTTCGACGATCGCTGCGAAGGCAAAGCGCGAGTTCGACTTCGCCGTACAGGTCACGGGCTGCACGACACCGTTGATCGCGGAGAACGAGCTGTTCGGTGCGCAGACCGTCACACCGTGGAGCACGACGAACGCGCAGTACCGCGCGAACGTGTTGCTGCTCCTGCAGGAGCTCGACAAGCTCGGCGCGACGACGGCGCTGACGATCGCCAATCCGCCGTACACCGGCGGTGACGCAGCCGAGTGGTGGCGCGAGACCGCGAAGGCGGCGATCCTCGTGCGCCAGGTCTACTTCACCGCGCCCGGCCCGAAGGGCCTCTTCGCGCTCGGCCCGGCGCGCGCCAGCCGCGCGATGCGCCAGGGGATGCGTGGGCTCATCTCGCGGTTCTCGACGATCGGGATCCCCGCGGGACGCGTCGCGCTCGAGCTGCAATTCCAGTCGGCGCCGGGGCAGGGCGGACGCAACGGGCTGCAGCCGAAGTCTGCGTGGCTCGAGATCGTGAAGCTGCAGGCACTCGCCGCGAAGCAGGTTGCCGCGGAGACGAAGATCCAAGGCGTCTGGTCGTGGGGCTGGCCGAGCTTCTCGGTTGCCGGCGTCGACCCGGACAAGCCGGCCGCCGCGTGCGTCTATCTGTGGGCCCGCGACACCAAGCTCTGCAACGGTCCCGCCCTTGCGGGCCGCGGGTTCAACACCTCACTCACCGAAGGACAGATCGTCCTGCCGCAGCAAGTGCGCTGCACCCTCGGCACGCGTCGCATCCTGAAGAGCGACGTCGCCCGCGCGGCGCTGATCACGGGCGACCGCGACTCCGCCGCCACCGCGCTGCTGCAGCGCGAGGTGCTGCGCAGCGAGAGCCCGATCGATCCGATCACCGTGCTTGCCGCCGAGCATGCAATCGTCCGCGACCGCTTCGGCCGCAGTGTCGCGCGGTATCGCGCTGCCCTACGCGATGCGCAGCTGACGCTGCACGACGCACGCGCGATCATCGAAGACAGGCTCGCGCGCGACCGCGTGCAAGAGCGCTTCCGGCCGCGGCCCGCATCCGCCACGCAGATCTCCGAGTTCGTCTCGACCTACGCAGCGACGCGTGTCCGGCTCGTAGAGGTCGACCCAGAAGCGCCGTGGCTCGGCGGCGCGTTCCGCGGCTTCGCCGTCGAGACGATCGCGCCCAGCGAGATCTTCTCGCTGCGCCAGAACCGCAAGACGACGATCGACACGGTCGACGGCCGCTTCGCCGTTCGCCCGCTCGGCCCGGCCGTGCCCCTGCTGGCGCTGTCGCCGGTCCAGGCGCGCACCGTCGCCCGCAGCGTGCTCGGGCGCTTCGCGAAGCTCGGCGTCTACGCGCGCTGGCTGCGCACGCGCGAGATCAACCTGCTGGCGAACGCGGTCTGTATCCGCGACGCCGTTCCCGCGCGGGGAGATGTCGATCTCTCCGCCTGGGTCACCTTCCTCGGGGCCTGAGTCGGTGGCCGCGCCGATTCGCAGTGCGGCGTAGGGTGGGCAGGTGAACCGCGTGCGCATCCTCGTCGTCCTTCTCCTGGCTCTGGCGCTTGCACCCGCGGCGGCGGCCGGAACGATCATCAACCGCGCGGCCCAGGCGTTGTCGAACGATGCGGTCTACGTCGATCCGGCGGCGACCACCGTGTCGCCGGCCAATGCAGAGGTGCTGCGGCGCGAGATCCTGCTGAAGGGCGACGGGCCGATCTATATCGCCGTCCTGCCGCAGGCAGCGCTCGCAGAGGCCGGCGGCAGTGCCGTCGGGATCTCCGACGAGCTGCACCGGATCCTCGGGCGCCGCGGCGTCTACGCGGTCGTCGCGGGCAATCAGTTCCGCGCAGAGTCGACCGATCTCGGCACGGGCGAGGCCGGCAAGCTCGCCACCAAGGCGTTCCAAGCGCACCACATCGAAGGTGTGACGCCGACGCTGGTCGACTTCGTCGACCGCGTCGGCGCCGCGCGCAGCGGGAGCGGGAGCAGCGGCGGAGGAAAGAGCTTCGGCTGGTGGCCGATCGTGATCCTCGCGATCGCCGGCCTGTTCGTCTACCGCACCATCAAGCGGCGCCGGCAGAACGCGACCGACTTTGTCGCCGTGAAGGAAACGGCGCGCGAGGATCTCGTCGCGCTCGCCGACGACGTGCAGGGCCTCGAGCACAAGGTCGACGGCAACGACGCCGCCAAGCGCGACTACCTCGCAGCGCTCGACAAGTACTCGCAGGCGTCGTCGGCATTCGACCGCGCCGCTTCGCCTGCCCAGCTCGCGCCCGTCGCCGAATCGTTGGAGGAGGGTCGCTATCTGATGGCCTCGGCCGAGTCGCGGCTCGAAGGCAAGGAGCCACCCGAGCGCCGGCCGGCCTGCTTCTTCGATCCCCGCCATGGGCCGTCGGTGCGCGACGTCCAATGGGCGCCCCCGGGCGGGCAGCCGCGCGCCGTCCCCGCGTGCGCCGCCGACGCGACGCGCATCGAGCAGGGCGAGGAGCCGGAATCGCGCCAGGTGCTGGTCGGTGGACGGGCGACGCCGTACTGGGCTGCGGGCCCGATGTACGGGGGCTACTTCGGCGGCTTCTTCCCTGGCCTGCTGCTCGGCGAGCTGCTGGTGGGCGGGCCCGGCTTCGGTTGGGGCGGGTACGACACCGGCGGCTCGGGAGCTGGTGACTTTGGAGGCGGCAGCGGCGCCGGCGACTTCGGGGGCGGGGATTTCGGCGGCGGTGACGGCGGCGGGGGTGACTTCTGACCGCCGAGGAGTCGAAGAAGGAGCGCGTCGACCGCGAGCTGATCGAGCTGCTGAACGAGATCCGCATCGCGCTCCCTGGCGTGCAGGTGCTGTTCGCGTTCCTCCTCACGGTGCCGTTCACGCGCGGCTGGCCGCAACTCGGTGACACGGAGCGCGTCATGTACTTCGTCGCGCTCATACTGGCCGCCGTGGCCTCGGGATTCCTGATCGCGCCGTCGGCGCATCACAGGCTGCGGTTCCGCCACCGCGACAAGGAGCAGCTCGTCATCTGGGGGAGCCGGATGGCGCTGTACGGGCTCGTCAGCTTGGTTCTCGCAATCGCTTCGAGCATCGCTGTCGTCGCGGACTTCCTGTACGGCGAGTCGATCGGCCTGCCGGTCGCCGGCGCGGTGCTGCTCTTTCTCGTCGTGCTCTGGTTCGGCGCCCCGTGGCTGTACGCGGGCGACCGACGAGACGCAGAGTGAGCGCGCCAACAATGAAATACCTCGTGTCTCTTAGGGTTCTCTCAGCGAGCGCTGATTGAGTCGCGGCATGAGGTCATCCGTGATCGCGCTTGCGCTGGTCCTCGTCGGTGTCGCCGCCGGAGCGGGCGTTTCGCGTGGAGCGTCTGCTGCAGGACCGACCCTGGTCAGCGCGCCGTCCGCAGTGGGCGCGCCGGTCGTGGGGCAGCGGCTGACAGCCTTGCGCGGAACGTGGAGCGGTTCCGGGACGATCTCCTACCACTACCAGTGGTATCGCTGCGACTCGAACGCAGCCCATTGCACCTCCGTCCACGGCGCTACCGGGCCGAGCTACAAGCTCGTCGCCGCCGACGCGACGCGCACGATCGGTCTGACCGTCAACGCCACCGACTCTTCCGGGACGGCGAGCGGCTACGCCGGTGCTGTCGGCCTCGTCGCGCCTGCCACGGCGACGTTCGTCTCGACCGTGCAGCCGATGGTGACCGGCACGGCGCAGCAGGGCCGCACGCTCCAGGTCGACAACGGCGCCTGGAGCAAGAGCCCGACCTCCTTCACCTACAGCTGGCTGCGCTGCAACCAGAACGGGCGGGTCTGCATGTCGATCGCCGGTGCGACAACCGCCTCCTATGTCGCGACTGCGGCGGACGCCGGACATGCGGTCATCGTGCTCGTCACCGCTTCGTCCGGCAGCGCAACGGCAGCTGCGCTCAGTGCCGCCGCAACCAGCACGCCGGGCAGCACGGGCACCACGACGACAACGACGCGGACTCAGGGACCGAAGAGCACCGCAGCACCGGCCGTCTCGGGGGGCGCATCGCAGGGCTCTCAACTCACCGCCACTCCGGGGACCTGGACCGGGTCGGGAACGATCAGTTACGCCTATCAGTGGTACCGCTGCGACGCGGCCGGCGCGCACTGCAGCTCCGTTCATGGCGCGACGGCCGCGACGTACAAGCTCGGCACACAGGATGTGACTCACACCATGGGCCTGACCGTCAACGCAAGCGACAGCGCGGGGAAGGCGAGCGCGTACGCGAGCCTCGTTGGTCCTGTCGCCGCGGCGGGATCCTCACTGATCGCAACGGCGCAGCCCACCGTCAGCGGCACCGGCGCGGCACGTAAGCCGGTCTCGGTCACGACCGGCACGTGGTCGCCGGCGGCGACCGCGTACAGCTATGCGTGGCAGCGCTGCAACGCGAACGGCCGCATCTGTGCCCCGATTGCCGGTGCGACCCTGGCGACGTACACCGTCGTCGCGGCAGACAGCGGGCACCAGCTGCTCGCCATCGTCCAGGCGACGTCCGGCAACAACACCGCGAAGACCTTCAGCAAGTCGCTGCTCGCGCCGTAGCGATCCAGGAGCAGGCCTGCGTCGCCTCCCTGGAGTCGACGCCCGTTTCAGATCTAAGTGGCGCTATTGCAACGCTCAGTGGACCGTTGTACGCTCGGCGTGCGTTTTTTGCGGTGATTTGTTCAGAAGCAGACAACGCACCCAAAACTGAGCGACCGCCGCAACGGTCGAGAGAGGGGATCCCCCAAATGGAACGCCCCAAGCTCCGCAAGTTCGCCCTCGCAGTAGGAGGAACGCTCGTCGCGTCCGTGATCTGGGTGGCGGCAGGAGCCGCCGACGTCACCGGGCCGGCGCGCGTCACAGTCGCCGCGCTCGACCCGGCGCTCACCGCCGGTCGCGGCATTGACCTCGGCATCGTCGAGCAAGAAGCCGAGAACGCCGACACGAACGGGACGATCCTTCCGTTCAAGACGGACGCGTACACGCTCTCCGGCGAGGCGTCGGGCCGTCAGGCCGTGCAACTCGCGCCCGGCCAGTACGTTGCCTTCACGCTCACGCAGCCCGCTGACGCGGTGACGATCCGTTACGCGATCCCCGACGCGCCGAGCGGTGGTGGAATCGACGCCCCGCTGACGGTGGGTGTCGACCGCAACGCCGACGGCCTCGGGAACACGCATCCGCAGAGGGTCACCCTGACGTCGAAGTATTCGGACCTCTACAACCAGTACCCCTTTTCGAACGACCCGAACGCGGGCCTGTTGCACCCGGACTGGTGGATCACCGAGTGCTCGTGCGTGCCGGCATTCACGACGCCGGCGCCGGTGATCACGACTCCGTTCAGGCCGATGCACTTCTACGACGAGCAACGCGTGCCGCTCGACAAGACCTACCCGGCAGGCGCGATCGTCCGCCTGACCGTGCCCGCCGATTCGAATGCGGGGTCGACGGTCATCGACCTGGCGGACTTCCAGAACGTGGCGGGCCCGGCGCCGCGGCCGGCGAACTCCGTGTCCGTCACCGAGTTTGGAGCCGATAAGCACGGCATCAAGGACTCGGCGGATGCGTTCGATCGCGCGATCGCTGCTGCGAAGGCCGCACACGGGACGGTCTACATTCCGGCCGGCACGTTCCAGGTGAATCGGCACATCGTCGTCGATGACGTGACGATCGAGGGTGCCGGCAGCTGGTGGTCGATCGTGAAGGGCCATCAGGTGACGCTCAGCTCACCGGCGGCCGACGGCTCCGTACACACGGGTGTTGGGTTCTACGGCAAGTACGCGGCCGACGGTGGAAGTCACAACGTGCACCTATCGAACTTCGCGATCGAGGGTGACGTGCGCGACCGAGTCGACACCGACCAGGTGAACGGCGTCGGTGGCGCACTGAACGACTCGACGATCGACGGCCTCTACATCCACCACACTAAGGTCGGCATCTGGCTCGACGGGCCGATGAACAACGTCACGATCTCGAACACGGTGATTGCCGACCAGATCGCAGACGGCATCAACTTCCACCAGGGAGTGACGAACTCGAAAGTTGTCAACTCGCTCATCCGCAACACGGGCGACGACGCGCTCGCGATGTGGTCGGAGGCGGGAGCGCCCGGGATCGAGAACGCGGGCAATGTGTTCGACCACAACACGGTCCAGAGTCCGTCACTTGCGAACGGCATCGCCGTCTACGGCGGCCGCGACAACACCGTGTCGAACAACGTCGTCGCCGACCCGGTACGTGAAGGCAGTGGTCTGCACGCAGGATCGCGCTTCCGCGCGACACCGTTCGCAGGCCGCCTCTCGTTCACGAACAACACCACGGTCCGGGCCGGTACGTATGAGCTCAACTGGAAGATCGGTCTCGGCGCCATCTGGTTCTACGCGCTCGAGCACTCGCTCGACGCGGACGTCCAGGTAGTCGGCGACAACTTCCTGCAGAGCACCTACAACGCGATCATGCTCGTCGCGGACTGGCCGGTGAAGGATCTCTACTCCATCACCAATGTCCACTTCAAGGACATCCACGTCGACGGCACAGGCACCTCGGTCGTGAGCGCCCGTGTCGCCGGATCCGCGACGTTCCAGAACGTCGTTGCGCGCAATGTCGGCGCAGTCGGAGTGAACAACTGCGGCTCGTTCCACTTCACGCCGGCGGGCTCGGAGTTCTCGCTCCTCGACCAGGGCGGCAACGACGGCGGCGGGACCACCGGTCCGTGGTTCGCGCCGTGGGAGCTCCCGAACACGATCACGTGTGACGACCGGCCTCCGGTCGTCGCGCCCCCGGCGCCGTCGGCCTGGTAGGCGGCTTCCGAACGGACAGGGAGCCGCCCTTCGGGGCGGCTCCCTCGTTCTGTCCAAGTAGATTTGCCAGGCCGTCGTGATCGACCTGACCCGCCAGCGGCTAGCGCGCCTCCTCGCAGCGCCGCGCGCGATCCTGCTGCTGATCGTGGGCGGGTACTTCGTCCTGCTCTGGGCGATCGGAGGTCGTTCCCATTGGCACGTTCTCGGGGTGCCGAACTTCCCGGATCCCGTACGGCGACCTTCGCTCGGTCACCTCGGCCTGGGAATGCACGAGGCGAGGCATCGCCGTGATGGCCGCCAATCCGTGCGATCCGTACCACCGTCCGGCCAACTTCCCCGGCATCTGGATGGCCCCGTCGCACCTCGGGCTCGGCGTCGGAGACACGGTGTGGCTCGGCGGCTGTCTTGCCGTCATCTTCCTGCTCGCAGTCTTTGCAGTCTTGCCCGTGTCCGCCCGACCGCTCGACGCCGTCGTGTACGGCGCGGCGGTGCGCTCGCCCGCCGTGATGCTCGGGGTCGAGCGCGGCAACGTCGACATCGGGTTATTCGCCCTCGTCGTGCTCGCGGTGATCCTGTATCGCCGCAGCGACCGGTTGCCGTGGGGTCATGCATTGATCCTGTTCGCGGCGATCTTGAAGCTGTTTCCGATCTTCGCCGCGGGTGCATCGGCTCGGCGGCCTGATCGCGGCCACCCGCCCATGTTTGGCCGCGCGGTTGCGGTGGCGAGCGTCTGAGCCCAGCGAAAACGGTCCCAGCGGACACCGGAGACTGTCCCGCATGACAGTGCGCTCAGGACGCCGCGCCCGGATCATTAGGGGATCATTGACGGGTGCGCTGACGAGCAGCACGCCCTCAACCGAATCGACGGGCGGCGACGCTGTTCGTTCGCTACGAAGGAGGTCGACGAATCGTGTCCTTCCGGAAACCCCTCGCCGTGGTCGCGGGCGTAACGGCGGCATTCGCCATCGGCACGGCGGCGAACGCGGCCAGCCTGCCCATTGCTCCGCCGGACGTCGTCGGAATCCCGGCCGGCACGACCTGCCCGACCTCGTACGGCATGCCGAACGCAGCCACCGGCTCCTGCTTGCCGTGGTGTGAACTCCACCCCGGTGCCCCGTGCATCCCGATGAATCACTGAGACGCTCCCGTCGACGAACGGTCCGCGGTTAGTGCCGCTCGTACCAGTCCTCGAGCTCGATCTCCAACGGCAGCAGCATCCGCGCGACCGCGTTGTACCAGGCAACGGCCATCACAACATCCATGCTCTCGCGCGTCGAGAAGTGCGTGCGCAGGGCGAACCAGGTCTCGTCGGAGACGTTGAGCGACAAGGTCGCCTCGCGTGCGTAGCGGACGATGGCGCGCTCCTGCTCGTCGAACGCGTCCGAGGTCTCGGCCTCGGCGAGCTGCTCCAGTTGCTCGCGGCGCAGCCCGGATTCGAGCGCTGAGTTCCAATGGTGGTTGAACTCGTACGTCGCCCCGGTGGTGAGTGCAACCGTCACGATGGCGAGCTCGCGCAGCCGCGCCTCGATGGCCGCGCCCTCTCGCATTTCGCGCGTGAACGTCAGAAGCGGGTCGAGAAGGTTCGGGATGTTCGCGAGCGCCGCGAAGACGTGCAGTGGCGGGTTGCCGCGCTCGCGGAGCATCCGGTCGTACGACGCGAGGTAAGCGGCTGGATAGGTGTCTCGCTTGGGGTACGGAACGCGGGGCATGATCACCCTCCGTTGGCTTGTCTGTCTGTGATGCAGAGGTACTGCTCGAGCGTCAGGCCGTCGCCGTCGCCGACCGAGGGCGTAACCTCGCAGCCGAGGAAGCGCGAGCGGTGGACGAACCATGACGCGCGCGGCGGCAGGCCCCAGGCGACCTGAGGGCTCTTGACCGTCCGCACGTCGAAAACCGACGGCGGATCGTCGCCGTCCATGTAGACGATCGGGGGCAGCAGCAGTTCGACGCGGTGCCCGTCTGGATCGCGTATGTAGACGTAGTAGGAATGGCCGACCGAGTGCCTGCCCGGTCCGAACTCCACGTTGTCCCCCCAGCCGAGCTCACCCATGGTGTCGCAAGCGCGCAGCATCGATTGGACGTCCGGAACGATGTAGGCGTAGTGGTGAAAGGCGGGGCCGTCCCGCTCCAGGAAGACAAGGTCGTAGGGCGTGTTCTTGACGTGCAGGAACACGCCGACCGGGTGCTCTCCCATGGTCATGTAATCGGCGATGCGGAAGCCGAGCGAGGTGTAGAACACGGCTGCCTCGTGAACGTCGGGCACGGTGATCTGGTAGTGGTCGAACCGACGGGCCGCCGCCCCCTTGTGCATCTGCACTTGCGTGTCCCGCCGCGGCTGATGCTCCATCGACGCGACGATCTCCAGCGGGGTCCCCGTGACGTCGACGGTGTGCAGCGCGCGCCCCTGAAAAGGCTCCTCGACGAAGCGGCACGGCAACCCGTGCCGCTCGAAGGTGTGCTTGGCGCGCTCCAGGTCTTCGTTGTTCTGAACACGCATGCCGACGCGCAGGCAGGCCGGCTCGTCCTGGGTGCGCTTGATCGTGAGACTGTGATGCGCCCGCTCCTCGAGGCCGCGCAGGTAGAGCGTGTCCCGGTCCTCGTCGCTGACTACGAGGCCGAGCACCTCGGTGTAGAACTCGCGGCTCTTGGCGAGATCGCGCGAGGTAAAGCTCGCGTGGCTGGCGCGCAGGAAGCGGAACGGCGGGTGCAAGTTCGTCTCCGGAACGGACATCGGTTCATCTCCTTTCTCGTTCTCGTTTCCGCGTCAGGCGGCCGCGCGGACGTAGGTGTCCAGGGCGTCCCGCGGCACGCCGTGCTCGAGCAGCACGCACGACGGCGGGAAGTCGCTCGAGAAGCGCGCGCCTTCTTCGAGCGCCCGGTCGAGGAAGGAGGGAAGGTGCGCCATCGCGCCGGTCGGCAGGTCGTGGACGACGACGACGGCGTGCTCCATCCCGCGGCAGCGTTCGAGCGCGACGTCGACCCACGCCTGCGGCTGCTCCCAGTCTCGCGGCACCACGTTCCAGAGGACGACGGTGAAGCGCTCGGCGATCAGAATGTCCCGCGCCGCGGGGCTGAGGAGATGGTCGCCGAGCGTGCCCTCATGGCCTTCGCCGCCGATGGGGCGAAAGAGGCGCTCTGTGACGAAGCCGTCGAGGAGCGCCTGGGTGCGGGCGATCTCTGCGCGTGATGCCTCGGCGTCCAGGAGGCCGAGGGGCTCGCGGTGGTGGTAGCTGTGGTTGCCGACGCGGTGGCCCTCCCGTACGGCGCGACGGGCGCAGCGGAGTCTCTCGCCGTCCTCGAGCTTGCTGCCGATGACGAAGAAGGTCGCGTGAACGCCGCGCGAGGCCAGCGTGTCGAGCACGAAGTCGGTGACGCCGGGCTCAGGCCCGTTGTCGACGGTGAGGCTGATCGTCCGCACTAACGGTCGGCGAATGTCTCGTGCAGCTCGCCCGTCTCCCGTGGGGCCAGTTCGTCCTTGACGCCGTTCACGAGCGTCCCGACCGACTCGATCTCGACTTCGACGACGTCGCCGTGCTTCATCCACAGCTGCGGATTGCGCGACATCCCCACACCGGCCGGCGTGCCCATCACGACCACGTCCCCCGGATACAGCGTGGCAGCCGACGTCAGGTAGACGAGTACCTCGGGAACCGAAAAGATCATTCTGTCGGTCGAACTGTCCTGTACGACCTCCCCGTTGAGCCGGCACTGGATCCGCAGACCCGTTGCGAACGGCGGCAGCTCGTCGGGCGTGACCATCGCCGGCCCGAAGGCGCCCGTCCCGTCGAAGTTCTTGCCGATCGTCCACTGGATAGTGTGCTGCTGGTAATCGCGCACCGAACCGTCGTTGAAGCAGGTGTAGCCCGCGATGACGTCGGCACAGTCCACCTCGCGCAAATGCCGTGCGCGCTTGCCGATGATGACTGCGAGCTCCGCCTCGTAATCGAGCGCCACCGACACCTCCGGGCGGATGATCGGCTCGCCGTGCGCGATCAGCGATGTGGCGCCACGCATGAAGAACGCGGGATACTCCTGGTCCTCGAACGGCCCTTCGGCGATGTGGTCGCGGTAGTTCAGGCCCAAGCAAAAGATTCTCCCGGGGGACGGCACCGGGAGCTCGAGCTGTAGCTCGTCGAGCGGCCGCCGCGCGCCCGGCGCCGCGCCAAGCGCGAGCCGCTGAAGCTCCGGCAGGCGGCCGGCGCGCAGGACCTCACGCAGATCGCGGGGAGCGGCTGGTTCGACCCGGCTCAGATCGACGACAAGGTCGCCCTCGACAACTCCAAGCCGGGAGCCGTCCGGCCCGACGAAGCTAACGACCCGCACGGTCGTGTCCGTGACGCACGTGCAGGTCGCTTGGCGTAGATGGACTCACCGCCACGATTGAACACGGGTTCGCCGCTTTTTCGGAGAGCCCCAAGGACCAGACGCGCCTCGACCATGGGACAAACGCGAACGCGTTGGACGCTCGGCTGCGCCGCTTTGAGCGGGCAGCATTAATAGGCCTCTGGGACAGGCCGCGTGGAGCACGCGCGGCGGCACCATCGGAAGCGATACCGACGGGGCCGTGCCGAAGTGGCGCGCGGTCAACGATCGACCGGCGGCGGCCCCGGCCGACCGGAGCAAGGAGGGCGAGTCATGTCCCATCGGAAGCTCATGGCCGGGTTGGCCGGCGTCGCAACCGCACTTGCCGTCGCTCTTCCGGCAAGCGCAAGCGCCGCGACCGCGCCTGGGCCTGTCGTCCCGCCGACCCCGATCGACTTCGGCGCCGGGTACCTGCAATCGGTGCTCTGTCCGATGCTGGTCGCCCAGCTCGATTTTGCGACGGCCACGGGAAACGTCGTGGGGGCGAACGTGATCGGCAACGTCCTCTTCTATTCCGGCTGCGGGGGCCCGGCCATCTAGCGGTCCCCGGCTCGGGGGCGAAAGCCCCCGGGCCGGCCACCCCTACCGACGTGCGCAACACATCGGCTGAGATTCCCGCGTTTCCGATGGCCCGGGCGCCCGAGTGCCCGCTCAGCCCGCCCCCCGCCGTGCTGGCGTTACGGGCCGACGCGCCGATCGCCGAGGTGCGGCTCTGGGACGGCAGGACTGCGTGGCTGGTTACTCGTCAAGCAGATCAAATCGCGCTGCTCGGCGACCCGCGGATCAGCCGCGACACCAGACGTCCCGAGTATCCGCACGCGAGCATGGCCGCCCGCGAGCGCGGGACGGCAGGCCGGACCTTCATCGGGATGGATGATCCGGAGCACGCTCGGTTACGCCGGATGGTGACCGGCCGGTTCGCAATCAAGCGGGTTGAGGCGCTGCGGCCGGCAGTCCAGCGGATCGTGGACGATCGGATCGACCGACTGCTGGCCGGGCCCAAGCCGGTCGACTTGGTGCAGGCGTTCGCGCTGCCGGTGCCGTCGCTCGTGATCTGCGAGCTGCTTGGCGTGCCGTACGTCGATCACGATTTCTTCCAAGCGAACACGAGGATTCTCGTGAATCGAAGCTCATCGACGGAGGCGGCGCGAGCGGCCAACGGCAAGCTGCTCGACTACCTCGACGGGCTGATCGCCGAGAAGCTCGCCGACCCTGGCGACGATCTGCTGTCCGAGCTCGCGACCGGGCACGTGAAGACAGGCGAGCTCACGCGACGCGAAGCGGCCGGCATAGGCACGTTGCTGCTGCTCGCCGGCCACGAGACCACCGCGAACATGATCGCGCTCGGCACGCTGACCCTCCTCGTACATCCCGACGAGCTGGCCGCCCTACGCGATGCCGACGACCCGAAGCTGGTCGCCCGTGCGGTCGAGGAGCTCTTGCGCTACCTCACCATCGTCCACTCCGGTCTGCGGCGGGTAGCGCTCGCCGATATCGAGATCGGCGAGGAGACCATCCACGCCGGCGACGCGGTGGTCATGGCCATCGACGCCGGCAACCGCGACGAGCAAGCCTTTGCCGATCCCGACCGGTTGGACGTACACCGCGACGGCGGTGGGCACCTGGCGTTCGGGTTTGGCGTGCACCAGTGCCTTGGTCAACCACTGGCGAGGGTGGAGCTCCAAGTCGTCTACGGAACCCTCTACCGGCGTATCCCGAGCCTGTGCCTTGCCACGGATCTCGAGCAGGTGCCGTTCAAGAACGACGCGTCGATCTACGGCGTCTACGAGTTGCCCGTCACGTGGTGAGCCGTGCCTCGGACAGGCGAACGAAAGGAGCACACGATGCGAGTGATCGTCGACAAAGACGTATGTCTCGGAGCTGGGAACTGCGTGCGCACCGCACCGGAGGTGTTCGACCAGGATGAGGACGGCCTCGTCGAGTTGCTCGACGACAATCCACCGAGCGAACTGCACGAGGATGTCCTCCTGGCCCGAAGGCTCTGTCCGGCGCGCGCGATCACGGTGAAGGAGTCCTGACCGGGCGCGGCCCGGAAACCTACTGAGGTGGTGAGAGCGATGGAGAGTGCACGTGACATAGCGAAGGGCCTGGCGCAACCCGCGGCCCGGCTTCGCAAGAACATTCCCGCCGTGTACGACGCCTACGGTGCGATGTCGGAGGCGGTATTCGCGAACGGAGCGCTGCCGGGAAAGGTCAAGGAACTGATCGCGCTGGCAATCGCTGCAACTCGAGAATGCGACGGGTGCATTTCGTCGCACGCGCGCGGGGCGGCGCGGCAGTGCGCGACCGAGGCCGAAATCGCCGAGGCGATGAGCGTGGTGATCATGATGAACGGTGGACCTGGGACGGTCTGGGGGCCACGTGCGCTCGCTGCCTACCGCGAGTTCGCCGCACCCCAGACCGAATAGTACGTCTGCCGTCAGCAGCAGTTCGATTCCGTGAGGAAGCGTGCGATCTCGCGATCGGCCTGCGGCTCGTCGATCATGTACAGGTGGCCGGCGTCCGGCCACAGTTTCACCTGCGCACCGGGGATCTTCTCGGCCAGGACGAGCGCATTGGCCGGCGGCATGAAGATGTCCTCCTCGCCGTGGACGACGAGTGTCGGGGAGGCCACCTGGTTCAGCCGTTCGTACGCGTCGTGTGTCGCGACGACGGCTGCCTGGTGGACGTAGGCGAGCGCGTCCGAGTGCGCGCTCAGCCGGTGGTTGATGTCGGAGACGATGCGTTCCGGGTGGGAGCGCAGGGTCTTCTTCGCATAGGTGTAGGGGACGGCCGCCCACTCCGCCTCTTCAGGCCCCATCGTGC
>DATBDB010000133.1:0-23249 GCA_036270155.1 Gaiellaceae bacterium
CCCCTCCGAGTTGTCGGGTGGCCAGCAGCAGCGCGCGGCGATCGCGCGGGCGATCGCCACCGAGCCGGCGATCATCCTGGCCGACGAGCCGACGGGCAACCTCGACACGGCGTCGACGTTCGACGTGATGGACATCTTCCACCGGTTGAACTCCGAGGGTCGGACGATCGTGATGATCACGCACGAGCACGAAGTCGCGGCGCACGCAAAGCGTGTGATCCAGGTGGCCGACGGACGCATCGTGGCGGACATGCGCCAGGCGCCCGTCGACGGGCCGCCCCCGCGGCCGGGCTCGGCGTCGCCGGACCATTTGCAGGTGGCACACGCATGAGCATTTTCGAGGCGGCCCGCATGGCCTTGCACGGGCTGCTCGCAAACCGCCTGCGCTCGCTCCTGACCATGCTCGGGATCTCGATCGGCGTCGCGTCGGTGATCATCCTGGTCGCCGTGGGTCGTGGTTCGGCCAGCGCGGTCCAGTCGCAGATCGAAGGGCTCGGGACGAACCTGTTGACGATTCAGTCCGGCGGGTTCGGTTTCGGCAGGAGGGCCTCGAGCTCGAGCACATTCACGTTCCTCACGACCAAGGACGTCAAGGCGCTTCAGGACAAGACGGTCGCGCCGGACATCAAGTCGGTCACGCCGGTCGTGAGTGCGAGCACGGTCACGGCGGCGGTCGGCGTCGCGACCCTGACGCCCGGGAGCGTCTACGGGACGACTCCGTCGTACGCCGAGGCGCGGAAGGCAGCCGTTACAGAAGGCACCTTCATCACCGACGCCGACGTGCAGCAGCACGCGCGCGTCGCCGTGATCGGTACCACGGTCGCGACCAGTCTGTTCGGCGCTCAGGACCCGCTGGGGCAGACGTTCCAGCTGAACGGTACGAGCTACACGGTCGAGGGCCTGCTCAAGTCGAAGGGCTCGAATGGGTTCCAGGATCAGGACAGCGTCGTACTGCTGCCGCTGACGACCGCGCAGGACACGCTCGTCGGACACAGCGGCCAGCTGAACCAGATCCTGGTCGAGGCGACGACGCCGAGCGGCGTGACGGCTGCCGAATCGGAAGCCACGGCGATCCTGACGCCGAATCACTCGAACTCGGACGGGACTGCCGCCTTCAGCGTGCAGAACCAAGCCTCGCTGCTCCAGACGTCGAGCTCGAGCACGCACACATTCACCGTGCTGCTCGCAGCGGTCGCCGGCATCTCGCTGCTCGTCGGCGGCATCGGCGTGATGAACATCATGCTCGTCACCGTCACCGAGCGGACGCGTGAGATCGGGATCCGCAAGGCGATCGGCGCACGCAAGGGCGACGTGCTCGGCCAGTTCATGACCGAGGCCGGGCTGCTTTCCGTGCTCGGCGGGCTCACCGGCGCCGTCGCGGGGCTGGTGGGTGGCCAGTTCAAGGTCGTCGGCGTCCAGCCCGTCATCCAGACGTATTCCGTTGTGTTGGCCCTCGGCGTCGGCGTCGCCGTCGGCCTCTTCTTCGGGATCTACCCCGCAAACCGTGCCGCGTCGCTGCGGCCCATCGACGCCCTTCGTTACGAGTAGGAGCAACAACATGACAACGACAGCAGTGCATTCAGAACAACCAACGGCGGCGCACGAGGGGCTCGCAAGCGAGCTGCTCGCCCGCCGGAGGAAGAAGCTTCCGGCGCTGACCGCCGCGCTTGCCCTCGCGGTGGCCGTCGCAGGCGGCCTGATCGGCGGCGTGGAAGCGCAGAAGCACTGGGGCGCTTCCTCTGCAGCCACCCCTGGGGCGGGCTTCGCGGCACGCTTCGGCGGACGGCCTGGCGGCGGCGCCGGCGGCGGTGGGTTTGCCGGCGCGGGCGGCTTTCCCGGTGCGGGCGGCGGCGCCACCACCGGAACGGTGACGCTGATCAAGGGCTCGACCCTGTATGTGACCGACGCCAGCGGCAACACGGTGCTCGTGCACACAACCGCCGGCTCGGCCGTGCAGAAGACGGTGTCGGGGACGCTCAAGACCGTGCACCCCGGAGACTCCGTCACGGTCACCGGCAGTCAGAACAACGACGGGAGCTACAGCGCCCAGAAAATCACGATCGGAGGAAGCAATGGGTAACTCACTTCGTTTCGCGGGCGCTACAGCGGTCGCAGCGGTGGCGATCGTCGCAGCGGGGTGTGGATCGAACGGGTCGCCCTCGGCGGCCTCGGCCACAACGACAACGACCTCGACCGCCCCCGGAGGGGCGGGCGGCGGCGCCAATACCGCGGACCGCACGGCGTTCAACACGTGTCTCGCCCAGCACGGCGTGAAGCTCCCGGGCAGGCCGCCCGGCGGCGGTGGCGGTGGCGCCGGTGGCGGCGGCGGCGGCGGCGGCGGCGGAAACGGCCAGCCGCCTGCAGGTGGGCCTGGCGGCGGCGGTGGCGGCGGGTTCGCGAACCTGACGGCCGCTCAGCGGGCGGCGTTCACGGCCTGCCGGAGCAAGCTTCCTGCCGGCGGACGGTTCGGAGGCGGAAACCGGGCGAACAATCCGGCCTTCGCGCAGTACAACGCGTGTCTGAAGAAGAACGGCGTCACGCTCGGAGCGAGCAACAACCAGAAGACGTTCGCCAAGGCACAGGCCGCGTGCGCCAAGTACGCACCGACCGGCGGCCCCGGCGCGGGCGGCGCTGGCGGCGCCGGTGGAAGCGGGGGAGGAACCTCACTGCAGTAGGGCCTGCGACGATACCCCGATGCCGAATCGCGTCCTGGTCGTCGACGACGACGCCGCATTGCGCTCGGCCATGTCGCGTACGCTCAAGCTCGAGGGCTATGAGGTCGACGTGGCCGAGGACGGAATGCGTGCGCTCTCGTTCTTCGACCAGGGCGTCGTGCAACCGGACATCGTCATCCTCGACTTGCTGATGCCGAACCTCGACGGCATGACGGCATGCCGGCTGATCCGCCGAACGAGCGAGGTGCCGATTCTGATGTTGACCGCACGGCACGCCTTGGCCGATCGTGTGGACGGTTTGGAGGCCGGCGCCGACGACTTCCTCGGTAAGCCGTTCGCAGTCGGCGAGTTGCTTGCCCGTGTGCGTGCGCTTCTGCGCCGCTCGACACCGGAGGGTCGCCTGCGGTTCCTCGACGTCGAGCTCGATCGGGGCCAACGGTTCGTCCGCCGCGGCGATCGTGTCATCGAGCTGACGCGACTCGAGTTCTCGTTGCTCGAGCTCTTCCTTGCCAACCCGCGCAAGGTATTGACGCGGACGACGATCTTCGAGGAGGTGTGGGGCAGCGACTCGGAGTCCGCGTCGAACTCACTCGACGTCTTCGTGGGCTCGCTCAGACGCAAGCTGGAAGCCGATGGTGAGCCACGGCTGATCCAGACGGTGCGCGGTATCGGCTACGTGCTCCGTGAGGAGCTCTAGCTGAGCCTTCGCGCCCGCCTGACGCTCGGCACGGCTGCGCTGCTCGCACTCGCGATCGCCGTCGCGCTCTTCGCCGCCTACCACGTCGTGAGCTCGCAGCTGAACGGCCAGGTCGACAAGGCGTTGCGGCAACGAGCCGCCGCGATTGCGACGAACGGCCGCCGCGCGCCGGGCGTCGCGCGGCGCGCCCGGCCGCCGCGCGTCGCGCCGGCGAAGCTCGGCGAAGCCATGGGGTACATCCAGTTCGTCGCGGCGAACGGGAAGGTGACGTTGCTGCCGGGTGAACATGCCCGGCTCCCGACGCTCGCCGCCGCCGCGGTCGCCGCCGGGCGGCATCGCGCGTTCTTCTCCGAGGCCCGCGTCCAGGGGACCCAAGTTCGGATCTACACGCGGCGGGACGGCGACAGAGCGGTGCAGGTCGCGCTCTCGCTGACCGGTACCAACCACGTGCTGTGGTGGATTCGGCTGCTGTTCCTCGTCATCTCCAGCGTCGCTGTCGCTGTCGCTGCGGTGGTCGCGCTGTTCGTTGCCCGGGCCGTGCTTCGTCCCGTGCGGCGGTTGACGGCTGATGCCGAGCGGATCGCTGCGACGCGAGACTTTCATCCCGTCACGGACGATCGCCGCACCGACGAGCTCGGCCGCCTTGCGCGGGCGTTCAACACGATGTTGGCCGCGCTCGCCGGTTCGATCGCCGCGCAGCGCCAGCTGGTAGCTGACGCGTCTCACGAATTGCGAACGCCGTTGACGACTGCACGAACGAGCCTGGAGTCCATGCAGCTCCACCCTGAGATGTCGGAGAGCGAGCAACGCCAGAGCATCGACGCAGCCGTGGTGGAGCTCGCGGAGATGACGCATCTGATCGACGAGCTCGTCGAGCTCGCGCGCGGGGACGCACAGGCGTCGGAGCACAAGCCCGTGCGGCTGGACGAGATCGCGCGGGAGGCGGTACTCGTTGCCGCCCGGCGGGCCGACCGGGAGTTTCGCTTCGACCACGAGCCCACGGTTGTCAGCGGCGCGCCCGCGGAGCTCATGCGGGCGATCTCGAACCTCCTCGACAACGCCGTGAAGTGGAGCTCGCCGGAGGATCCGATCGAGGTGACCGTCGCGGCCGGCGTCTGCAGCGTTCGCGATTACGGGACAGGCATCGCAGCCGAGGACCTACCGCACGTCTTCGACCGCTTCTACCGCGCCGCTGACGCTCGAACGCTCCCGGGCTCGGGCCTGGGGCTCGCGATCGTGCGCCAAGTCGCCGAGGCGCACCGGGGAACTGCGACCGCGGAGTCCGCCCGAGGCGGGGGGACGATCATGTCGATCCGCCTGCCGGTAATCCGCGCCGGCGACTGAGCTTCACGAGAGCCAGCAGCAGCTCGGTCGTGCCGTACGGTTTGGGGAGGAAAGCATCGCCGGCTTCAACTTCCGCCCCGTCGATCGGATAGCCCGAGGTGAAGAGAATCTTGACGCTCGAGGTGTCGGGACGGGCGCGAATTCGGCGTGCGAGCTCGAGGCCCGACAGGTCCGGGAGCAGGACGTCGATGAGGAGCACCTCGAACATGAGGCGCTCGTCGACCCGAGCCAACGCGGTCGCGGCGTCCGCGGCCTCCGCGACGCAATACCCGGCTCCCTCGAGCATCTCCCGTGTGACGGCCCGGACCGGTGCATCGTCCTCGACGAGCAGGATGCGGGTCACGTGTCGGCGATTAGCGGGCGCACAGGCTCGAGGTCGGCAAATGTGTGCGGCCCCCTTTAGGGATGGGAAAGACAGGGGGCCGCGCGAAGAGCATCGAGCTTCAAACCAAGAGCCAGGTGATCCGGAGCTAAGAAATGCATGAACAGGCGGTGTGGCACGCGATCGAGCCCCGAGGTCAGGCGCTGCTGCGCGTAAGCACGAGGTTCGTATGCAGACGGCCGTGCTCGGGCAGGCACGACTCGAGAATCTCGTGTCGGACAGGTGAAGGAGCCCATGCTCGTTCGAGTGCTGTACAACGATCGAGAACCCGAGCGAGCGGTAGAACCCGAGCAGCTCGCGGTCATCGCTGCCGAAAGCGCGCAGCTCCGCCGGCGCATACTCGAGCACGATGAGCAGGTCGGGCGACGCAATGATCAGGTCGGCCGCGCCGCGCAAAACGGCTTCTTCGGCTCCCTGGACGTCGATCTTCATGGACGTCCACCGGCGGGCGGATCGCCGTGAGCGCATCGAGCGCCGCGGTCCGCACCGGCACGCTCGGCCGTCCTTCCTCACGCGCGTAGATGCGGTGGTCGCCCGAGTTCTCGGCCGACAGGTACAGATCCGTGAACCCGGTCTCGTCAGACAGGGCCCACGGGAAGCACACGACGTTGGCGAGGCCGTTACGCCAGACGTTCGCGAGCAGCAGCTCGTAGTTGCGAGGGTTCGGCTCGAACGCGAGCACGAGGCCGCGCGGCCCGAGCAAGCGTCCGGCGAGGACGGTGTAGTAGCCGACGTGCGCGCCGGCGTCGACGAACGTCATCCCGGGACGCAGTCGCTCCCCGACATACGCCGTCAGTCCCGGTTCCCATTCGCCGACACCGACAGGCCCGGGGTCACAACCGGGTCGTCCTCGTCGAGGTACAGCGCACCGAAGCTCGTCTCGAAGTCGATCGTCCCTGCGAGCTGCGGCGCAGACCCACGATGAGCGTCGGTCGCCGCCGCGAGGAGTGCGATGCGTGAGGCGCGATGGAGCAAGCGCATGCGCAGGTTCGTGAGCATCGCGGCAGTCTAGGGCTTCGTAATCGCCCTCCTACAAAGAAGAATCCCCCGCGAGGCGGGGGATTCTCGGATGGAGCCAGGCGGGCTCGAACCGCCGACCTCCTGGGTGCGATCCAGGCGCTCTCCCAGCTGAGCTATGGCCCCTGGGCGGCTCTTAGTGTAGCGGCGCCCGGTTTTACCTGAGCCTGATCCAACCCTCACTTCGCCCTCGCCGGTGCTGGGAAGGAAGGGGTAAACGCCTGAAAGGGGCCTACGTGAAAATCACAGCAATCCTGCCGCTGCTTGCGGCCGGGACGGTGACCGTTCTCGCGGTCGCCGGCCTATCGAATGCGGCCAGCAATGCAGCGCCGGTGAATAGCGCCGAACCGACGATCTCGGGCACGGCACAGGAGGGGCAGACGCTCAGCGCTACCCCCGGCACGTGGACGAGCTCGACCACACCCACGTACGCCTACCAGTGGCGGCGCTGCGACGCTCAGGGCGCCGGCTGCGCGAACATCGGCGGTGCCGACACCGCGTCGTATCTCGTCAAGCACGCCGACATCGGCGACACGCTGCGCGTTCGCGTGACCGCCAAGAATGCGGACGGCTCGACGCAGGCGACGTCGAATGAGACTGCCGTCGTCACGGCGAAAGGCCCGGTGCCACCCGTGACCGTGAATGGTTGCCCGGCAGCCGGCTCCGGCACGATCGACGTCGCGTCGATCGCGGCTCCTGCACACCTCGTGCTCGACGGCCAGTCTGTCTCGCCGTCGGTGATCACGCGTTCCTCGAGCGACGTGACGCTTCGGTTCCACGTCTCGGCTTGTAACGGCCGCTCGGTGTCGGGTGCGCTCGTCTACGCAACGGCCGTCCCGTTCCAGCAGTTCTCCATCCCGGCCGAGACGCCCACGGGTGCCGACGGCTGGGCGACCCTGACCCTGCACCAGGACAGCGCGTTCCCGGCCTCGCCGCGGCAGCAGCTGCTCGCCGTGTTCACGCGGGCCCGCAAGCCGGGTGAGAACCTGCTCGGTGGCATCTCCGCCCGCAGGCTCGTGTCGTTCCCCGTCAACACGCGCGGGTAGCACCACTCCATCCGACCGCACGCACCGCCCTACGATACGGCGGTGCGTGCGGTCGTACTCGACGCCGACGGGCTCCCCGAGCTCGCCGACCTGCCGGAGCCTTCGGGCGCCGGTTTGCTCGTGCGGGTGGTCGCGTGCGGCCTGTGCGGCTCCGACGTGGAAAAGCTCGGCCGCGCCACGCGCGGGACCGTGCTCGGCCACGAGGTTGCGGGTGTGCTCGAAAATGGCGCGCGTGTCACGGTCATGCATCGCGTGCCGTGCGGCACGTGCGAGCGCTGCCTCGCCGGTTACCAGTCGACGTGCGGAGAGTTTCGCGAGCTGCGCATCACGCCGGGCGGTTTCGCGGAGCAGTTGCGGGCGACGCATTGTGTGCCGCTGCCTGACACGATCGGCGGGCTGGACGGCATCTGGGCGGAGCCTCTCGCATGCGTGCTGCGTGCGGCGGAAGCAGTGCCGCCGGGGCGCGTCCTCGTCGTCGGAGCGGGGGCGATCGGCCAACTCTGGATTCAGGTGCTCCGTCGGCGCGGCGACGACGTCGTTGCGGTCGACCCGCGCCCCGAGCGCCTCGCGACAGCGCACATGCTCGGAGCCGAGACGGGCGACAACGACACGGTCAACGCTGCGGTGCTGACCGCGCCCGCGGGCATCAACGACGCGCTGCACCGGCTGGAGCCGGGTGGAACGCTGCTCGTCTTCGCAGCGCCGGAGGAAAACGTGCCGACGACCCTCGACGCCGTGTATCGCAAGGAGCTGCACGTGGTCGGCTCGCGCTCGGCGACGCCTGCGTACTTCCGCAGCGCGGTTGAGCTCCTGCCGACGCTCGTGCTGCCCGAGGTGACGACGCTGCCCCTGGACCGGTTTCTCCAGGGCGTCGAGCTCTACCGCCGTGGCGATGCGTTGAAGGTCGTCTTCACGCCGTGAAGGCGGCACTGCTCTACGCGCCCGGCGATCTGCGCATCGAGGATGTCCCACGGCCCGAGCCCGGCCCCGGTGACGTCCTCGTGCAGATCGAGGTCGCGCTGACCGACGGCACCGACCTGAAGACGTTCCGGCGCGGGCACCCGGTGCTCGTGCGCGAGTCGCCTGCGCCATTTGGCCACGAGTTCTCCGGGCTCGTCGACGGGCGGCGCGTCGTCGCTGCCAACTCGGCGCCGTGCGGGGCCTGCGATGGTTGTGCGCGCGGCGAGCAGTGCCGCGACCTTTCGTTCCTCGCGGGCGCCTACGCAGACTGGATCGTCGTGCCCGAGCGCATCGCCGCCGTGAACTTGCACGACGTACCGCCGGGGGTCGAGCCCGAGGTCGCGGCGATGGTCGAGCCGCTGGCGTGCTGCTTGCGCGGCGTCGAGCGCGCGGAGATCCACGCGGGCGACACGGTTGCGATCCTCGGCGCAGGGCCGATCGGGCTGATGCTCGCCGCGTGCGTTGCGGATGCGGGCGGTTGGCCGGTGGTCGTCGGGGGCCGCCCCGAGCGGCAAGAGCTCGTGGAGTTGTTCGGCGCAGAGAGCGGGGCGGGGACGGGAGCCGACGTCGTGATCGAGGCGGTCGGGAGCGACGCCGCCTGGACGGACGCCGTGGAGCTCGTGCGCCCCGGCGGGACGGTCGTGATGTTCGGCGGGCTCCCGCGGGACGTGCGCCCGCCCGTTGATGCATATCGCCTCCATTACGAGGAGCTGACGGTGCGCGGCTCGTTCCACCACACGCCTGCCACCGTGCGCGCTGCGCTCGGCTTCCTCGCGAGCGGCGCGTATCCGTGGGACCGGCTCGTCACTCACCGCGTCCTCCTCGCCGAGCTGCCCGCGTTGTTCGCCGACCCGCCGCGCGACCTGCTCAAGGCCGCCGTAGTGCCCTGAGATATGCAGGACCGTGAGATACCCAGGGCCGTGAACCTCCGTGAGTTGAATCGCACGTTGCTCCTGCGGCAGATGCTGCTCGAGCGCAAGCCGGTCTCTCCCATGAAGGCGGTCACGAGGCTTGTCGCGCTGCAGGCGCAGTACGCGCCCTCCCCGTACGTCGCGCTGTGGTCGCGGATCGAAGAATTTCGCAAGGAGCAGCTGACGCGCGCGCTGGCGGCCGGGACGATCGTCAACGCGGGGACATTGCGCGGCACGCTGCACGTGATGAGCGGCGCGGAGTATCCGCACATCGCCTCGTCGTACATCGAGTCGCGGCGCGGCCGGAGCGAGGGTCTCGGTGTCGACCTCGACGCGTTGCGGGCTGCGGTGCCGGAGGACGCGTTTTCGTCTGCCGAGCTGGCCGAGCTCGCGCGTCGGGTCCTCGGTACGGACGATCAGTGGACAGTCGCATTCGCCCTGCGCGCGGTGCCGTTCGTTCGCTCTGACCCGGTCGGCCCCTGGCCGCACACGAAGCCGCCGCCGTACATGCTCTGGCGCGAGCCGCTGCCGGACGCCATGGAGAGCTCGGTGCGCGTCGTCCGTCAATACCTCGCCGCGTACGGGCCGGCGACGCGCGACGACATCGAGCAGTACACCGGGTTCAAGGTTCGCCAGATCGCACCGGCGCTCGAGGGCTTGCGGACACTCGCAGACGAAGAAGGGCGGACGCTCTACGACGTGCCGCGCGCGCCCTACGCGGACGGGCAGGCGAAGGCGCCCGTGCGTTTTCTACCGGCATTCGACTCGGTCATCCTTGCGCACCGTGATCGGTCGCGGATTGTCCCGCCCGAGTACGCCGAAACGGTCTTCAACAAGAAGAACGCGATGACGAAGAACACGTTCACGGTCGACGGCTTCGTTGCGGGTGCGTGGCGGATCGAGAAAGGGAAGCTGGTCGTTGAGCCGTTCGCCCGGCTGCCGCTGAAGTGGCAGCGCGAGGTTGATGCGGAAGGAGAGCGACTGCTCGCCTGGTATCTCGGTTAGACCTGCGCGCCTGTGGTGGCGGCCTTTCATTGCTTCGCTTCATCTTCTCTTAAGACAATTCTTCGTTGCGCGGCGGAAGCTGTCTGGCGGATGCAGACGCCTGGTGAACGCATTGCGATTCTGAGCACCCCTCGTTCCGGGAACATGTGGTTGCGGAGGCTGGTCGGGGCGATCTACGACCTGGAGGACTTGTCCGCCGACACACCGGCTGCCGTTCCGTGGACTGAGCTGCCGAAGGCTTGCGCGCTGCAGCTCCACTGGCCGCCGACCGAGTCGTTGCTCGAGCAGTTCGACCGCGCGGGCTTCTCCGTCGTGGCGCTCGCCCGCCACCCACTGGACGTGCTCGTGTCAATCCTTCGCTTCTCGCAGAACGAGCCGCGAACCGCACGCTGGCTCAACGGCGAGGGCGGAACGGAGCGGTCGCTGCTCGGCGCCGAGCCCTGCTCGGATGCCTTCCGTGCCTATGCGACTGGGCCTAGGGCGGCCGCGCTGCTCTCGGTGACCGTCGACTGGTGGCGTTCGCCGAGGCTTGATGCGCCCGTTCAATTCGAGGAGCTGGTCGCGGCGCCGCAGGAGGTGCTCGAACGGGTGACCGACACCCTCGGCGGCGCCCCGCCCGAGCGGGTCAGCGCAGCCATCCAGAAGGTGACGTTCGAGAGCCTGCGCCTGGAGACCGGCAACGACCACTTCTGGCGCGGCCGGCCAGGGCACTGGCGGAGCCTGATGACCGCCGACGACGTCGCAGCCGTCGTGCGCGCCCATCCCGAGGTATTCCGGGGCCTTGGCTACGAGGCGGATGCGGACGCGCGCCTCACGGAGGAGCAGGCTCGCGCGAACTGGCGGGCCCTCACGGACAACGTGGAACGCGCGACGCGACTCGAGCCACCCACGACGGGCCAAAGCGTCGATGCCCATCTCCAGCCCACCGAAGCGCCCCGGGTGTTCGTCGAAGAGGCGTATCGGCTTGTGCTGCGACGCGAGCCGGACGCGCAAGGCGTTGAGCAAGCGCTCGATCGGCTGGCGCGCGGCCTTGTCTCACCCTCGACGCTGGTGCACGAGCTTGCCGGTAGTCGAGAGGGCCGACGGGTCCGCGCGCTCGACGACGCGATCGCCTTCGCTCGTTGGGCGCGTGCGGCGAACGAGCGTCCGCGCGAGCTCGAGGCGCCGGCGGAGGTCGACGAATGCGCGATCGCGATCCCCTGGGCGCTCGCTCGCTACCGCGGCGAGGCCGACGTGCTCGACATCGGTCATGCGTTCGCGGATCCAGCACACCTTGCCGCACTGGTCGACCTCGGCGCGGCGCGCCTCGTCGCCGTCGACGTTGCGCCAGCGGATCTTCCTCGCCTGGACAACGTGTGCGCCGACGTCCGAGACCTTCCTTTTACGAATAGCTCGATCGACGTCGCGTTCTGCCTCGGGACGCTGCAACACGTCGGCCGTGACAATCGCGCGTACGGCGGCGATGCGGATGTTGATCCCGACGGGGAGCTGCGCGCGCTGCGCGAGCTCCGTCGAGTCCTTCGAGCCGGCGGTCGTGCGCTGGTGACCGTCCCTTGCGGCGACGAGCAGGACCTCGGGATGTTCGTGCAGCACACCCCGGCCGAGTGGCGCCGTCTCTTCACAGCAGCCGGTTTCTTCGCGTTGGAGTTCGAGGTGTACGAGCTCGGTGTCGACGGCTGGCGGTCGACGGTCGAGCTCTCCGGAGCGTTGCGCTACAGCGAACGGGGCCGCTCGGCGTCTGCTGTCCTCTGTGCCGAGCTCCGGCCCGGACGGGTGCGCCAGTCCCTGCGTCGGTCGCTTCGCGCCGTGCGGGGCGTCAAGGCGACGAGATAACGGTGGTGGAGCCGATACCTGAGTCACCGTGCGTCGTGTGGTTCACCGGCGTGCCCGGAGCGGGCAAGTCGACTGTCGCCTCACTTGTCGCGCGCGAGCTGAAGAGGCAAGGGGTGCCGGCCTACCTACTGGATGGCGACGATGTGCGCGAGAGCCTGAGCCGTGATCTCGGGTTCGCCGATGAGGATCGCACCGAAAACGTGCGGCGCGTCGCACAGGTTGCGCGCATGATGGCCGAAGCCGGTCTGATCGTGCTGGTCGCGCTCGTTTCGCCGTTCGCGGAGGATCGTGGCGCCGCCCGGGCACTGCTCGACAGATTCGGTTTCCTCGAAGTCTTCGTCGACGCTCCGCCGGACATCGTGGCCGCCCGGGACCCGAAAGGTCTCTATCGGCAGGCCCGGCTAGGCGAGGTCTCGCACCTCACCGGGATCGACTCGCGGTACGAGGCTCCGGACGCCCCTGACGTGCATCTTCTGACCGACAGGCTGACGGAGGACGAAGCAGCAGACTGCGTGCTTCGCGCGCTGACATCGCCGCGGGCGGATCGAACCGTCGCGGCGTAAGACCGGCTGCTCTAGCTGAACAGCGTGAGCTCGGGCTCGCGCTCGCCCCGCAGCACGGCAAGGTCGACCTGCACGCACGCGATCCCTCGCTGGTCCGCGAGCGCGATCGCCTGCGGCTTGATCGACTGCGCCACGAGGAAGCCGCGGCAGTCTGCGCGCGACGGGTCGACGCGGATGCAGTCGAGGTAGCGCGTGAGCTGCTCGACCGCATCGATCGTCCCGATGCGCTTGATCTCGACGGCGACCCAGCCGTCGTCCTCGCCGCGGCACATCAGATCGACAGGCCCGACGTCGGTTGGCCACTCGCGCTTCACGAGGCGCAGGCCGCCGGCGATGTGCGTCGGGTCGTCCGCGAGCAGCAGCTGCAGGTCGCGCTCAACGCCGTCCTTCTCGAGCCCGGCCGCCTCACCCATGTCGTGCGTGACGTCGGAGAGCACCTCGATCAGCTTGATCTCGAGCCGGTCCTCGGTCTTGCCGGCCCGCTTGCGGACGACCACGAGATCGCCGCTGTCCTCGATCACTGTTGGCGGCGTCATCCAGTTGAGCGGCTTGTACCCGCCGGCGTCGGCGTGGACGAGAACGGCCCCGTCCTCCTTGACCATCAGCAACCGGGTCGATTCCGGGAGAAATGCGTTCAGGCGGCCGGAGTAGGTGACCTCGCAGCGGGCAACGATCAGGCGCATCGGGGCAACCTACCGTCCCTTTCGGACAGGTCCAGGTCCCTCTCGCAGGCGGCAGCAGCTAGGCGCCTTCAGCGACCGCCGGCACGTTGGCCGGCAAGGACTCGACGGTGCTCTTGCGTCGGGCGCGGCGCGACTAGCGCCGGGGCGCGTAGCGCGGCCACTCAAGCGTCAGCTGCTCGCCGACCTGCATGGAGTGCCAACGCTCGGCAAGCTCGTCCAGGCGATCGACGACGAGCTCGACCCGCTCGCTCGAGACGCGTGCGGATTCGAGTTGCGCTTCCCAGTCTCTCGGCAGCGGCTCGCGGCCACGACGTGCATTCCAGGCGTGTTCGAGGATGTGCGCCAGAATCTCCGACCGACGGCCCTTCGGCTTTCCCGCGCGCCGCTTGCGGCGCTTCCGATCGCGCATCGCACGGGCTACGAGTGATTGGTCGACGGGATGGAAGGTGCCGGCGTCGCCACCTGCGGCAAGCTGGCCGAACACGGCCCTGTTCAGCTTCCACTCCGCCTCCGCCACGAAATGAAGCAGGTCGTGGGGGAGATAGTCGTCATAGCCCGGCGCCGGGTTTATGACAAGCTCCGGCGCTCGCTCCCGCTGGACAAGGACGCCGTAGCGCCGGGGTCCGGTCTTCTCGAAGGTGACTCTCATCAGACCGCCATTCTCTCATCCGCCTCGCACGGGTCTGGCGACCTTCGACTTCGAGTCGCTTCAGGACTACGGGACGACCGCCCGAGCTCGCAACGTTCGGCTTCATCTTCGGAGGGCGGGCGATCGAGCGTCTCCAGGCGACAGGGCAGACAACGATCGCGTGGCGCTGGCGCGTCTGGTACGCGCGCAAGTCTGAGCTGGCAACTCCATCCGCGTAGCACCCTCGCGTGGACGGCCTGGCGCACGCGTCCAACGCGACTGTCGCGAGCGACGGAAGTCTGCGCCTCAGTTGAAGCGCCGTCGCCTGTGCGAAGTACTGCGGAATGCACCCTGGCCGCACCGCACTTAGTGTTGACTCAACACAAAGTGCGGTTCGCGGCGCCGGAACCACGTTTGTGTTGAGTCAACACAAACTGACAGCGCGCTTGCCGGGGCGCGTGTCCCGCAACGACGCCCAAGACTCGGGTTCGGGGTCGCTGGTTTAAGCGCGGCCTCTGATCGCAGCCGCCCGTTCCGTCAGGCCGCGTTGCTCTGCGACCTCAAGATGCAAGTCGAGCGGCGACACACGGATGGTTCGCTGCCGCCAGTGGATCGTTTCGAGCCGGCTTGCCGCGTACTGCCCCACCTCGTTCGGCCACATCCACGAGTCGAGTCTCGGATGAACGCAGGAGATCCATTCGAGACGAGCGTCGGCAAACGCGCGCCCGCTCCAGCTGCTCACAAACGTCCTGTCCGGATGGAACAGGGGCGGGTTTATCAGCAGGTCGCCAAATGCTGCCCGGGCACGGTCATGGTCTGCAACGACGAAGTCAATGTCTCGCGGCATTACGTCGATCCCTCTCGCCGCAACCGCCGCGCTTCCGACGAGGAACCATTCGATACCCGCGCGGTCTGCTCGATCACATACGAGCTCGAGAGCGTCTTCCCACGGGGTAGGCGTTCGCCGGCTCGCTTGGTCGAGGACCGAAGCCGAGCTGCGTCAGTTCGGCGAGGTAGTCCGGTTCGTCCGTTCGAATGACGAACTCGTGGCAGCCATGTGCCGCTCGCAACTCGGTACTGAGCACTGCTCGCGGGACGTGGCTAGGCGTGGCGGATCAGGGTCATGCCGTCGCGGACGCTCAGCAGAACCTGCACCGACCGTGAATCGGCGGCGACGTACTCGTTGAAGGTGGCGATCGGCGAGGCCTGGTCGACGACGCTGCCGCTCGCCAACGTGTTGTCGGCGACGATCAGGCCGCGCTCGGCGAGGCGGGGGAGGACGGCTTCGTAGTAGCCGACGTAGCCCTGCTTCTCCGCGTCGATGAACACCAGGTCGAACTCGCCCTCGAGCCGCTCGAGCGTGTCGAGCGCCGGGCCGACGTGGAGCGTGATCTTCGAGCCGTGCGGCGAGCGGTCGAAGTAGCGCTGCGCGAACGCCGCGCGCTCGGGGTCGAGCTCGCACGCGTCGATGTGGCCGCCTTCCGGCAGCGCTGCGGCCATCGAGAGCGCCGAGTGCCCGCTGAAGGTCCCGATCTCGACCACGCGCTTCGGCTGGGAGACCCAGACCAGGAACTCGAGGAGCCGGCCGGCGACCGGGCCGGTGAGCATCCCGGGCGTCCCGAGCTCGCGCGCGGTTTCCTCCGAGAGCTCGGCGAGCAGCGGCTCGTGCGGTGTGGTGAACCGCTCGATGTACTCCTCGATCCTGGGGTCGATGACGTCCATCAGTCGCGCTCCACTCTAAAGCCTCTAACGATCGTCGGTGCCGGTGCGCAGGATGTGGGACGGCCGGCCGCGCCGCGCTCTTCGTCGGCGACAAGGTGGGCATTCGAGAGCCAGCGGGGATCCATGCTCACACCCACCAGCACGTCGTTAGGCTAACCCGTGCACCCGAAGAATCGTGCACCCGAAGCGAGGAGAGAGACAGCGATGCCCGGCCTCATGTCACGCCTGAGCCTGATCTTCAAAGCGAAGTTCTCGAAAGCGCTCGATCGCGCCGAGAATCCCAACGAAACGCTCGATTACTCCTACGAGGAGCAGCTGCGCCAGCTGCAGAACGTCAAGCGCGGCATCGCCGACGTGACGACGGCCAAGAAGCGGCTCGAGCTGCAGTACACGAGCATGCAGCAGCAGGTCGACAAGCTCGACGGCCAGGCGCGCGACGCGCTGAAGGTGAACCGCGAGGATCTCGCCCGCGAGGCGCTGACGCGGAAGACCGCCGTGCAGGGGCAGCTCGACGGGATCATGCAGCAGGGCCAGCAGCTCGAAGCGCAGCAGCAGAAGCTGATCGAAGGCGAGCGCACGCTGCAGGCGAAGGTCGAGTCGTTCCGCACCCAGAAGGAAGTGATCAAGGCGCAGTACTCGGCCGCCGAGGCGCAGGTCCGGATCGGCGAAGCCGCCACCGGGATCGGCGAGCAGATGGCCGACGTCGGGCTTGCGGTGCAACGCGCGAAGGACAAGACCGAGCAGATGCAGGCGCGGGCCAACGCGATCGACGAGCTGACCACGTCCGGCGCTCTCACCGACCTCACCTCGTCGGGCGACGACATCGACCGGCAACTCGCCCAGATCTCGCAGGGCGGCCAGGTCGACGACGAGCTTGCGAAGATGAAGGCCGAGCTCGGCACGGGCGATCCGCCGAAGGCGATCGAAGGCGAGGAAGCCACGTGATCGTCCGCCTTCTCGGCGAAGGCCAGTTCAGGGTCGACGACTCGTTGCTCCGGCGGCTGAACGAGCTGGACAACGAGGTCGAGAAGGCGGTCGCGGCCGGCGACGAGCGGGCGCTCTGGACCGGGCTGCAGGCGCTCGCCGATGCGGTGCGCGAGAACGGTGTGAAGCTCGCCGACGACGAACTCTCCCCGTCGGACGCGGTCATCCCGCCCGAGGACCTGTCGCTCGAGGAAGCGCAGGAGTTGATGCAGGACGAGGGGTTCATCCCGAACATCTCCGACGTAGCGTGAGCCGTGAGGTCATCCTGGCGGCGCGTCCTCAGGGCGTGCCACAGGAGTCGGACTTCGAGCTGCGCGACGTCGCCGACGACCCCGAGCTCGCCGACGGCGAGGTGCTCGTCCGCAACGTCTTCGTTTCCGTCGATCCGTACATGCGTGGTCGCATGTCCGGGACCCGGACGTATGTCGGGCCGTACGAGGTTGGCGAACCGATCGACGGCGGGTCCGTCGGCCGCGTCGTCGCGTCGAAGCACGACGGTCTGGCGGAGGGCGACTGGGTGCTCTCGCAACTCGGGTGGCGCGAGGCAGGCGTGGTGGCGGGCAGGCGCGTGCGGAAGCTCGATCCGGCGCTCGCCGCTCCCTCGACGGCGCTCGGAGCACTCGGCATGCCTGGATTCACGGCGTGGCTCGGGCTCACCGAGATCGCAGAGGTCAAGGAGGGCGAGACGATCTACGTCTCCGGAGCCGCGGGTGCCGTCGGGAGCGCCGCGACGCAGATGGCGAAGCTCAAAGGGCTACGCGTGATCGGCAGCGCCGGCTCCGGCGAGAAGGTCGAGTGGCTTCGCTCGCTCGGCGTCGAGGCATTCAACTACCGGGAGACGCGGGCAAAGGACGCGCTCGCAGATGGGATCGACGTGTACTTCGACAACGTCGGCGGCGAGCAGCTCGAGGCCGCGCTCAGCGCGCTTCGTCCCTTCGGCCGCGTGGCGGCGTGTGGCGCGATCTCGCGCTACAACGACCAGCAGCCCGAGCCTGGCCCGCGCAACATCGGCTTCGTCGTTACCAAGCGCCTGCGTATTCAGGGCTTCATCGTCAGAGACCACGACGCGCGCTTCGGCGACTTCCTGCGGGAGGTTGGCCCGTGGGTCGCCGACGGGAAGATCGAGTGCCGCGAAACGATGATCGACGGGATCGAGAACCTGCCCGCCGCGTTCGCCGGCCTCTTCCGCGGTGACAACACCGGCAAGATGCTCGTGCGCGTCGGGCCCGAATCAACCAGCTAAAGGCCTCCACTAACCGGCTCGAAGGTCCGGACGGTCGAGCCGAGCAACGCCCCGCCGCGGATCGTGAACCAGCAAAGGCCCCGGTGCGAACGGGGCACCGGGATCGAGCCATGCCAGGACGGAAGCCCGCTGATCCTGCGTCGAAACACCGGCTTGCCGTCGAGGGAAACGGTCACGACCTTGGTTGCCTTCGGCAGAAGCGTCAGCTCGAGTCTGCCGCCGGCGCAGCCGTAGGCCGTGATATTGGCCGGGGCGACGATGTCTCCGTTCGGCAGAACGCCGGTCGTGATCGTCGAGAGCCTTGGAGGCCCTGTGAGGCGCCAGAGCGTCACGGCCTCGAGATCGACCCCTCGCGCGTGGTGGGCGACGGGCGTGCCGACGAAGGCGAAGCGGTCGTTTGCAACGAGGTAGCGATCGTGGACCGCGAGGCGACCGTCGGGCCTCAGCGCCTGTACCTGCTGAGGCATGGGGCCGGGCACGCGCGCAGGGGCAATCGACAGCACGTGCGCGATCCGGTGGTTCCAGAAGCGCTGCTGCCACACGCTGTTCCACTCTGACTCCCCGTCGTAGAGGTACGTCACGTCGCCCGGGGCGGCGAGGTCCACCCAGTTGCGCGGCGAGCCGAGGAGCTGCTGTTGGTCGGCGCTCGCGCGCGCGACGATCAGGTTCGATGCAGCCACCGATGTAGCCACCAGCAAAACGAGCGCGAGCGCCGGGAGGACAAGCCCGGCGCGGCGCGGCAGGACAACGAAGGGGAGAAGGAGCGCGAGGCCTGCGAGTGTGACGAGGGTCGCGGCATCGATGGAGCTGCTCAGCCGGTAGAGGAGTGCGATCCCGAAGGAGTCGGGAAAGGCGGCGTCGACGACGAGCTTGTTCCACGGTGCGAGTGCGAGCAGCGCAAGCGTGGCGAAGCACACCGGCGTAACTACCCACGGCGCGCGAGGAGGGCCGCGTGAGAGCCAGAGCGCGAGCACGAGAAACAGCAGTGGCGGTAGTGACGCCAGGTTGCGTCCGAGCAGATGAGGAGCGAAGCGCGCCGAGAAGAACCCGACCTGCGCGCACACCGCAACCACGGCGCAAACAGTCACGATGAGCAGCGCGCGCGCACCCGGGTCGCGTTCGCGCCCCCGGGCGGCGTCGATCAGCAGCACGCCGAGGGCCGCAAACGGCAGCACGGCCGTCGTGAGTACCAGGTAGGCCAGGTGGTCGTAGGCGAGGCCGAGCGAGGTGCCGACCGGGTAGCTGCCGCGCACTGTCACGGCGTACGACCCGAGAAGACCGGGAGCAACCGCGGCTGCGAGCGCGGCGATGACCAGCGCAGCCCACGTCGGCCAGAATGACCGCAGTCGAGAACGGTTGCGTCCCGTTTCGACCAGTGCCGCCACCGCCATGACCGCCACGAAGACCACAGCCTGAGCTCGCGTGGCGACTGCGAGGACGATCAGACCGAGCGCCACAAGTTGATCACGCACGCAGGCCGTCTCCACGGCACGTGCGATCGCGAGCAGGGTCAGCGCCGCGACCGGGTAGAAGAGCACCTCCGTCATCACGAGGCCCGAGTACAGGAGCAGCGGCGAGGCGAGTGTCAGGGCAGCGGCGACGAGCGCGTACCCCGGGGACATCAACCGCCGACCGTGGAGGTAGACCGGGATGGCTGTCAGCGACATGACGAGCGCCTGGATCGGTTTCAAGGACGCCAGGCCGCCAAGGACGAGCGGCAGGCCGGCGAACAACGGATACAGGGGCCCGTAGCCGGCGCCCTGTCCGAAGTTGGGCATCGATCGGTCCCCCCAGAGTCGTAACGCGTGGTCTGCGTAGATCGCCTCGTCGGGCATGATCCAGAGCCCCTGCACACGCTCGCCGGCCCACGCGTAAGCGAGCGTCGAGAGCCCCACGAGCGCCGCCAGCCCGAGTCTTGGATCGACGCTTCGGAGTGCTAGATCGGCGCGTCGAAGAGCGCCAGCCATCGGGTCAGGTCTTGCTCGATCGGCAGCTCGTTTTCGAGCTGTGCCTTCAGCTCGAGCTCCTTCGCGTTGTCGCGTTTCGAGTCACCTGCTGGGATGAAGGGCCACCAGGCGCCGCGCTTGAACCCATAGATGAAATAGACGGGATGCTCGTACCCGTCGAAGCGGAAGGTCGCCGCCAGCAGCTGCGAGCCGAATCCCTTCGCGGTCAATTCCGTGGAGAGCGCGTGGGCGGTCGCCACGACATCCTCGAGCTCGGGGTCTTTCACGATGATCCAGTCGTAGCCGTAGTCATCGCTCTTGCGCTCGACCTCCGAGCCGGATTGCTGCGCGATCGCTTCCAGAAGCTGGTCGACGTCGTCGAATGCACTGCGGAACTCCCCGGAAGACTGCGGTTTAAACGCAATCGCGCCGACACCGGCGGGCTTCAGCCCGAGTTCCGTGTCAAGGGTCACCGCCGCTGTTGAGAGTGCGAACAGCCGATCGGTTTTTGGTTCGGAGAGCTTCTTCTTCCCGAATAGGACGTCGCGCAGGCCCACCGGCGCTAAAGCCTAAGCAACCGGACGGCCCATCTCGCGCGCGATCTCCGAGAGCGCAGCGAGGCGCTTCTCGATCGGCGGATGGTCCATGAAGAGCTCGCCGACCGCCGACTTGATCCTCGGCGAGACGATGAAGAAGGCGCTCATGCCTTCGACCGCGCGGAGGTCGCGGTTCGGGATCAGGGTCATCTGTGACGAGATCTTCTGCAGCGCGCTCATCAGATACTCGGGCGCGCCGGTGATCAGCGCGGAGCCGCGGTCGGCTGCGTACTCGCGGTAGCGCGAGATCGTCCTGATCAGGACGTAGCTGAGCGCGTAGACGACGATCGCGACGACCGTCACGATCAGCCAGACGGGCGGGCCGTTGTTGTTATCGCGGTTGCCGCCGCCGAACATCCCGGCGTAGAGACCGAACCGGGTCAGCAGAGCGGCGAGCATGGCGAAGAAGCTCGCGACGGTCATGATCAGCACGTCGCGGTTTGCGATGTGCGAGAGCTCGTGGGCGAGCACGCCCTCGATCTCCTTCGGCTCCAGCCGATCCCACAGGCCGGTCGTCACGCAGACGGCGGCGTGCTTCGGCGAACGACCCGTCGCAAACGCGTTCGGGACGGGCGTGTCCATGATCGCGACCTTCGGCTTCGGCAGGTCGGCCATGGCGCAGAGGCGCTCGACCATGTCGTGCAGGGCGGGGGCCTCCTCGCGCGAGACGACCTTTGCGCCCGCCGCGGCGAGCGCCAGTTTGTCGGAGGTGTAGTACTGGAAGATCGCGAGCCCCCCGACAATCAGGATCATCGGGACGACGCCGACGTTCAAGGCGTTGATGAGGATGACCGCGAAGATCACGTAGAGCAGGCCCAGGAGACCGCTCGTCAGGATCATGCGGGCCGTCAGCCCGGCATCCCTTCCATAGGATCTGCGCTTCATGCCGTGGATTGTAGGGGGGTGGATGCCGCTGCCGCTGACCTTAACGCGCGGTCAACAGAGCCGATTCTCGAGGCGGCGAGCCGTATAGACTCCGCGCTCGTGCGCCGTCTTCTTCCGCTTGCGATCTTCCTCGTCCTCGCTGCCGGCTGTTCCGTCAACAAGCCGGGAGAGAAGACCGTCGACCCGTTGCCGGTGACGGTCATCGGCACCGTGCCGACCGTCCAGCAGGCGTCGGTGCCCGCGCAGTACAAGAACGGTGACGCGGTCGCCGGCAAGCAGGTCTTCGAGACCGCGGGCTGCAAGGGCTGCCACACGCTCAAGGACGCGGGCGCGACCGGCACCGTCGGGCCGAATCTCGACCAGGCCAAGCCGCCGCTGTCCCTCGTCGTGGCGCGGGTGACCAAGGGCCAGGGCGCGATGCCGCCGTTCGCGGGCCAGCTCACGGACAAGCAGATCGCCGACGTCGCCGCCTACGTGGTGAAGGCCACCGGCGGCAACCCGAACGGCTGAGCCTCCGGCTCCCCGAGAACTTCCCGCGGGACGTCGACGTCATCGCGACGGACTTCGACCGCACCCTCGTCTGGGAGGACGGAACGCTGCGTCCGCGCACCCTGCAGGCGCTGCACGACGCGCGCGACGCCGGCCTGCACGTGATTGTCGTCACCGGCCGGATGGTGCAATCGGTGCGCCGCTTCCTCGAGCCGGCCGAGCTCAACGAACCGGTGATCTGTTACCAGGGCGCCGTCGTCGCCGACGCGGACGGAAAGTGGCTGCGGCACGAGCCGATCCCGCTCGAGCTCGCGAAGGAAGCGCTCGCGGCGCTGCACGACGAGGGCTACGACCCGAACGTCTACATCGGCGACGAGTTGTACGTCTCCGACCTGACGCAGGCTGCGCGGGACTACGCCGACTTCCAGCACCTGAAGATCCACGAGGTGGGGGACACGCTCGAGTGGCTGGGCGCGCCACCGACGAAGCTTGTCGCCGTCGGTGATCCCGAGGCGCTCGATGGCGTGGAAGCGCGAATGAAGCAGAGATTCGCCGAGCGCCTCTACATCTCGAAGTCGCTGCCGTACTTCCTCGAGTTCGCGCAAGCGGGCGTCACGAAAGGCGCCGGCCTGGACTTCCTCTCCGAGCACATGGGTTTCACCAAGGAGCGAACGGTGGCGTTCGGGGACGGCGAGAACGACGTCGAGCTCGTCGGCTGGCCCGCCTACGGCGTCGCCGTGGAGAACGCCCACGACCGCGTGAAGGCCGTCGCGAGCTGGATCTGCCCGCCCGCTTCGGAGGAAGGCGTGGCGCAAGTGATCGAAGCGCTTCTAGACTCGAACCGATGATCGACCTCAAAGCAGCCCGCAACGACCCGGACGGCTTCCGCGACGCCCTCGCCCGCAAGGGCGCCGGGGCGATCTTCGACGAGCTGCTCGCGGCCGACGCGGCCAGCCGCGCGGTACAGACGCAGGTCGAAGAGCTGCGCGCGCGGACGAAGTTGAAGGGCAAGCCGACGCCCGAGCAGCTGGAGGAGATGAAGGCGGTCAAGGAGCAGCAGCAGCCGCTCGAGGCGAAGTTCGCGGCGCTGTCCGAACGCGTCCAGGAGCTGCTCGACCGTGTCCCGAACCCGCCGGCCGAGGACACGCCGGACGGTGACCAGGAAGAGGATGCCGTCGAGGTGAGGACCTATGGCGAGCCGCCGAGCTTCGACTTCGAGCCGAAGGATCATCTCGAGCTCTCGGCGTCGCACGGCTGGATCGACGTCGAGCGCGGCGCGAAGGTGTCCGGTTCGCGCTTTGTCTACCGCGTCGGTGACGTCGCGCTGCTCGAGACCGCGCTGTACCGCTGGGCCCTCGCACGCATCGTCGCGAAAGGGCACGTGCCGATGCTGCCGCCGGTGCTCGTCCGCGAGGAGGCGATGTACGGCACGGGCTTCTTCCCGTCGGAGAAGGGCGACTTCTACTCGGTGCCCGACGACGACCTCTATCTCGTCGGGACGTCCGAGGTTCCGCTGGCCGCGTTCCACATGGGCGAGGAGCTCGACGAGGTTCCTCTGCGCTACGTCGCGCTGTCCACCTGCTTCCGCCGCGAAGCGGGAGCCGCGGGCCGTGACACGCGCGGCATGTTCCGCGTGCACC
>DATBDB010000134.1:0-20796 GCA_036270155.1 Gaiellaceae bacterium
TCGAAGCTCATGTGGAGCATGTACTTCGCGGAGACGACGTTCGCGAGCGACATCATCGACCCGACGGAGAGGTCGATCCCGCCGCTGATGATCACGATCGACTGGGCGCAGGCGGCGAAGCAGAGCGGAAGCGCGTCGATCACGAGCGACTGCACGTCGAACGGCCCCCACTTGACCGTCGTCTGCGACAGCCAGAACAACGTCAGGGCAAACAGCAACACGTAGATGCCGACGGTCCAACCGTGCCGGCGCACGAAGCGTGCAAGGCCGCCGCGCTGCGGGACGGCGACCGCGGTCGTCGCCGTCACGCGACCGCCTCGGCCTCGGCGGCGAGCCCGTGCATTGCGCGAAGCAGGGACGCCTCGTCGGCCGCGGCGCCCGCGAGCTCGGCGGTCACCTCGCCGCCGAAGAGCGTCAGCACGCGATCGCAGACAAGCGGGAACTCGGCGAGCTCGCTCGAAAAGAAGAGGATCGCCGCGCCGTCGTCGGCGAGCCGCCGCAGCAGCGCGTAGATCTGCCGCTTCGTCCCGACGTCGATCCCGCGGGTCGGATCGAAGCAGAGCATCGTGGCGAACCCGTTCGCGAGCCAGCGCGCGATCGTCACCTTCTGCTGATTGCCCCCGGAAAGCCGGCGCACCTGGCGTGCGGCACGCGTGTCGATCTGAAGCGCTGCCTCGGCGTCGCGCACGCGACGGCCCTCGTCGCGCATGTTGATCGGCCCCCAGCGCCGGACGGCGTTGTACCGCGGCGAGGCGATGTTCTCGCGCACTGAGCGCTGCGGGAGCAGCGCCTGCAGCCGGTCCGCGGGGACAAGCACGACGCCTGCGCGAATCGCGTCGTACGGATGACGCGCCTTCAACGTCTTTCCCGCTGCGCGCACTTCGCCGCTCGCGGGTGACTGCTGCCCCGACAGGACCGCAAAGAGGTCGTCCTGGCCTTGGCCTTCGAGCGCCGCGACACCGAGGATCTCGCCGGGACGAAGTGAGAACGAGACACCGCGGACACGACCGATCGCGAGGTTGACCGCTTCGAGCGCCGGGGTCACCCCGGTGGCGGCAGGCGTCGCCCGCACGTCGGCGGCGTCCTTGTCGACAGCCGCGACTGCCGCGTGCGCGGCCTCAGGGCCGAGCATGTACTCGACGATCGTCTCTTCACCGCCCACCTCCGGAACGATCGTCGCGACGGCTCCGCCGTCACGCAGGATCGTCGCGCGGTCGCATGACGCGATCACTTCCTTCAAACGATGTGTGATGAAGAGCACCGACCGCCCGCGCTCGCGCGAGGTGCGCATGACGGTGAACACGCGCTCCGCGAGGTCGGATGGCAACGCCGCCGTGATCTCGTCGAGCAGCAAGAGCTGCGGATCGCGCGCTAGCGCACGGGCGAGGTCGATCATGCGCAGCATCGGGAGCGGGATGTCCCGCGCCTGCTCGGAGAAGTCGACGGCCAGGTCGAGCGCACGGAGCTCCCGCTCGACCGCTGCGGGTGACGCGCCCGTCAGGCGCATGTTCTGCGCGATCGTCAGGTCGGGGACGAGCGCCGGGTCCTGGAAGACGGGCGCGAGGCCGTTCCGCGCCGCCTGCGCGGGCGAGCCGATCCGCACCGCCTTGCCGTTGATCGTGACGGTACCTCGGTCCGGAGAGATGACGCCGGTCAGCGCTTTGACGAGCGTGCTCTTCCCGGCGCCGTTCGCGCCGAGGAGCGCATGCACCTCGCCCGGCGCGACGACGAGGTCGGCCGAGCGAAGCGCCTGCACTGCGCCATAGCTCTTCGCGATGTCGCGTGCTTCGAGAAGTGGGACGGAGTCGGTCATGAAAAGAAGAATGCGGGAGAGGGCGTTTGCCCTCTCCCGCGGTTCACGTTACGGCCCCTTACAGGCCGTCAGCTGAGCGGTCGTGTACGTCGTCCACGGCTTGATCTGGAGCCGTGCGCTGTAGGTCGGCGCACGCTTCGGCGAGTAGTTCGCCTTGATCTCGGCCTTGGAGCCCGGCATCGACCAGACGAGCGGGGTGAGCTTGACCCAGGGCTGAACCTGCTGACCCTGGAGCAGCTTGATCGCAACCGCCGCACCCGCGCCCCCGATCACCGCCGGATTCGTCACTGCCGCAGCCTGCAGCTTCGGATACTGCACGAGCATCTGGTGCAGGAACTCGTTGTTGTCCGCACCGACGATCGGGACGAGCGGCTTGCCGGCGGTCTTGAACGCGGTGATCACCGTGTAGTCGGCACCGGAGTTCCAGACACCGTCGACCTTGACGCCCGAGTTGAGGATGTCGAGCATCTGCTTGCCGGCCGTCGCGAAGTTCCAGCCCATGAAGGTCGACTTGACGACCTTGATGCCCGGGTACTTGGCGAGGGCCTGCTTGAAGCCCGTGTGGCGGTCGGTGTCGGCCGGAACGCCGGCGATGCCGCGCATCTCGACCACGTTGCCCTTGCCGCCCATCTTCTTGAACAGCCATTCCGCGCCCAGCCGCCCATACGCGACCTGGTCGTTGGTGACGTTGTGTGCACTTGGCGCCGAGACGCGCTGATCGACCGAGACGACCTTGACGCCACGGGCGTTCGCCTGGGCGATCACCGCGTTGAGCGCGTTGCCGCTCGACGGGTTGATGATGATCGCGTTGGCGCCCGCGGACATTAGGTTTCGAATGTCTGCGATCTGCTCGGCAGGACCACCGTTGCGATTCGCGATGATCACCTTGCTGACCACACCGCTCGCCGCCGCTTGCGCCTTGACCGCGCAGATCATCTCTTCACGCCAGCCGTTGCCGACGAGCGTGTTCGAGACACCGATGATGAACGTCGCGTGCGACTTCTCCGTACGTGCGGACGCCGTGACGGCGACCGTGACGGCGACTGCCGCCAGCGCAACGAGGGCGATTGCCCAGCGCGCGCTCTTCGACGAAACCTTCAACTGACCCTCCTCTTTCGCTGTGAGAACACTGAATGGGGGGTTCGTGCGATCAACCCTAAAAGACCAGCCTCTCCTTTCTCCTCTCCGGCGAAGACCCGGGCGCAGCGCACTTCGGACCACACTTTCACGCCCTTCTGCAAACTGTCAAGCAAAAGTTGACTAATACTTTCCAGAAGTGACAGACGACCTGTCGGAAGGTAGGTTGGGCGCCATGGTGAAGGTCGGGTCAACGGAAGGTCGGGACGGCGCCGCGGGACTCGTCGAGGTGCTGGATTACGTCCGCAGGCACGGAACCTCCACCCGCTCGGCGCTCGTCGAGGCGACCGGGCTCAGCCGGGTGAGCGTCGCGCAGCGGCTCGCCGCGCTCCTCGACCGCGAGCTGCTGGCGGAAGGCGACCTCGCCCGCTCGACCGGCGGTCGGGCGCCACGCACGCTTCGCTTCCGGAGAGAGGCGGGGTACTTGCTCGTCGCCGACATCGGCGCGACGAGCATCGATGTCGCGGTCGCGGATCTCTCCGGCGCGATCCTGGCGCACGCCGCCGAGCCTGCCGACGTCGCGGACGGGCCGGACGTCATCCTCTCGCGCGCGGAGGAGCTCTTCGAGGACTGCCTGGCGGAGGCCGCTCCGCTCCCCGGCGAGCTCTGGGGCATCGGGATCGGCGTGCCGGGGCCGGTCGAGTTCGAATCCGGCCGTCCGGCGACACCGCCGATCATGCCCGGCTGGAACGGGTATCCGGTGCGGGAGCGCTTCGCGCACCACCAGGTGCCGGTGTGGGTCGACAACGACGCCAACGTGATGGCGCTCGGCGAGTACACCGCCGGCCTGGGCCGCGGCACCGAGAATTTCGTCTACGTGAAGATCGGCACCGGCATCGGCGCCGGCGTGATCGTGCGCGGCAAGCTGCACCGCGGCGCGCAGGGCTGCGCCGGCGACATCGGCCACATCCAGGTCCCGGTCGCGGGCCGTGACGTGATCTGCCGCTGCGGCAATGTCGACTGCCTCGAGGCGCTCGCGGGCGGCGCTGCGCTGCGGCGCGACGCAGAGGACGCGGCGCGCGAGGGGCGCAGTGCCTTTCTGCGCGCCGCGCTCGACGAGAACGGGTCGCTCGATGCGAGCGACGTGGCCATCGCCGCTGCACACGGCGACGTGACGAGCCTCGAGCTGTTTGCGACCGCGGGGCGCCACGTCGGCGGCGTCGTCGCGGGGATCGTCAACTTCTTCAACCCGTCGCTGATCGTGATCGGCGGCGGCGGCGCGCGCGCCGGAGATCATCTGCTCGCCTCGATTCGCGAGACCGTGTACCGCCGTTCGCTGCCGCTTGCGACGCGCAACCTCGTGATCCATCGCGCGGAGCTCGGCGGACAGGAGGGCGTGATCGGCGCCGCGGCGATGGTCACGAACGAGCTGTTCGCGCCGGACTTCCTGGCCCACTGGCTCGACGCCGGCACGCCGGTCGGCCAGGCGCACGCAGCCTTGGTGTGAGTGAAGGCGCTCGTGTGACGCGCTCACGACGCGCCCCGCAGCGACCGGGCATACCGCCTCGCGTGCTCGGAGTACGCAGCGTCGAACAGCCGGGCCGACTCCTCCTTGCCGACGACCGCCGCGCTCGTCAGCACCGGCGGCATCGCGCCCCGCGCGACAAGCAGCTCGGCGGTCTGCGCCTTGATCTCGTTCACGAGCGCGACTGCGGCGATCGTCGAGCCCGGTGCGACCGGCGTGTCGAGCCCTTCGATCTCGACGAGCGCGTCGCCGGCCGGCGTGCCGAGGTCGAGCACGATGTCGGCGTTGTCGAGCAGGCGGCCGGCTTCGTGCGTCAGCTCGCCCGCCATCGACTGCGCAACGGACGTGACCGCGACAACGGTCAGCCCGCGGCTGCGCGCACCGGTCGCCATCTCGATCGGTACGGCAGAGAGACCGCTCGCGGAGAAGATCATCATCACGTCGGTCGGCAGGAACTCGAAGTTGGAGAGGATCGTCTCCGCGAGCCCCGGCATGCGCTCGATGAACATGGCCTGGCGCTGGCCATTGGAGCCGACCACCTGCGTATGGAACGTCATCGAGAGCTCGACGATCGGGTTGAAGCCGGGGTACGAGCCGTAGCGGGGGAACATCTCCTCGACCGGAATGCGCGAGTGGCCCGTCCCGAAGAGGTGCACGAGACCGCCGGCCGCAATCGCATCGGCGCACACGGCCGCGACGCGACCGATCGCGTCGGCCTGCGCTTCGACGCGGTCGAGGAGGGCGCGGGCCGCGGCGACGAACCTTGTGGTTTCGGGCGAGGTCAGAGTAGAGTCGATCCCCAGCAACCTGTATAGACGTTTAGACAGGTGCGACCGTACTCCCGTCGCCCGTCCCCGTCAAGAAAGGAGCGCTCGTGCCCGTGAACGGCCACAAGGTGACGATGCTCGGAACGGGCCTGATCGGCCTCTTCTACACCCGCGCGCTGCACAGCCAGCGCAACCGCGACCGCGTCCACGTCGTCTATTCGCGTTCCCAGGAGCGCGCCGATTCCTTCGCCCGCGAGAACGACGTGCCCGTCACGTCGACCGACCTCGAGCAGGCGATCGCGCACCCGGAGACGACCGTCGTCGTGATCGGGCTCCCGAACAACCTGCACAAAGAAGCTGTCGAGCTCTGCGCGAAGCACGGCAAGGCGGTGCTCTGCACGAAGCCGCTCGCGCGGACCGGCGCGGAGGCGAAGGAGATCCTCGACATCGCGGAAAGCGCCGGCGTCTTCGGGGGCTACCTCGAGGACCTCGTGTACACGCCGAAGACGCTGAAGGCGGTCGCGGCCGTCGAGGCCGGGCAGATCGGCGACGTCACATGGGCGCGCTCACGCGAAACGCATCCCGGCCCGCACTCGGCGTGGTTCTGGGACGCGGAACAGGCAGGCGGCGGCGCCGTGATCGACCTCGGTTGCCACTGCATCGAGATCATCCGCAGCTACATGGGGAAGGGCAACCGCCCCCTCGAGGTGATGGCGTGGACGGACACGCTCGTGCACCCGATCGAGGCCGAGGACAACGCGATCGCGCTGATCAAGTTCGAGTCGGGCGCGATCGGGCAGTTCGAAGTCTCGTGGACGTTCCGCGGCGGGATGGATTTGCGTGACGAAGTCGCGGGGACCGAGGGGACGATCTGGACGAACCATTTCCTGCGCACCGGCTTCGAGATGTTCTCCTCGGGCGAGGGCGGCGGCTACGTCGCCGAGAAGTCGGAGTCCGCGAGCGGCTGGCTGTTCCCCGTCGGGGACGAAGTCCACGAGCTCGGCTACACCGACATGTTCACCGACATGTTCGACTCGCTCGACCAGAGCCGCGTGCCCCGCGAGAGCTTTTACGACGGCTACGTGGTCAACGTCGTGATGGACGCCGTCTATGCGTCGGCAAAATCCGGGCGCTGGGAGCCGGTGCAGCTGGAGGACTGGCGCGGCGGTACGACCGAGCGGCTCGCCCGCAAGCGCCGTGAGCACGACGGCAAGACGGTGATCAAGGAAGAGCAGATGCCGGACGGCCGCCGGAAGCTGATCCTGAAGGACGAGTCGACGGGCCTGTTCTCCGACCTCGTGACCTCGAGCTAGCGCAGCGCAGCGACGACCCGGCGCGCCTCGTCCGGATCGTCGAGCGCCGAGCCGACGCCGACCGCGACAGCGCCCGCGTCCAGGAAGGCCAACGCATTCTGCGCGTCGACGCCGCCCGTGACGAGCAGCGGCACGTCCGCGAGCGGCGCGAGCACGTCGCGCACGTAGCGCGGTCCGCCGAGGACGCCCGGAAAGAGCTTGACGAGCGCGGCGCCCGCCGCCCACGCCGCCTCGATCTCGGTCGGCGTGAGCGCGCCCGGGATCGCAGGGACGCCGAGCTCGGCCGCCCGCTCGACGACTGACCCGACGAGCCCCGGCCCGACAACCGCCTCGGCGCCGGCCGCCACGGCCGCATCGACCTGCTCGGCGCGGCGGACGGTGCCGGCGAGCACGGTCACGTCGCCGCGCCCGCGCGCCCGCTCGATCGCACCGAGCGCGTCCGGGTCGTCGAGCGTGATCTCGATCACGCCCACGCCCGCGTCGGCGAGAGCTGCCACGCGCGCATCAAGGTCGTCCACGCGACGCAGGATCGCGACGAGGCGTTCGCTGCGAATCCGGTCAATCGCCGACATCGGCGCCGTCCTCGCGCAGGCGTGCGCGCAACGTCTCGGCGGCGAGGCGCTTCGGCTCGCCGGAAAGCGCGGCCGCGGTGCCGGCGGCCTGCCCCATCGCCATACAGGTGCCCATCGACCGCGCCGAGGCATGCGCGTCGTGCGTCGCGGAGAAGCAGCGCCCGGCGACCAGCACGTTGTCGAGGCCCTGGGGTTGCAGCGCGCGGAAGGGGATCCCGTAGGTCGCCCCCTCCTCGAGGTAGACCCAGCGCGTGTCCTCGCCCGCGTGGTGTTCTTCGATCGGCGCGCCGCACTGCGCGATCTGATCGTCGAAGCGCGCTGCCGCGAGAATCTCGTCCGCGGTCAGCACGTGCTCACCGACGATCCGGCGGCTCTCGCGCACGCCGATCGCCGGGCTGGTCGAGACGAGCACCGCCCGCTCGTACCCCGGTACGCACTCGCGGAGGAAGCGAAAGTACTCGTGCGCCTGGCGCCGGCCCTCGCGTTCGGCCGACGACAGCTGGTCCGCGTCGGTCGCGTCGACCTTCCGCACGCGCGTCATCAACGCCATCATCACGCCCGCGTGCGGCGTGCGGTGCACCGAGCCTTCGATCCGCGTCAGCTCGTAACGGCCGGAATCGCGTGCCTCGCGCATCAGCGACCAGAAATCCTGCTTCGGCACCGCCTCGGCGCGTGCGACATCGACGTTCGCGACGCGGAACACCGTCGACAGGCTCTGCACATTGTCGCCGGGCGCCTCGAACGGCGCACCGGCGAGCGCGCTGACGTCGGCGTCGCCCGACGCGTCGACGACCACACGGGGGCGCAGCCGGCGCACGCGGCTCTTCGTCGCAACGTCGACGGACACGACGCAACCCTCCTCGACCTGCACCCCGAAGACGAACGCATGCAGCAGCGTCCGTGCGCCCGACTCGAAGGCGAGCTCGTCCCACACGCGCTTCAGGGACTCGGGGTCGTAGGTGATGCCGGTCCCCGCACCATAGGTGTTCGGCCGCTCGAACGCCATGCCGCGCTCGGTCAGGCGGCCGACGACGTCGTCGGGGATGCCGGAGACGACCTTCCGCGGCGTGGCGCCCGGGGTGTAGAAGGCGTAAAAGGTGTCGAGCACGGCGGTCGACGTGCCGCCGAGGAAGCCGAAGCGGTCGACCAGCAGCGTCGAGGCGCCGGTGCGCGCGGCGGCGATCGCGGCGGTGCTGCCGGCCGAGCCTGCGCCGACGACCAGCACGTCGATGAAATCCTCGCTCATCTGTGCAAAAGTATGCACCAATGAGCGGGAACCGATGAGCAGAGAGGCGATGGCCGAGGTCGCGCGGCTCTACTACGTCCGTGAGCTGACGCAGCAGCAGATCGCGCAGCGGCTGGGCGTCTCCCGCTTCAAGGTGCTGCGCCTGCTGGAGCAGGCGCGCACCGAAGGTGTCGTGCGCTTCGAGATCGACGAACCGGTGCCCGTGCTCGACGATCTCTCGCGCCGGCTCGAAGAGCGCTACGGCGTGACCGCCATGGTCGTCCAGCGCGACGTCGCGCGCGCGGCGGCGCATTTCCTCCCGCGTCTCTTGCGGGACGGCGACGTGCTGGGCGTCGCCTGGGGTGAGACGCTCGCGGCGATCGCCGCGCAGCTGCCGGAGCTGGACGGCGATATTCCGGTCGTGCAGATCTGCGGCGCGATCGAGGGTCTCGTCGCCGGCACCGGCCCGACCGAGCTCGCGGCACGGTTCGCGTCGAAGACGGGCGGCCGCTTCCATCCGCTCGAGGCCCCCGCCGTCGCCGACGAGCGCGCGCTGCGCCGCGCCGTCCGGCCGACGACCGCGATCTTCGACGAGGTGTCCCTCGCGCTCGTCGGGATCGGCGCGCGGGCGGACGCCGCGGGCCACATGCTCGTGCACGTCTTCGACGACGACGGCCGCATCGTCTCCGCCGAGCGCTCGATCGCGCTCTCCGTCGCCCAGTTGCGGCGCACGCGCGTGATCGCGGTGGCGGGCGGTCGCCCGAAGCACCGCGCCGTCGTCGGCGCGCTGCGCACGAAGCTCGTCGACGTGCTCGTCACCGACGCGGGCTGCGCGAGGTTTGCGCTCACATGAAGGTCGCAGTCGTCACAGGCTCGGCCGGCGGGATTGGGAGCGCGGCCGTCGCGGCGTTCGAGAGTGCGGGGTTCACGGTGCACGGCGTCGACCGCGGTGACGCGTTTCCTGTTCTGGACACGTTGGATGCGCTCGTCTGCGCGCACGGGATCAGCGGCCGCCGCTTTGGCGACGGCCCTGTCGACACCTGCACCGAAGAAGGGTGGGACACCGTGCTCGACGCAAACCTGAAGAGCGTCTTTCTCTATGCGAAGCACGCGATCCCGGCGCTGCGCGCGAACCGCGGCGGTGCGATCGTCACCCTCTCCTCCGCGCTCGGCCTTGTCGGCGGCGATGACGACTTCGCGACGCACGCGTACGCCGCTTCGAAGGCCGGGGTGATCGGCCTAACCCGCGCCATGGCAGTCACCTATGCGCGCGAGGGGATCCGGTGCAACGTCGTCGCGCCGGGCCTGATCGCGACGCCGATGAGCGAGCGCGCCCAGAGCGATCCGGCGATCAGCGCGCGGCTGCCGGAGCTGCAGCCGCTGACGGGCGACTTCGGCTCGGCCGACGACGTCGCGCAGGCGTGCCTCTACCTCGCCACCGCGCCGTTCGTCACCGGCGCGGTGCTCAGCGTTGACGGCGGGTGGACCGCGCGATGAGAGCGCTTGGCCTCGACCTCGGCGGCACGCACATCAAGCTCGCGCTCCTCGAGGACGGCGTGCTCGTCGAGCAACGCGAGGCAGAAACGCGTTCCGAGGACGGCGGGCCTGCTGCGGTGCTGCAACGCATCGTCGAGCTCGGCCGCTCGGTCGGCCCGGTCGACTCGGTCGGCGTCGCGCTGCCGGGCCTCTTCGACGCGAACGGCGTGATCGTGCTCCTCCCGAACCTGTACGGCGCGTGGACCGGCACGCCCGCGCGCGAGCCGCTCGAGGAGGGTTTCGGCGCACCGGTGCGGATGATCAACGACGGTCACGCGTTCGCGCTGGCGGAATCGACGCTCGGCGCGGGGCGCGGCGCAGCGAACGTGATGTGCATCGTCTGCGGGACGGGCATCGGCGGCGGCCTCGTGCTCGAAGGGCGCCTCCACCTCGGTCCGGACCAGCGCGCCGGCGAGTTCGGGCACCACACCGTGTCGGAGCACGGCCCCCGATGTCAGTGCGGCAACCACGGCTGCCTCGAGCTCTACGCGGGTGCGCGCGCAATCGCCGCCGCGGCAGGCGCGCCGTCGTTCCACGAGACGGTCGTGCGCGCTCGCGCGGACGACAACGCAGCGATCGAGGCGCTGGCGCGCGCCGGCGAGCTGATCGGCCTGGCGATCGCGAACGTGCTGATCTTCCTCTCGCCCGACCGCGTCGTCGTCGGCGGCGGAGTCGCCGAGGCGGGCGAGCTCCTGCTCGATCCGTTGCGCGCATCGGTCGCGAACCGCGCGCGTGTCGCACCACTCGACCGGGTTGCGATTGCGCCGGCCGAGCTCGGGCCGCGCGCCGGGGCGATCGGCGCGGCACTCTGGAGCGCGTCGTAGCCCGGACAGCCGTTCACTTCTCGCCGCACCCCGACGACGAGGTGCTCGGCGCGCCGGGCGCGCTGTTTGCGCTGCGCGACGCCGGTTGGCGGATCGTCAACGTCGCCTGCTCGCTCGGACGGCCCGAGCAGCGCGAGCGCCGGTTGCGCGAGCTGCAGGAAGCGTGCAGCCGTGCACGGTTCGAGCTGCGTATCGACGAGGTCGAGCCGGCTCGGGTGCTCGAGGAGCTCGACCCGGAGCTCGTCGTGGCGCCGAGCCCGCACGACCGTCACCCGTTCCACGAACAGGTCGCGCGTGACGTGCTCACAGCCGTTGCTGCAGCGGGCGGGCCGGCGACGGTCTGGCTGTGGAGCCTCTGGGGCGAGTCCGCGCTCCCCTCGCTCGCGCTCGAGCTGACCGATGCGCGGCTGGACGAGATCGAACATGCCCTCGAAGCGCACGACGGCGAGCTCGCACGCACCGACTTCAAGCGCCTGCTCCGCGCGCAGGCGGACGCGTACGGCGTGATCGGCGCGGAGCGCATCTACGACTTCGGCGCGCCGTCGCTGCCTTTCCCACGGGCGGAGCTCCTGACCGAGCTCGCACTCGAGGGCGGACGCTGGCACCTCTGCGAGCCACGCGTGCTGCGCGACGGCGAGGCGAACGTCGAACGGCTCTCCGGACCGCTCGACGTCACCGACTGGCTGTTCGCACCGAGCGTCACATCGCGCTTCGGCGCGCGCCGCTCGAGCAGCTAGACTCGATCCCGGGTCGTCTGAAGCTGTCGGCCAACGGTCGTTGAAGACCTCGGGCAGACGCCCCGGGGTCTTTTTTCGTGCTCGAACGACGAAGGAGTACCCGTGCCACCCACGCCCCGTCCCCGGCTTGTGGTTGCAGAAGACCAAGCACTGATCAGGCTCGACCTGGAGCGGCTGCTCGAAGCGGCAGGCTTCGAGGTCTGCGGTGCGGCGCGTGACGGCCGGGAGGCGGTCGCGCTCGCACTTGAACTTCGCCCCGACCTGGTCGTCCTCGACGTGAAGATGCCGCGGCTCGACGGCGTCGAAGCCGCGCGGCAGATCCTCGCCGATCACTTCGTTCCGATCGTCATGTTGACCGCCTACGGGTACGGCGAGCTGATCTCGCGTGCAGTCGATGTGGGAGTGGTGGGCTTCGTCGTCAAGCCGTTCAAGGAAAGCGCTCTGGTCGAGGCGCTGCGCGAAGCCCTGCAGCGGGCCCCGGACCCGGCCTCGCTCAGTTACCTCGGCCGCCCGCCGCGCGAATAGCGAAGATAGGGCCGATGCAGTCACGTCGGCTCGGGAAAACAGGACGCGACGTCTCCGAGATCGGATTCGGAGCGTGGGCGATCGGCGGCAGCTGGGGCGAGTCGAACGACGAGGAGTCGCTTGAAGGGCTGCACGCCGCCGTCGATGCGGGCATCACCTTCTTCGATACGGCAGACGTCTATGGCGACGGGCGCTCCGAGAAGCTGATCGCGCAACTGCTGCGCGAGCGCGACGAGCCGCTCGTCGTGGCGACGAAGTTCGGGCGCCGCGCGAGCGAGCAGGCCGTCGCCGAGTACACCTACGAGCACTTGCGCGGCTGGCTCGAGCGATCGCGCGAGAACCTCGGGGTCGACACGGTCGATCTCGTGCAATTGCATTGCCCGCCGTGGGAGGCGTATTACACGCCGTCCGTGTTCGAGTCGTGTGAGCGTCTCGTCGACGAAGGTCTCGTCCGCGCCTACGGTGTGAGCGTCGAGAAGATCGAGGAGGCGCTGAAGGCGATCGAGTATCCGTCGGTGACGACCGTTCAGATCATCTTCAACATCTTCCGCCAGCGGCCCGCCGAGCTTCTCTTCGAGCAGGCGCGCCTGCGGGACGTGGGCCTGATCATCCGGGTGCCGCTCGCTTCCGGACTCCTGACGGGCAAGTTCTCCAAGGATTCGACCTTCGCCGCCGACGACCACCGCTCGTTCAACCGGCACGGCGAGGAGTTCGACGTCGGCGAGACGTTCTCCGGCGTCGATTACGGCACCGGCCTCGAAGCGGTCGAGGAGCTCAAGGGGCTCGTTCCTGCCAGCGCGTCGCTGACGCAACTGGCGCTCCGCTGGATCCTCGACCACGAGAGCGTCTCCACCGTGATCGCCGGCGCGCGAACGAGCGACCAGGTGCGCGACAACGCAGCGGCCTCCGAGCTCGCCCCCTTGTCCGAGGCCACCCATAAGGCGATTGCCGCGCTCTATCGCGAGCAGATCGCACCCCAGGTGCACCACCGCTGGTAGCCAGCGTCTGAATCGCGTATGAGCGTCGGTCAACCGACGCAATCAACCCCGCACGAGGGATCACTGCATCGCGTGCGACACGCGATGCACCCTGTGTGTTCGTGCTTCAGATATCCCAGGCCGACGACCTCGATCGCGTCTGCGTCTTTTTGCGCAGCGTTCATCTCGACGTGAGGGAGCACGAGGAGGGCACGATTACGGTGGCGGCGCCGGGCGCCCGCTCGCCGCTGCACGAGCAGCGTGAGCTCGCCGGCTACGTCACGACCTGGAACGCACTCAACCCGGCCAGCCCGATCGCGGTGGTCGAGGTCCCGTAGGCGGTAGGTTCCCGGCCAGGAGTGAGCGACGTCGCCCCCATCTGGTGCCCTGCACCTGCAGCGATCGAGGGCTCGGAGCTGACCCGCTATCAGCACTGGCTCGCAGCCGCGCACGGGAGGACCTTCGCCGACTACCAGGCGCTGTGGGAATGGTCGACGACCGACCTCGACGGCTTCTGGGGCTCGCTGTGGGAGTACTTCGAGATTTCGGCGAGTGCGCCGTACGAGCGCGTGCTCGGCAGCCGGACTATGCCTGGAGCTGAGTGGTTCCCCGGCGCGGAGCTCTCGTATGCCGAGCACATCTTTCGCGGTAAGCGCGACGACGACGTCGCGATCGTGCACGCATCGGAGACGCGGCCGCTTGCCGAGCTGCGCTGGAGCGAGCTGCGCGCACTGACTGCTCGAATCGCCGCGGGCCTGCGCGCGAACGGCGTGACACGCGGCGACCGGGTCGTCGCCTACATGCCGACCGTTCCCGAGACAACCGCGGCGTTCCTCGCCTGCGCGTCGATCGGCGCAGTGTGGTCCAGCTGTTCGCCCGACTTCGGCGTGCGCAGCGTGATCGACCGGTTCGCGCAGGTCGAGCCGAAGATCCTGCTCGCGGTCGACGGCTACACCTACGCCGGCAAGGCAATCGATCGCAGGGCGGACATCGCGGCGGTGCAGGGCGCCATGCCGAGTCTCGAGCGCACGTTCGTGCTGCCCTACCTCGGCGGCGACGGGAACTGGGACGAACTGCTCCAGCCCGGCGAGCTGACCTTCGAACAGCTGCCGTTCGACCACCCGCTCTGGGTCCTGTACTCGTCAGGGACGACGGGCCTCCCGAAGGCGATCGTCCACGGGCAAGGCGGGATCCTGCTCGAGCATCTCAAAAAGCTGAAGCTGCACATGGACGTGAAGCCGAGCGACCGGCTCTTCTGGTTCACGACGACCGGCTGGATGATGTGGAACCTGCTCACCGGCGGCCTGCTGACCGAGGCTGCGATCGTGCTCTACGACGGCAGCCCGGGCCAGCCGGACCTGAACCGCCTCTGGGACCTCGCGGCCGACGCCGGCGTGACGTGCTTCGGCACGAGCGCGGCGTACATCTCGGCGTGCATGAAGGCGGAGATCGAGCCGCGTGCCGATCGCGATCTCTCGCGGTTGCGCAGCGTCGGCTCGACCGGATCGCCGCTCTCGCCCGACGGGTTCCGCTGGGTCTACGACAGCCTCGGTGACGTGTGGCTCTTCTCGACGAGCGGAGGCACCGACGTCTGCTCCGCGTTCGTCGGCGGCGTGCCAACGCTGCCGGTCTACGAAGGCGAGCTCCAGGCGCGCGCACTCGGCGCGAAGGTCGAGTCGTTCGACGAGGAGGGCAACACGCTCATCGGCACGGTCGGCGAGCTCGTCCTGACCGAGCCGCTGCCGTCGATGCCGCTCTATCTCTGGGGAGACGAGGACGGATCCCGCTACCGCGAGAGCTACTTCTCGATGTTCCCGGGCATCTGGCGCCACGGCGACTGGATCGAGCTGACCGCACGCGGCACGGCGATCATCTACGGCCGCTCGGACTCGACGATCAACCGGGGCGGCGTGCGGATGGGCACGAGCGATCTCTACGGTGCCGCGCTCGCGCTCCCGGAGGTCATCGATGCGCTGGCCGTCGACCTGCCGCGCGAGGGCACGGCCGGGTGGCTCGCGCTCTACGTCGTCCTCCGTCAAGGGGTGCAACTCGACGACGCACTGACCGAGCGAATCAAGGCGCGGATCCGCGCGGACTGCTCGCCGCGCCACGTCCCGGACGAGATCACCGCCGTGCCCGCAGTCCCGCGCACGCTCTCGGGAAAGCTGCTCGAGGTACCGGTGAAGCGGATCCTGATGGGCGCGGATCCGGAGACCGTCGCGAGCCGCGATTCGCTCGCGAACCCCGAGGCGCTCGACTGGTTCGTCGCCCGGCGCGCCAACGTCGGCTAGATCAATCATCTATCCTCGGGGCAGCCGCCCGCTGTCGGGCGACCCCTCCGCGACGCAGCGGGCTTTCTTCTTTCTGCTGTCGACTACGAGGAGGGGACGATGCGGGTGCTCATCGCCGAGGACGAGACGTTGATCAGGATGGACCTGCGCGCGGGGCTCGAAGCGCACGGGCTCGAGGTCTGCGGCGAGGCGCGCGACGGACGTGAAGCCGTCGAGCTCGCACACAGCATGCGACCGGACGTCGTCGTGCTCGACGTGCGCATGCCGGTCCTCGACGGGCTCGAGGCTGCGCGCCAGATCCAGGCGGCGCGGCCGACACCGCTCCTGCTTCTGACCGCGTACGACGATCCCGAGCTCGTGACGCGCGCCATCGACGCGGGCGTCTCTGCGTATCTCGTCAAGCCGTACCACCCGGGCGCGCTCGTGCCCGCACTCCGGACCGCGGTGGCGCGGCACGGCGAGCTCGAAGAGCTGCGCGGCCGGCAGAAGCGACGCTCGGCGACCGGCACGGCCGCCCGTCGCGACGAGCTGCTCGCCGCCGCGGCCCGCGTCTTCGGCGAGAAGGGCTTCGCAGCGGCGTCGATGCAGGAGCTCGCGGAGGCGATGTCGCTGAAGCCGACCGCGGTGTACCACTACTTCGCCTCGAAGGACGAGCTGCTCGCGGAGGTCGTGGCAAAAGCCCACACGGAGGCGTGGCAGACGGTGTCGCGCGCCATGGCGGACACACCTGGTCCGCGGCACGCGCTTGCCGCGTTCGTCGAGTCGCTGACGAAATGGGCGGGCGCACGGCGGCACGAGGCGAGCCTGCTTCTGCAGGACCAGCCGATCACCGAAGGCGCGGGACGAGACGCGGTCACCAAGGCCGGAGCGGCCTACCGCGACTGCGTCACCGAGCTCGTTCGTCGCGGGCAGGCGGACGGTCAGCTGAAGGGCGACGTCGACCCGGAGCTCGCCGCAACGGCGATTCTCGGCGCGGTGGCCGCCGTCACGTCGCCGGCCCGCAAGGTACGCGGGCGCGACGGTCGCGTGCTGCCGTCGCTCGTGCTTGCGGGCCTCGAAACGTAGGTACGCCTACGCCCCGCCTCCGTTGGTCCCGATCGGACGCTTCAGGGCTTACTTGCCTCGCGACGTCTTCTTGACTTTCGTGGTCTTCTTCGCAGACGGCATCTCTGTCGTCTTGCCGAGGGGCGTCTCCGCCGCGTCGGCTCTGAGCTTCTGCTTCCGCGTCGCCACGGGTCAGGCTTTCCCGAGCCAGCGTTTCCAGAAGGGCGCCGGGCTGTCGGCTGTCTTCACCGGGTGCGGCGCGGTGTCGGGTGTCGTGTCCGGCGCGATCGGTGCCGTGCCGGCCGGATCGACCGTCGTCGGCTCGTTGGGCTCGCTCAAGGTGCCACCTTCGATTCTGCGACCGAGGTCGCGTGGGACGGAGACGCGAATCAAAGAGACGCGACCGGGCTGAAGAGCCACTCGGGCGCTCGCGTCCTACCGTTGCCTGTCGCCGGCAGGGTACCCGCTGCTGCGGATCCGCGTCAGCGCGCCGAGCTCTTCGACGAGCAGGTCGACTTCTGCCTTCGTGTTGTAGTGGATCAAGCCGGCACGCAATGAGGTCTCCGGGAGGCGCGGGCCGAGGGCGACGCAGTACCAGTTGTCGGCGTACCAGACGCCGAGCCCACGCTCTCCGAGTTGCTTGGCCGCCCGTTCTGCCGGCACGCCGTCGACGTTGAACAGGAAGGTGGGCACGCGACCGTCCATCGACTGCGGGCCGTACAACGTCACATTCTCCGGCAGGTTGTCGATCAGGTAGCGACCGAGCTCCCGTTCGTAGTCGCGCAAAACGCCGATCCCGCCGAGCGAGTCGAGGTACGCGATCGTCGCGCTGAAGCCGGCGAGCAGCTCGTACGGGAGCGTCCCCGTTTCAAAGCGGCGCCCGACAGGCGTGGCCGCCGAGGGGCGCGCCTTGTACGGCCGCCACGTCTCTGCGAGCTCCTGCCTCACGTACGCGACCCCGAGGTGCGGCCCGCAGAACTTGTACGGCGAGCAGATCAGCACGTCGCACCCGAGCTCCTGCACGTCGATCGGCTCGTGAGCCGCGTAATGCACGGCATCGATCCACGAGATCGCTCCCGCCTCGCGCGCAAGCGCGCAGATGCGCTTCGCGTCGGCAACCGTCCCCGTCGCATTCGACGCGAGCGCAAAGGCGACGACACGTGTGCGCTCGTTCAGCTGCCGCTCGAGGTCGTCGTAGTCGACTGTCAGGTCATCCGTCGCCTGCGCAACGCGGACGTGCATCCCCTTGTCGGCCGCCAGCTCCACCCACGGTGCGACACCGCCGTCATGGTCGAGCTGTGTCGTCAGCACCTCGTCGCCTGCAACGAAGTCGCGCCCCGCGGCGCGCGAGATCGCGAAATCGAGCGTCGTCATGTTCATCCCGAACGAGATCTCGTCGGCGCTGCAACCGAGGAAGCGTCCCGCATCGTCCTTCGCACGGGCGAGGATCGCCTCGACCGCGCGTCCCGTTGCATACGGTGCGCCAAGGTTGCCGGACGCCTCGCGCAGTGCATTCGCGATCGCCTGGCCGACCTCGTCGGGAACCTGAGTGCCGCCGGGCGCGTCGAAGAAGGCGAAGCCCTTTTGCAGCGACGAGAACCGTTCCCTCGCGGCGTCGACCGAGAAGTGGCTGATTCTCATGATGCTCCGTTTGTCATGGTTGCTCCCCGATCAAGATTCGACTGAGGACGGCAGGATCGATGTTCCCGCCGGACACGATGCAGACGACTTTCTTCGCGCCGTCGAGGTGGCCACCCAGTGCGGCGGCGGCAGCGAGCGCGCCCGCGCCCTCCGCGATCACGCGCGTCCGCTCGGCGATCAGGCGCACAGCCTCGGCAACCGCAGGAAGTGGCAGAGCGACGGCGCCGTCGAGCAACTGCGACGCCTGCTCCCAGACGCGTGGGATCAGCTCGCGGCTGCCGGAGCCATCGACGAACGACGGCGTGTACTCGACCGCGGTCGGCGTGCCCGCGCGCAGCGTTGCGGTGGCGGGCGCGCCGGTCTCGGGCTCGACCGCAAAGAACTTCACGTCAGGCCGCGCCTGCTTGACGGCGCTCGCGATCCCCGTCAGCAGTCCCCCACCGCCGTAGGGAACGGCAACCGTGTCGAATCCGTCGAGTTGCTCGAGCAACTCGAGCCCGATCGTGCCGTTGCCGGCCATCACGCGGTCGTTGTCAACAGGATGTACGAATAGCCCTTCGGCGCCCTCGTAGCGGCCCGTGACGAGCACCTGCCACCACTCCTCGTACGGGACGCGGATCACCCGGCCGCCGTAGCGCTCGATCGAATCGATCTTCGTCTGCGGCGCGTGCTCCGGCACGACGATCGTCGCCGGCACGCCGCGCAGACGCGCGGCATACGCGACGCCCTGCGCCATGTTCCCTGCGCTCGCCGTCAGCACGCCGCCTGCGAGCTCGGCGTCGGTGGCCTGGAGGACGGCGTTCCCGGCACCGCGGATCTTGAAGGAGCGCACCGGTTGCAACAGCTCGAGCTTGAGCCAGATCTCGGTGTCGGAGTCGACGTCGAGGCGCACGAGCGGCGTGCGGATCGCCATGCCCTCGAGCACCTCGCGGGCGCGGCGGATCTCCTCGACGGCGATCACAGCGAGACCACCGTGCCGACGTTCTCCGCTTCCGCGCGCCGCAGGACGTGCTCCGCCGCGGCGAGATCCTCGACGGCGAGCCCGAGGGACTTGAACACCGTCAGCTCCTCGTCGGAGCGCCGACCCTCCGCGGAACCGATCAGCAGCTCGCCGAGCTCGGCACGGATGTGGTCGGGCCCGATCGCGCCCTCGCGCTGCGGGAACAAAAAGTCGCCGGCCTCGTTGACCGTCGACTCGCGCCGGTCGACGAACAGCGCGGCGTCGGCCATCGTCTGCGTGTCGAGCTCGCGCGTGGTCGGGATGCTCGAGCCGACCGCATTCACGTGCGCACCGGCCTTCAACCACTCACGCCGGAGGATGGGCTCTGGAGCCGACGTTGCGGTGACAACGACGTCGGCGTCGCGCACCGCCTCCTCGACGGTTGCGACCTCCTCCACGCCATCGAGCTCAGCCGCAACACGGCCGGACGTCCGACTCCACGCGAGCACGCGATCGAAGTTGCCCACCGCGCGCATTGCCTCGAGGTTCGCCTTGCCTTGAATCCCAGCGCCGAGGATCGCAAGCGTCCGCGCGCCCTCACGTGCGAGGAGCCGCGTCGCGACACCGGTAACTGCGGCTGTGCGCACGGCGGTGATGCCGCCCGCGTTCATGATCGCGCGCGTCTCGCCGGTCTCGCCGTCGAAGAGTGCGACGAAGCCCTGGTGCAGATCGAGCCCGCGAGCGGCGTTCGCCGGTGCGATCACCACGGACTTCAGCCCCCAGAGCGGCGCCTCGCTACCGCGGTAGGCGGGCATCAGCCCCATCAGGCTCGGCGCGTCGGGCGGCCGCACGACGAAGCGCAGCGGGTTGTGCACCTCGCCGCGCGCGAGCGATCCGAGCGCCGCGGCCATCACCTCGATGCACTCGTCCATCGGCAGCAGCTGCCGAACCTGGTGCTCGTCGAGTATGCGAACCGTCACGTGAAGAACCCTCCGATGCGATCGACGTCGTCGGACGAAAGCTCGAGCTCGCGGGCCGCCAGGATCGGGTCGAGCTGCTCGGCGCGATTTGGCCCGCAGACCGCACCGTCGACGCGCGCAAGCACCCAGGCGAACGCGAGTGTCGGCAGGTCGACTCCACGCGCGTCGGCTTCCTCGCGCAACTTGTCGAGCCCGTCGTACACCTGGTCGTCGACGAGCCGCTCGTACGGCCCCGGTCGCAGCGTCATGCGTGAGCCCTCCGGGTACGGCTCCCCGCGGCGGTACTTCCCGGTCAGCCAGCCGCCCGAAAGCGGGCCGAAGGGAACGTACGCAATGCCGTGCTCGGTGCAGAACGGGACGATGTCGTCTGCGTCGGCACGGTCGAGCAGCGAGAACGAGTTCTGGAGCAGCGCCGGCTGACCGTGCGACACCGCCTCCTCGACCCCGGTCCGGTCGTAGTTGCTGAGCCCCCACGTCGCGATCAACCCTTCTGACCGCAGCGCCTCGAAGGCGGCGATCGTCTCGGTGATCGGCGTCGCCGGATCCGGCTCGTGCGCGAGGTAGAGATCGATGCGGTCGATCCTGAGCCGCTCGAGGCTCGACTCGACCTGCCGCCGAATGCGGTCGGGCGCGAGCCCGGTGTCGCCGGGCGTCCCGGTCGTCGAGTGGAAGACCTTGGTGGTGATCGTCGGCGACGCGTTGCGGTCGCGGCACCACTCGCCGATCCAGGACTCGCTCCTGCCGCCGCCGTAGGCATCGCCGGTGTCGAACCAGCGGATGCCCGACGCCCAAGCGCGATCCATGATCGCGAACGCCTCTTGGTGAGAGATGCCCTGCCCGAAGAACTCCGGGGACGAGCCGACCCCGCCGAAGTTCCCGCAGCCGAGTGCGACGCCCCGGAATCTCATTCGGGCAGGTTCATTTGCGTCAGATCGTTCCGCACGGCCCACAGCTCCGGATAGAACGAATTGTGGATCAACCGGCCCATCACCTCGACGGGCGTGCCCTG
>DATBDB010000135.1:0-11933 GCA_036270155.1 Gaiellaceae bacterium
GACGACATCGATCCACAACGACCCGCGTGCGACTCCGATCGGCAGAGATTCGGAACCGGCGATTCAGCACTCGCCTCGGCACAGGCGTACCTACTCAACCGTGTCGACGACTTCGTTGCACGCCTGCCAGGCTCGATGCCACTTATCGCCGTCCCGACCGACTACAAGGGAATCGACGAGACGCCCTTCAAGCGGACGCTGGCCGCGGCCCTCCACGCGGATGTCGTCGTCCAATGGACGGGGAGGTACGGCGTTTCGGTCACGATCTCGGGCCGCGAAGCTGCAACGGCAAGACAGCTGTACGCACACCCCCTTTTGGTCTGGGACAACTACTTCGCCAACGACTACATCCCGAATCTCGTCCTTGGTGCATATGAGGGACGCGACTCGCGTTTGACCGACTCGGCAATGGGCGTCACCGTCGTTCCCATGGGTGAGCCAGAAGCTTCGAAGATCGGCCTGTTCACGGTGGCCGACTACGCGTGGAACGCGGCTGCGTACGACAGCGCTCGATCATGGGAGGCGAGCCTTCGCGAGTTCTCCCGTGGAGACGCGAAGACCCTCGCCGCGTTGCGATGGTTTGCAGGCGCCAACTACTCCACGCCCCTCGATCCTCTCCCGGCGCCCATCCTTTCGAAAGCCACGGCGACCTTTTGGACTCAATGGGCTGCAGGTGACCCCTCAGCTGTGCCGACGCTGGCTCAAGTCCTCCGCAGCGTCCGGGACTCCACGTCGATCCTTCGTGATCGCCTCTGGGACTTGCCCTTCATCACCGAAGCCAGTCCGTGGCTCGACGGGACAAACCTCTGGGCGCGGGCAGCGATCGCTGCGCTCGACGCACTCGATGCTCGACGCAAACAGCTCCCGGATCAAGCGACCGCCGACGAACAGGCGGCCCGGACTCTCCGAATCCAGGCCGAATCCGTGATGTGGCCGGGCAAGACGCCTGCAATCCCGGTTCAAGTGAGTGGACGTGTCTTGGCCGACTTCGTCCACTACGGCCTCAGGGGATACGGCCCCGGTTGATTGACGGCGTGAAACCTTGAAACTCGAGTTTGCCGCGACGCTGGTCAGCTAGACAGCGTTTTAGCATCGCGGACTTACACGGCAACGCGGGCATCAAGTGGGCCGCGGCCTCCCTACTTCGCTACCTGCGCGAGGGCGTCGCCGACGTGAAAGCGGATCGCCTCCGCGTCCGCGTCTGCCCGCGCCAGGGCTTCCTCACGGGAATCGCCCACGGCGAACACTGCGCCGGCACGGTCGCCGCCGCGCCGGAGCGGGGTAAAGACGAAGCCGGGCTCGCGGTAGATCCGCGCCTCGATTCCCTCAGGCACCTCCACGCGCTCGAGGACACCGGGCGGAGCCACGAGGAAGCGCGTCGCGGCGCCGCCGACCCGAGGTTTGTGTTGACTCAACACAAACTCGTTCCCGAGCGCCGCATCGAGCGCCAGCCCGTTGAGGTCGACGCCAAACACCGCCTGGACGAGCTCCGCGTCGTGGCCACCGCCGAGCCGCGCTGCAACCTCGATGACCTGCGGTCCGTCAGGCCCGATGCGCAGCTGCGTGTAGGACGGTCCGTTCTCGATCCCCAGCGCGGACACGGCCGCTTCGGCGACGTCTAAGGGCTGTCCCCCGACATGGCCGTCCAGGACATTGCTCGGCCAGACATGGGCCAGAGCGACACCGAAGGCGGGCAACTCGGCCGTGATGCGGTCGGTGACCGCCAGCGCGGTGAACGTGGCGTCGATCGAGAAGCCGATGACGGTCACCTCCGGGCCGTCGACAAGCTCCTCGACGAGGGCGACGCCGCTGCGGGCGGCAACTCGCGCCGTCTCGATCGCCGGCACGAGCGCCCCCCGGTCGACGACGAGCGTCAGTCCCTTCTGGCCTTGCCGGTCGGGTGCCTTCACGACCACCGGTCCGTCAACCGCGGGCGGCTCGTCCGCCGAGCCGACGACCCACGAGCGGGGCTGCGGCACGCCTGCCTCGCCGAGCCGCTCGCGCTGGCGCAGCTTGTTCGTCGCGAGCACGGCCGTTTGGGGCGAGATCGGATGTGGCAGCCCGGTGCGCTCGGCGATCCGCGCCGCGACGCCGACCGGAAAGTCCGTGCCCGGCGAGATGATTCCGTCGATCCCCAGCGCACCGACGAGCCGCTCGATCGCAGGCTCGTCCTCGGTCGAGAGGATGCAGCGGCGATCGGCGAGATGGAATCCAGGCGCACTCGGATCGCGGTCGACGACGGCGACCCAGAGGCCGCGCGCACGCGCCGCCTCGAGCAAACCGAGTTGAGCGGGGCCGGCCCCTAGGACGAGTAGGCGCGGGATTCCCGACCGAGGATCGCTCTCCACCACGCCTCATTGTCGCGATACCACGCGACGGTGCGCTCCAGGCCCTCTTCGAAGCCCGTTCGCGCCGTCCAGCCGAGCAGCCGCTCCGCCTTGTCGGTCGAGCCGATGTGCCGGTCGACCTGGCCGAGCCGCTCCGGAACGTGGCGGACGAGATGGGGCGGCTTCCCGAAAGCGTCGAGCACGAGCCCTGCGATGTCGGCGACCGAGATGTCGATGCCGGTCGCGATGTTCAGCACCTCGCCGGCGATCGTCTCGATCGGTGCGTCGATCACGGCCTGAATCGCTTCCGCGTCGTCCCCGACGTAGAGCCAGTCGCGCGAGGCGTGACCGTCGCCGTGCACGGTCAGCGGCTCGTCGGCGAGCGCCTGCGTGATGAAGCGCGGCACGACCTTTTCCGGATGCTGGCGCGGGCCGTAGTTGTTGAAGGGGCGCACGATCACGATCGGCAGGTCGTACGTCGTCCAGTACGAGTACGCGAGGCGGTCGGCGCCGGCCTTCGTCGCCGCGTACGGCGAGCGCGGGTTGAGCGCGTGTTCCTCGTCCATCGGCGCGCTCTCGGCCGTGCCGTACACCTCGGACGACGAGATGAGGATGAAGCGCTCGACGGGCGTGACGCGGATCGCGTCGAGCAGGATCTGCGTGCCCTCGACGTTCGTGGTCACGAACTCGGAGGCGCCGTGCTCGATCGACTTCTCGACGTGCGACTCGGCGGCGGCGTTGACGATCACGTCGACGCCCTCGATTAGCTCACGCACGAGCCCTGCGTCGCGAATGTCGCCGTGGACGAACGAGAGCCGCGGGTGGCTCATCACGTCGGCGAGGTTCTCGAGGTTGCCGGCATAGGTGAGCGCGTCGAGCGTCACGACCTCGTGGTCGGTCTCCTCGAGCAGGTGGCGGATGAAGTTCGACGAGATGAACCCCGCCCCACCGGTCACCAGCACGCGCTTACGGCTCAAAGCTCCTCCTCGATCGTGTACAGCGGCCTACCCTCGACGTCCCGCTGGACCCGTCCCAGCGACTCGCCGATCAGCGCCAGGACGAAGCCCTGGATGCCAAGGACGAGAACAATGCCTGCTCCGGCGAAGAGCGGCCCCGGGAAGTTGCTGTTCAGGATCCAGTACGCGACGCCGTAGATCCCGACTGCGGCCGAGGCCAGCGTGCAGACGATGCCCAACGTGACCCCGATCCACTGGACGGGCTGCGGCCAGAAGCCCGCGACGACGTGCAGCGCGAGCTGGACGAGCCGCACGGGCGAGTAGCGCGAGCCCGAGCTCGACGGCGCGTGCGAGACGTCGACTTCTTCGACGGAGACGCCGCTCGAGAGCACGAGCGCCTTCGTGAACTTCTGGCGGCCGATCGAGCCGAGCATCGGCTCGATCGCCGTGCGGCGGTAGCCGTTGAACGCACAGCCGAAGTCGGCGATCGTGACGCCGGTGAAACGGCGGAGGAGCCCGTTGATTACGCGGCTCGGCATCGTGCGGCCGGGCGAGTCGCGGCGCGCGATGCGGCGGCCGGACGCGACGTCGGCATGCTCGAGCGCGGCCAGCAGCTTCGGAATGTCCTCGGGCTCGTTCTGCAGGTCGCCGTCCATCGTCACGATCCGGTCGCCGCGGGCCCGGACGAGCCCCGCATGCATCGCGGGGTGCTGGCCGAAGTTGCGCTTGAAGCGCACGACGCGCACACGCGGGTCCTGCTCGTGCAGCGCGCGCAGGCGCCCGAACGTGCCGTCGGTCGAGCCGTCGTCGACGAAGATCGCCTCCCACTCGCTGGTGTTCAACGAGGCGGAGACGCGCCGGTACAGCTCGTCGACGGCACCTTCCTCGTTCAGCACGGTGACAACGATTGACACGTCCATTGACCGGACACTAACCCGCGGATGGGCCTCTCTGATGTTCGCCGTGTGCGCCTCTCCGGACATCTGCGGTGCTTGGCCTCATGAGAGTCATGGTGGTCGGCATCGCCGTCATCGCAACTCTTTGGGGCAGCTCGTCGCTCTTTCGGAGGACCGCCCGACGCGGCTGGGCCGGATCTCGGGAGGTGTTCGCGACGCGGATGGCAACCGTTCCATGGGGCGCCGCGGTCCTGGCCGTCGCAGTGATCGCGGCAAGCATGTGGTACCTGGCCGGTCGAGCCCTGACGCTCCCGCAAGTCTTCTCCGACGAGCTCATCTACATGGAGGCGGCCCGCACGCTCGCGGAACATGGTGCGGTTCAGGGGCACTACGGCATCGCCGTGCCCGCGTTTGACGCAATCGCTTATCTGCTCGCGCCGAACCAGATCGGTGCGTATCACCTGATTCAACTCATGAACAGCGCCGCCATGGCAAGCGCGGCATTCCCGGCGTACCTCCTCGCGCGACGAGCCCTTCCTCGCTCGTGGGCGCTGGCGGTCTCGGCACTCACGGTGTCGGTTCCGTGGATGGTGTACGCACGGTTTGTTATGACCGAGGCGGTGTTCTATCCGGTCTTTCTGTGGTTCGTCCTTGCGTTGGTGCGCGCACTCGAACGCCCGACGCGTCGACGTCAATTGATCCTCTTGCTCGTCGGCGCGCTCGCATTCGCGGTGCGGGCACAAGCTGCAGTGCTGTTTCCTGCTATTGGACTTGCTGTTCTCCTGTACGGCGCTGCGCAGGGCTCCGTTCGAGCGGCGGTCAAGTCGTTCGCGTTCACCTGGCTCGTCGCCTGCGCCGGGGGGGTTCTGGCCATCGCTGCGGCAACGAGCGGCGCGTGGCATCCCTTCGGGGCGTACGGAGTCTTGTTGAGAGGGTGGTGGCACCCACACGGCCTCCTCCTCTGGGCAGCCGCGAACGTCACCTCCCTATCGCTTGGAGTAGGCATTCTCGTTGCTGCCGCTTCGCCGTTGGGGGCGGCCGCGCTTCTGCGCCGCGGGAACACGGCTTCGGAGCAGGCGCTCGCTGCCGCCGCTGTCTCGTCAACGCTGGCGCTGCTCGTCACGGTCGTGGTGTTGTCCGAGAGCACGTATGGACTCGGGACCGTTCACGAGCGCAACCTCTTTTATGTCGTGCCACTGCTGCTCATCTGCGCACTCGCGTGGGCGGCGAGAGCGTTTCCGGCGAGCCGACGCATGCTTGCCGCGACCCTGGCCGCCTCCATCGGCCTTGCGCTACTGATGCCCGCAGGCACCCTTGAGGGAAGCTCATTCGACGCCCTGAGCCTCAAGTACTGGACGCGGCTGGGGCCCGGCTGGCTCGCTCCACACACAATGATCGTTGTCGCAGTGACGGTTGGTGCGATCGTGCTCGTCGTTGCACGTTCAACAACTCTCCTGATCGCGACATTCGTCCTCGCAACGGTGGGAGTCGCGAGCGCGAGCGACTACCACACGGACGTTCCGAGATCACAGACGGCGAATTATCAGTGGGTCGATCGCGCCCTTCCTGCCCACGCGCACGCGACGCTCTTGTGGATCGACTGTTCGGCGCCGAGCTGTCCAGCAGCTCACCCCGCTGCGAGCGTGGGACCGATGTCGGTGTACACGGAGCTTTTCAACTCGCGCATCACCAATGTGGGTCACATCGGGACCGACAATCCGAGCAGAGGACTGGCCACCGAGGCGTTCAACCTCGGCGCGGACGGGACTGTCCTCCGAGGCGGGACCGCCATCCGGTCGCGATATGTCGTCGTGGACAGCCGGATCGCGATCAAAGGTGTCCGCGTCTCCCTCCTGAAGTCCACGGACGTCGGAGAGGGAAGCGCCGGCGGTCACGCTGCACTGGCGCTCTGGCGCACCAATGGCGTCGTCCGTCTACGCAGCGCCGGTTGACAGAAGAAGCCTCCGAACACCGGCCTCACACGACGCTAACCCGCGCTCCCTAAAGTCGCCCGCGTGCGGGCAGGCAACCCAGTGCTTTTGCGCAGCATCTACCGGGACAACGTGCGCTGGTGCTGGCCCCATCACTACGCCGGCGAATGGAACGGGCGGCACGGGATCTACGTGCAGCCGGGATCGCGCGGCAAGCTGATGAAGCGTGTCCTCGGGAAGAGCTACCTCGACTCCTGGGTCACAGATGCACCGGCCTTCGACCACGTCTGGAACCGCTCACACGTGCTGCGCTTCATGCGCGCCGGAGATGCTCACACCGTCGAGCTGTTTTGGGACGAGGACTGGACCTTCCGAGGCTGGTACGTGAACCTCCAGGCGCCACTTCGGGTCCACGGCTCGTTCTTCGACACGACCGACTTCGCGCTCGACGTCACCGTCGACCCGAACGGAACCTGGGCCTGGAAGGACGAGGACGACTTCGCGCGCGCGATCGAGCTCGGCGTCCTCGACGACGCAGCCGCAGCGGAGGTGCGTACCGAGGGCGAGCGCGTGATCGCCGAGCGGCCGTGGCCGACCGGCTGGGAGAACTGGCGCCCGCCCGCGGAGTGGCAGCCGCTCCCGCTCCCCGAGGACTGGCATGTGGTCTGATCAGGCACGTGCCTTCCGTGCCGAAGCAGCCGGAATCACCGACGGGCTCGACGCCGGCCGCCGCTGGTGGGACGACGCCTGCGCGGCGTGGCAACCGTATTCGGCCTGAGAGGCGCGATGACTGACGCCCTGCCGAAGCGCGGGCCGACGCTGGCCGGCTTCCTCGTGCTCGGAAGCTTCTGGGGCGCGTGGGCGGCCGTGCTCCCGAGCGTGCAGCAGGCGACCGGCGCATCGAAGGGCGCGCTCGGTATCGCGATGCTCTTCGTTTCGATCGGCTCGATCCCGGCGATGTTCCTGCTCGCTGCGCCCGCCGTCGATCGGTTCGGTGCGCGTGCGGTCGCGATCGGCTGCGGCGTGTTCGCGATCGCGACGACGCTGCCCGGGCTCGCAACCTCCCTGCCGACACTGATCCTCGCGCTGACGTTCGCAGGCATCGGCTCGGGGCTCGTCGACGTCGCGATCAACGCGAACGTCGGGCGCATCGAGAGCGAGACCGGCGCGCGCCTGATGCCGATGGCGCACGGCATCTACTCCGTCGGCGTTCTCGTCGGCGCGGTCGGCGCGGGTCTCGCGCGCGGCGCGGGCGTCGGCCGCGAGCCCATTCTCCTCACGGTCGCTCTGTGTGTCGCGCTCGCGGGCCTGACCGTGATCACCGACGACGCGCGCGTGCACTCGGAGCCCGTGAAGGGGATCCGGATCGCGCGCGGCCTGCTGGCGATCGGTTTCCTCGGCGCGGCGGCGTTCATCGTCGAAGGCGGGACGGAGAGCTGGAGCGCGCTCTTCCTCGAGCGCCAGTTGCACGCGCACCCGGCTGTCAGCGGTCTCGGGCCCGGGATCTTCGGTGCGTCGATGGCGCTGGGGCGGTTCTCCGGCCAGGCGCTGCATCGCTTCTCGGACCGCCTGCTGCTCGGTGGCGGCGCGGCGCTCTCGGCTGTGGGCTGCTGCATCGTGGCGGCGGCGCCGAACGCGCCGGTCGGCCTCGTTGGCTTTGCGCTTGCCGGCGCGGGCATCTCGCTCACTGCGCCGATCGTGTTCGGTATCGCGGGCCGCCGTCCCGACGCGGGGAGCGCCGTTGCGACAGTCACGACGATCGGCTACCTCGGGCTGCTGATCGGGCCGCCGCTCGTCGGCGGCATCGCGCAGGCGACGAGCCTGCGCGTCAGCTTCGTCGCGCTCGCCGTGGTCGCAGCCGCCGTTGCGGCGACTACGACTCGGCTGCGCTTCGAGTAGGCGGGAGCACCGCGGCAAGGAACGCCAGCTCCGCCGTCACGAACACGAGCACCACGCCGGTCAGGCGACCGAAACCGGCTTCCGACCAGACCGTGATCGGCAGCGTGTGCAGGCGGAGGAGGTTGTTGTCGAGCCAGCCGATCAAGAGGTCGCGCGAACCTGGGTGTTTTTCCAGCGGTCGATGTGCGTCGTGCCGTCGGTCACGAGCGCGCGCGTCAACGCGAGCCGCGACTCGTCCTGCGCGTCGGCTCCGTGCATCGGGGCGAACACCGTCAAGGAAACGAGCGCCTACACGACCCACTCACGTCTGAACTTCCGACCCAGCAGGCGGCGAACGATAGGGGGTCGGCCGTTCGCGCCGCCCAGCTTCAACGTCTTCGCAACGTCTTCGCAACAAAAGCGCGCCAAGCGCAAAAGGACACTTTCGCGCGGCGCCACGCCGCGGTACTACGGATGCACACATGCAAAGCACACGCCTCATCTCGATCGTCATGCTCGCCGCCGTGCTGCTGGCGGCTCCCGCCGCGCACAGCAGCTCCACCGACCTCGTCATCAGCCAGGTGTTCGCAGGCGGAGGAAACGCCGGCGCCGCCTATGCGAACGACTACGTCGAGCTCTTCAACCGCGGCGCCTCGACGATCGACCTGTCGGGGTGGTCGGTGCAGTACGCGACGGCCAACGGCACCACCTGGTCACCGACACCACTCGCAGGAGTGCTCGCGCCCGGGCGCCGGTACCTCGTTCAGTTTGCATCCGGAGGCGCGGTCGGGCTGGCGCTCCCTGTCCCCGACGCGACCGACACCACCAACCTCTCGACGAGTGGCGGCAAGGTGGCCCTCGTGCACGCCTCCGCCGCCCTCACGTGTGGTGCGTCGGCGGGAAGCTGCTCGGCGGTCGCCGCGGTGCACGACCTCCTTGGCTACGGCACGGCGACCGACTACGAGACCGCGGCCGCGCCGGCGCTCACGAACACCACCGCCGCCACGCGCGCTGCGGGAGGCTGCACCGACACCGATGCGAACGCGGCCGACTTCACGGCGGAGGCCGCCGCGCCGCACAACTCCGCCGCGGCCGCCGCGACCTGTGCAGCTGGTGGCGGCGGTTCGGGTGCCGCCACCTCGTCGCAATCGGTGGCAGTCAGCGTCAACGTCCAGTCGAGCATCTCGCTCTCGCTCGAGCGGACGACGGTCAGCTTCGGGACCGTTGCGACAGGCGACCGACCCGCGCCCGTGAGCGAGCGCGTCACCGTCACGAGCAGCGACACCGCCGGCTACGCGCTCAGCGTCCGCCGCACGGCGTTCGCGCCCGCCGACCTCCCGCTCGCGATCACGGCGTCGGCGCCGGTCGGCACACAGTTGTCGGCGCTCTTCGCAGGGGGAGCGCTCGTCGCCCTCGCGCCGGCCTCCGAGGCGCTGCTCGGCACGAGCGCGGCACGGAGTGCGACCGGCGGCGATGTCTGGCCGACGAGCATCGCGTTCAACGCGCCCGTGCCCGCAGTCGCGCCGGGGCAGTACTCGGCGACCGTCGTCTACACGCTGATCGGCGGAACAATCGGGTGATTGCCGCGATCGCGCTGACCGCGGCCGCGCTCTCCACCGGGAGCGGCGCCGCGCCTGCGCGCCTCGCGCTCTCGGTCTCGCCTGCTCACGTCACACTCGCCGCCGGCGAGAAGGCGACGGTGCGCGTCGGCGGTACCGGCGGACGCCGCCTCCTCCTGCGCGCGACCGTTGCCGGGCTCGCGCTCGACGCCCGCGGCCGGCCGCGGATCACCGCACTGCGCGATGCGGGGCCGTGGCTCACCGTGCGCCCGCAAACGATCTCCGCGGGGAGACACGGAGCAACCTTCGTCGTGAGGTCGCGCCGCCCGGCGAAGGCCCGGCCCGGCGACCACAGCGCGATCGTGCTCGTGACCGCGACGGCACCTTCGAAGACTGCGATCGCGGTCGAGATGCGCGTTGGGCTCGTCGTGACGGTGCGCGTGGCGGGTCGGATGACCCGGCGCGTCGAGGTGATTGCGGCCCGCGTCAGGCACTTGCCGGGCAAGCGTGGCCGTGTTGTCTTGGTGACGGTCGCGAACCGAGGCGACGTGATCGAGTCGATCGGCGGCGCCCAACTGGGGGTCACGCTGCTGCGGCGCGGTCGGGCCGTCGCACGGTTCCGGGTGCCGCGGCGCAAGGTACTGCCACGCACCTCGGCGGTCGTCAGGTTCCGCTGGCCGGCGCACATCCGCCAGGGCCTGGTGGCGCGAATCGCAGTGGCACGCCCCGGCGGTGGAACAACGACCCGTGCGTTTCGTCTGAAGCTCTGAGCGAACGGAGGTCGCGGCCGTCCTTCAGGCGACCGCGACCTCGGTTCGTAGCGTGGTTCAGGCGGCCGCTTCGTACGCCGGCTCGAGCTCGACGACGTTGCCCTTCGGGCGGCGCTTGATCGCGAACATCGCCAACGCGCCGAGCGCAACGACCGCGGCGCCCGCGTACACGGCCGGCGTCATGCCGTCGACGAACGCCGTGCCGCTGGAGTACCCGCCGTACTGCGAGAACACCGATGCAAGAACCGCAACGCCGAAGACGCCGCCGAGCTCACGAATGGCGTTGTTCGCGCCCGACGCCTGACCCTCTTCCACATTGCGCACCGAACCGAGGATGAGGTTCGCGATCGGCGCGAAGAACAGGCCCATGCCGATCCCCGACAGCGCGAAGGGCGCGACGAGGTCGATGTACGGCGTCGTTGGCGTCGAGACCGCAGCGATCCAGGCGAGCCCGATCGCCTGCAGTGCGAGGCCGGTGCCGATGATGCGATGGGCCGGGATGCGGTCGGAAAGCGCGCCTGCGATCGGTGCGACGATCATCGGCATCGCCGTCCACGGGAGGATGCGCAGCCCGGAGCCGAACGGCGAGTAGCCCTGAACCGTCTGGAAGAACTGCGCCAGCAGGAAGACCGAGCCGAACATGCCGAAGCTCATCAGCATCGAGGCCACGTTCGCGAGCGCGAAGGTGCGGTTGCGGAAGAAGCGCATCGGCAGCATTGGGTTCTCGGCCCGCAGCTCCCAGGCGACGAACGCCGCGACGAGCAGTGCGCCTGCGACAAGCGCGCCGACGATCTCCGTCGAGCCCCAGCCGACCGAGTTGCCGCGGACGAGGCCCCAGACGATTCCGAAGAGACCGGCACTCGCGAGACCGAGGCCGGGCAGGTCAACCTTGCCGAACGGGCCCTTCGTCTCGTCGAGGCGCAGCAACGCGAGCGGGATCAGCACAAGGCCGAGCGGCACGTTGAGCCAGAAGATCCAGTGCCAGGAGATGCCGCTGACGACGGCGCCGCCGACGAGCGGTCCGAACGCGACCGCCAGGCCGCTGATGCCGCCCCACGCGCCGAGGAAGACGCCGCGGCGGTTCTCGGGCACGCCTGCGGAGAGGATCGTCAGCGTCAGCGGCAGGACGATCGCACCGCCGAGGCCTTGCAGGGCACGCGCCGCGTCGAGCGCGCCGATCGACGGCGCAAGTGCCGCCGCGGCGGACGCCAGGGTGAAGATGCCGATTCCGATCGAGAAGACGAGCCTGCGCCCGAACCGGTCGCCGAGCGCGGCCCCTGTCAGGAGCAGGACGGCGAAAACGAGCGTGTAGGCGTTAACGGTCCACTCGAGACCGCTCAGTCCGGCGTGCAAGTCCTGGCGGATCACCGGGATCGCCGTGGTCACGACGAGGTTGTCGAGCGTGACCATGAAGAGGGCGAGCGACGTGATCGCGAATGTCCACCAGATGTTCGTTGTTGATTTGTGAGTCATTACTTACCTCCTTCCGAAAAAAAGGGGGAGCCTACGGCTCCATCCCGTCCTTGCACCCCTCGAGAAGCCGCCGGCCCCAGTCCTCAGCCGGTGCCTGCATCGAGGCGAGTACGTTCATCAGCATCCCGTTGGCAAAGAACCGC
>DATBDB010000136.1:0-11115 GCA_036270155.1 Gaiellaceae bacterium
CACCGGTTGAACGAGAGCACGGGGATCGGGAGCGGGCGCCGTCGGCGCCCGCTCGCCCTGCTCGTCGCGTGGCTGGCACTGGTTGCGCTGACCGCGACCGGCGCGCCGTCGGCGAGCGTCGTCGCGGTGCAGCGAACGCAAGAGCTCGCGGCGCTGCTCAGCACGCATCACGTGCGAGCTGCGCCCACTGCCCGCTCAGCGGAGCTCGGTGTCGTACCGGCGGTCACGCCGATCACGCACGACCGCACGGTGCTGCCGGTGCTTGCACATCGCGGCCTGTGGTTGAAGGTTCGGCTGCCCGGGCGTCCGAACGGCCACACCGGTTGGATCGCCGACAAGGGGACGCTCCATTGGGCCACGAACTGGCACCTGGTCGTCAACCGTTCCCGCCGGCGGGTGTCCGTCTATCGCTCCGGCCGCTTCGTGCGCGTGTTCGACGCGGTCGTGGGAAAGGCCTCGACGCCCACGCCTGCGGGTGAGTTCTTCGTCGAGGAGTCGATCGCCCTGCGGTCGAACGACGTCGGCGCGCCGTTCGCGCTCGCGTTGAGCGCGCGGTCGGAGGTGCTGCAGGAGTTTGACGGCGGTCCGGGTCAGATCGCGCTGCACGGGCTCTCGAACGTCGGCGGCGTGCCCGGCACGGCCGTCTCGCACGGCTGCATCCGGCTCGACGACGCCGTCATGCGGTGGCTCGTCGTCCGCATCGGGCCTGGCACGCCTGTGACAATCACCGGCTGACAACGTTCGGCCGCGGCAGGAATTGCAAGGCCGTGTCGTATAGTTGCAACGTGGCGCGCAATCTTGCAGACGTAGCCAAGCAGGCCGGCGTCAGCGAGGCGACCGTCAGCCGCGTGCTGAACGGGAAGCCGGGGATCTCTGACGCGACGCGCGCCGCGGTGCTCACCGCGCTCGATGTGATCGGTTACGAGCGGCCGACGCACCTGCGGGTGCGGCGGGCGCGAATGGTCGGGCTCGTGGTGCCGGAGTTGCAGAACCCGATCTTCCCGGCGCTCGCCGATGTCGTGGGCGGTGCGCTCGCGCAGCGTGGGTTCAACGCCGTGCTCTGCACCCGCACCGGCAGCATGTCCGAGGCCGAGTACGTCGAGATGCTCCTCGAGCGCCAGGTCTCGGGAATGATCTTCGCCGGCGGCCAGTACGCAGAGGCGGATGCGCCGCACGAGCATTACCTGCGCCTGCTGAAGCTGCGCTTGCCGGTCGTCCTCGTCAATGCCGCCGCCGACCACCTCGACTTTCCCCGCGTCTCGACCGACGACGCCGCGGCGATGGAGCAGGCCTACGGCCACCTGGCCTCGCTCGGTCACGAACGGATCGGGCTGATCCTCGGGCCGCCCGACCACGTCCCCTCGCGCCGCAAGCTGGCCGCATTCGAGGACGTGGCCACGAAGACCGTGGGCAGCTCGCCGGACGCCGAGCTCGTGGAGCGGACGATGTTCTCCCTGGAGGGCGGACACGCCGCCGCAACCCGGCTGATCAGGGCGGGGGCGACCGGGATCGTCTGCGCCAGCGATCCGCTGGCGCTTGGCGCGATCCGCGCCGCGCGGCGCGCCGGGCTCTCGGTGCCTGCCGACATCTCGGTCGTCGGCTACGACGACTCCGCCTTCATGAGCTGCACCGATCCCCCGCTGACCACGGTCCGCCAGCCGATCGAGGCGATCGGCCGTGCGGCCGTCGCCATGCTCGTGAGCCAGATCGAGGGCGCGGAGGTCTCGGCCGAAGAGCTCTTCTTCGAGCCCGAGATCGTCGCCCGCGGCTCCACCGCCGCAGCGCCCGTCAAGCTCGCTGTCGGCGTCTAGGAGGGCCGCGCGATGCGGTTGTCGGGCTGCGTCAGCCTGGTAACGATCTGGCCGATCTGACCTAGAAAGTCGAAAAGATGCAAGATTTCGTCTGACTCTTGCATTCGATTGTCAAATGTGCGATTGTCACGCCTCGTGACGCACGTTGAGACAACGGCGGCGGTCGAACCGCAGGCTGAATCGGTCGTCGAGGACCACTGGTGGCGGGACGCGGTCGTCTACCAGGTGTACGTCCGGAGCTTCGCCGACCGGAACGGCGACGGGATGGGCGACCTGGCGGGCGTGCTCGACAAGCTGCCGTACCTGCACGACCTCGGCGTGGACGCCCTCTGGTTCAACCCGTGGTACCCCTCGCCGCTCGCTGACAGCGGCTACGACATCTCGGACTACCGGTCGATCGATCCCGCCTTCGGCACGCTCGAGGAGGCCGAGAACCTGATCGCCGCGGCACACGCGCTCGGGATCCGCACGATTGTCGACATCGTCCCGAACCACGTCTCCGACCGGCACCCCTGGTTCCAGGAGGCGCTCGCCTCGCCGCCCGGCTCGCCCGAGCGCGACCGCTTCTGGTTCCGCCCCGGCAAGGGCGCCGACGGGGAGCTGCCGCCGAACAGCTGGCAGTCGATCTTCGGGGGGTCCGCGTGGACGCGGAGCCTAAACGCCGACGGTCAACCCGGCGACTGGTACCTGCACCTCTTCGCTCCAGAGCAGCCCGACCTCAACTGGACGCATCCCGACGTGTGGATCGAGCACGAGGACGTGCTTCGGTTCTGGTTCGACCGCGGGGTCGCAGGCGTGCGGATCGACTCCGCCGCGCTGCTCGTCAAAGACCCGGCGCTCAGCGAGGAGACCGAGGAGACGGCGCCCGGCGAGCACCCGTACACCGACCGGGACCAGCTGCACGAGATCTACCGCCGCTGGCGCGCGATCGCCGACGGCTATGCCGAGCCGCGCGTTCTCGTCGGGGAGGTCTGGCTGCCGGATGCGGAGCGGTTCGCCCGCTACCTTCGCCCGGACGAGCTGCACACAGCGTTCAACTTCGACTTTCTCGCGTGCCCGTGGGAGCCGGGCCCGATGCGCACGTCGATCGACTCGTCGCTAGCCGCCCACGCTCCCGTCGGCGCACCGGCGACCTGGGTGCTCTCGAACCACGACGTCACGAGGCCGGTCACGCGCTACGGCCGCGACGACACGTCGTTCGCGTTCGAGTCGAAGCGCGAAGGCACGCCCACCGACCTTCAACTGGGCACGCGGCGTGCCCGCGCGGCCGCACTGCTCGCGATGGCGCTGCCGGGCTCGATGTACGTCTACCAAGGCGAGGAGCTCGGCCTGCCCGAGGTCGAGGACATCCCGGCCGAAAGACGCCAGGACCCGATGTGGCTCCGTTCCGGCGGAGTCGATCCTGGTCGCGACGGCTGCCGCGTCCCGCTTCCGTGGGCGGGGCAGCGGCCGCCGTTCGCATTCAGCGGCGAAGGCGCGGACCGTCCGTGGCTCGACCTGCCCGACAACTGGGCGCCGCTGACCGTCGAGGCCCAGTCCGGGGACCCGGCGTCGATGCTCAACCTCTACCGCGCCGGCCTTCGCTTGCGCCGCACGATTGCGGTGCTCGGCGACGGCGACCTGCGCTGGTACCCATCTTCCGACTCTGTCCTCGCCTTTGCACGTGGTGAGGACTTCATCTGTCTCGTCAACTTCGGCCCGGATCCGGTCGACCTGCCGGACGGTGCCACCGTACTGCTCGCTAGCAATGAGCTCGAAGGAGGTGCGCTTCCGTGCGACAGCACGGTCTGGCTGAAGTCGAATAACCACGGCCAGACGAACCCATATCCGTCCGGGGTCAGGTCGCCCCGCGCGGACACATCGGATAGGTCAAACCAGCCGGCATCGGGCACAGTCCCGGTGCTCAGGAAGGGGTAAGGACGATGAAGTCCACTCGCATGACAGCACTCCTCGCCGTCATCGTGACGAGCCTGCTCGCTGTGTTTGCAAGCTCGGTCTCGAGCGCGGCGACCACCAAGACGACCACGATCAGCGTTGTGTCGCTGATCCCGGGTAGCACGAAGGAAGCGATTCAGCAGTTCAACAACCAGGTCGCGGCGTTCCAGAAGGCCAACCCGTCGATCAAGGTCAAGCCGATCGAATACCAGTGGACCGGCCCGACGTTCGCGGCCAAGCTCGCCGCGGGGACGCTCCCGACCGTGTTCGAGGTGCCCTTCACGGATGCCCGGGCACTCGGGGACAACGGCCAGCTGGCGGACCTCACCGCCGAGATCAAGAAACTGCCGTACTACTCGAAGTACAACAAGTCGGTCCTCGCCGAAGCCACCACGTCGAAGGGCAAGATCATCGCCCTCCCGAAGGGTGCGTACGCGATGGCGCTGCATTACAACCGCAAGCTCTTCGCCGCTGCGGGGCTCGATCCGAACAAGCCGCCGACGAACTGGGCGCAGGTGCAGGCCTATGCCAGGCAGATCACGCAGAAGACCGGCAAGGCCGGCTACGCGCAGATGGGGAAGGACGACAACAGCGCCGGTTGGGTCTTCACGACGCTCGTGTACGCGCTCGGCGGCCGGATGGAAACCGGCCGGGGCACGAGTGCCAAGGCGACGCTCAACAGCCCCCAGGCCGTCACCGCGCTGAGCATGCTGAAGAAGATGCGGTGGACGGACAACACGATGGGCTCCAACTTCGACATGGGGTGGAGTGACATCAACCAGGCGTTCGCCGCAGGCAACGTCGGCATGTACATCAACGGCTCGGACGTCTACACGAACCTCGTGTCGGCCAGCAACATCGATCCGAGCATCTACGGCCTCGCGCCGATCCCGCTCGCGAAGAACAAGACCGCGGGCGTTCTCGGCGGCGGCACGCTGGTTGCCGTCCGGCCGGACGCGAACGCAGACGCACGCGCGGCCGCGGTGAAGTGGATCGACTTCTTCTACGAGCGCCCGCTCGTGGACAAGGCACAGGCGATCCGCAACGCCAAGACGCTCGTCGCGTCGAAGCAGCCGGTTGGCGTTCCCGCACTGCCCCTCTTCAACAAGGCGCAGTACGACCTCGCCAACAGCTGGATCAAGGCCTACATCAACGTGCCGCTGGCACAGATCAAGCCGTTCACCACCGGTATCTACAACCAGACGGTGGTTCCTGAGCCCGCTGCGTCCACGCAGAGCGTGTACAAGGTGCTCGACGCACCGGTCCAGGCGGTCCTCACGGACAAGAACGCCAACGTCCAGCAGTTGCTCGACCAGGCGAACAGCGCCGCACAGGCGCAGATCAGCGCAGGTAAGTAGCTGAACCTCGTACGGGCGGCCGGGGCCGGGGACACTCTCCGGCCGCCCGTACGAACCATTGGCCCCACGGAGGCTTTGCATGGCGACGGTTGACCCCATTGACGCGCACTGGTCGGGCAGCGAGCCTGCAGACGTGAGCGGGCGCGAATATCGGCGGGCCCGGCGCACCCCGGTCACGTGGGTGCGGGGTGGAGGGCTTGCGACCCTGATCTTCCTGCTGCCGATGCTGTTCGTCTTCGGGGCGTTCTCGTGGTATCCGATCGTCCGCACCGTGATCATGTCGGTGCAGCACACGAACTTCGTCTCGCCCGCGACCTGGGTCGGTCTCGACAACTTCCGAACGGTGCTCAACGACCCGGTGCTGCCGAAGGCCGTCGAGAACACCGCGGAGTTTGCGGGACTTGCGTTGATCTTCGGCTATCCGGTCCCCCTGGTGGCCGCCGTGCTGATGAGCGAGGTGCGGCGCTTCCGCGGCGTCTACAGCGCGCTCGCATACCTCCCCGTCGTGATTCCGCCGGTCGTCGCCGTCCTGCTCTGGAAGACGTTCTACGACGCGAGCCCGACGGGCGTGTTCAACACGATCCTCGGCTGGATCCACCTCGGCCCGTACCCGTGGCTGCAGTCGCAGCAGACGGCGCTGCCGTCGCTCGTGCTCGAGTCGACGTGGGCCAACGCCGGTGGCACGGTGATCATCTATCTCGCCGCGCTGACCGGAGTGAACCGCGAGCTCTACGAGGCTGCGTCCGTCGACGGCGCCTCGCTGTGGCGGAAAATCTGGCACATCACAATCCCGCAGCTGCGCGGCGTCCTGCTGTTGACGATGATCTTGCAGATCATCGGGACCGCCCAGGTGTTCCTCGAGCCGTACCTCTTCACCTCGGGCGGGCCGGCGAACGCGACCGTCACCGTGCTGCTGATGATCTACAACTACGCGTTCGGCAACTCGCTCGGCGGCGACTACGGCAGCGCAACAGCGCTCAGCCTGATGCTTGCCGCGTTCCTCGCGCTGTTCTCGCTCATCTACCTGCGGCTCACGCGCTCCTGGAGCACCAAGTGATCTCCATTCCAGGCCGCCGCCGCGCGCGGAGCGTCGAGGGAAGCGGCCCGGCCCTGATCGGGCCGGACGAGTGGCGTCGCGCCCGGATCAGGTGGGGCTTCGGCGGCGCGCAGGTGCTCCTGCTCATCGGGCTGATCGTGATCGGGCTCGGCCCGTTGATCTGGCTTGCGAAGTCGGCGATCACGCCGACGAACGACACGATCTCCTTCCCGATGGCGCTGTTCCCGCACGGCACCGCCTGGAGCAACCTCCATGAGGCGTGGTCGACCGTTCAGGTCGGCAAGTATTTCTGGAACACGGTCGTGCTGGCGATCGGCTCGTGGTTCGCGCAGGTCTTCGTCGCGACCACTGCGGGCTTTGCGCTCTCGGTGCTGCGGCCCAAGTACGCGAAGGTGATCACCGCGCTGCTGCTCACGACGCTGTTCGTCCCCGCGGTCGTGCTGCTCGTGCCGCTGTACGTCGAGATCGTGCACCCGCCGCTGATCCATCACTCGCTCATCGACAGCTACTGGGCCGTCTGGCTTCCCGCCGGTGCGAGCGCGTTCAACGTCGTGCTCGTGTCGCGGTTCTTCGACAATCTGCCGCGCGAGATCTTCGAGGCCGCGCGCATCGACGGCGCGGGCCCGTTCCGTCTGTTCTGGGCCGTCGTGCTGCCGATGTCGAAGCCGATCCTCGGCGTCGTCTCGGTGTTCGCGGTGCTCGCCTCCTGGAAGGACTTCCTCTGGCCGCTGCTCGTACTGACGAACCCCGATGAGCAGCCGCTCTCGGTGCGCTTGCCGCAGATCCAGTCGCAGACGTCGCTGGGTGTCTTCCTCGCGGCGCTGTTCATCGCGTCGCTCGTTCCCATCATCGGATTCCTGATCTTCCAGCGCTCGTTCCTTCGCGGGACGGGCCTGGGCGGCGCGATCAAGGGCTGACAAGAACCTCGTGAAAGGAGCCCGGCGTGGCTGCGATTGAGTTCCACGAAGTCTCGAAGGTCTATCCCGACGGAACGCGCGCGGTCGATTCACTCGATCTCCAGATCAAGGAGGACGAGTTCATGGTCTTCGTCGGCCCGTCGGGCTGCGGCAAGACGACCGCGCTGCGCATGGTGGCCGGGCTCGAGGAGATCAGCGAAGGGACGATCTCGATCGGCGGACGTGTTGTGAACGAGGTCCAGTCGAAGGACCGCGACGTGGCGATGGTCTTCCAGAACTACGCGCTCTACCCGCACATGACCGTCGCGCAGAACCTGGCGTTCGGGCTCAAGCTGCGCAAGTTCGACAAGGCTGAGGTGCGGCGTCGGGTGACCGTCGCGGCGGCGACGCTTGGGCTCGAGGACTACCTCGAGCGCAAGCCAAGCGCACTCTCGGGTGGTCAGCGACAGCGCGTCGCAATGGGCCGCGCTATCGTCCGTGAGCCGCACGCCTACCTGATGGACGAGCCGCTGTCGAACCTCGACGCGCAGCTTCGCGTGCAGGTGCGCGCCGAGATCCAGAAGCTCCAGCGCACGCTTGGCGTGACCACCATCTACGTCACCCACGATCAGACGGAAGCGATGACGATGGGCGACCGCATCGCCGTCATGCGCGGCGGAACGCTGCAGCAGGTCGATGCGCCCGAGCAGGTGTACCGCTGGCCGGTGAACCGCTTCGTCGCGGGATTCATCGGTTCCCCCGCGATGAACATGGTCAGCGCGCGACTCACCCGTGCGAACGGCGATCTGGTCGCGAGCTTCGGCCAGCACAGCCTCGTGATCGGGGACGAGGTGCTCGCAAACCGCCCGGCGCTTCGCGCGCACGAGGGCGGCGAGGTCGTCCTGGGCATCCGGCCGGAGGACATCGAGGACGCGGCCTTCGCTGCGGAGGCTCCGGGGCGCACGCTGACGGTGGACTGCACCTTGCGAGAGGCGCTCGGCGCGGAGGTGCTCGTCCACTTCTCCGCCGTCGACGACGGGAGCGCGGCCCTCATTGCGCGCGTCGATCAACTGACGGCCGCCCGGATGGGGGAGCCGGTGCAGCTCGTCGTCGACACGTCGCGCCTCCACTTCTTCGAGCCCGCGAGCGGTCTCGCCATCTACGGCGAGGGCGGCCGCATGGGAGGCTCGGTCGCCGCGTGAGCTAAGCCGTCCTAGGAACCATGCGGTTTCAGGAGAGCTAAGAGGTTCCTAGGAACCCTGCGGTTCCAGGGGCTTTTCACGCGACTCCTAGAGAGATTTCATCGTCCCCTTAGGGAGCACGGCTTAGCTCCCTGCATGAGCGTAATCACAGATCTCGCCGGCCGGCTTCCCCGCCGTGCCGCCCCAGCGGTTCGCACCACCAACATCATTCTGCTCGCGCTGGTCGCCGGGCTCGGCGTCGCCGCGTATCTCGCGTTGCACACGACCGCCTCCGTCGCGACCGCGACACCGCGCACCTCTCCCGTCGCGAAGGGCGTGGTGCTCTCATCCGTCTCCGCGTCCGGGACGGTGCAGGCGGCGACCAATCTCTCCGTTGGCTTCGAGGCCTCCGGCCGCGTGACGGCGATCGACGTCAAGGCCGGCCAGAAGGTCGCCAAGGGCCAGGTGCTCGGCAAGCTCGATTCGACGGACGCCACTGCGGCCGTCAAGCAGGCCGAGGCGAACCTCGCTAGCGCGCAAGCCAACCTTGCGCAGGCCAAGTCCGGCGAGACGGCGCAGCAGAAGGCCGCCGACGCGGTCGCGGTCAAGCAGAGCAAGGCTCAGGTGACGCAGGCCGAGACCGCGTTGAAGAACGCGCGCACGCAGTTGAAGATCGATGACGCGTCGACGCGCCAGAGCGTTGCGACAGCAAAGAGCAGCGCGACTCTCACCGAGGCTCAGAAGCAACTAAAGGCCGACCGGGGGAATCTCGCCGCTGCCGTCGCGAAGCAGAAGGCCGACAAGGCGAAGCTCACGATCAACGGCACCACCTACGCCACCGCAGACGAGGCCGTGAACGCGATGACGAACATCGTCAACCAGGACAAATCACAGCAGCAGGCCAACACGCAAACGAACTACGACCTGCAGACGCAGCAGACGATGGACCAGCAGCAGCTCGCTCTCGACCAGACCTCGCAGAAGAACGCGAGCGCTTCGGACCAGGCGTACTGGCAGGACAAGGTCAGCAACGACCAGGCCACCGTGAACGCGGACGCGCTGAAGGTGCAGCAGATGGCGAAGGTGCTCAATGCCATCCAGTACCAGTCGACGCAGGATCAGGCCACGCTGCAGACGCTCCAGACGCTTCAGACCTCGCTCACGCAGGATACGACCTCGATCCAGAGCTACGAGGCAAAGATCGTCGCTGACAACAACGCGATCAGCTCGGCGAAGTCCCAGCGGACCTCGCAGATCCAGACCGCGCAGAGCATGCGCACCAGCACGCTCGCCAAGGACAACCAGGCGATCGTCCAGGCAAAGCAGCAGGTGTCGTCGGCGAAGCTCGCGGTGACGTCCACCGCCGCGAACAACGTGGTCAAGTCGACGACACCGCCCGCGACGCTCGCGCAGGACAGCGCGCAGGTCCTTCAGGCCCAGGTCAGCCTGGCGAGTGCCAAGCGGACACTTGACCAGACCGTCTTGCGCGCACCTGCCGCAGGCACCGTCGCCTCAGTTGGCGGCACGCTCGGTCAGAGCGTGAGCGGGAGTGGCACAAGCGCCAACTCCTCGACCACGTCGTCGAGCACGTCGACTACAGGCTCCTCGGGCGGCAGCGCCTCCAGCAGCGCGGGCAGCACGTCGAGCTCCTCGTCGGCGTTCGTCACGCTCGTCAACCTGCAAGGCCTTCAGGTCACCGCGTCCTTCAGCGAGACCGATGCGGCGAAGATCCGGCTCGGTCAAGCAGGGACGATCACGGTCTCGGCGCTGCCGAACAAGCAGCTCGCAGCGCACGTCGTCGCGATCGACACGTCGGGCACCTCGTCGTCAGGCGTCGTGACGTACACGGTGACGATGGCGCTCGACCGGACGATCGCGGGCCTCAAGCCAGGCATGTCGGCCAACGCGTCCGTCACGACGGGTGAGCGCGACAACGTGCTCAACGTCCCGAACGCCGCGGTGACCGGAAGCGGATCGAACGCGACGGTCAAGGTGCTCAAGAACGGCGTTCAGAGCACGGTCAACGTCGTCGCCGGCCTCAAGGGCGACTCGGCGACGGAGATCGTGAGCGGGCTCACCGCCGGACAGCAGGTCGTCACGTCGAGCGGCCTCGCTCCGACGGCCGGGGCCGGTGCGGCCGCAGGGACGACTCGTCCCGGTGGTGCCGCAGGCGGCTTCCCGGGCGGAGGCGGCGGCTTCGGTGGCGGCGGCGGCGGCTTCGGCGGCGGCGGCGGCGGCGGCGCTCCCCGGGGCGGCTGAGATGGCCACGCACTCGGACGATGACACGCTTGTCGGAGCGCCCACCGCGCCGCAGCAGCTGCCGCTCATGGTGCTGTCAGGCGTCTCGAAGATCTACGGCGAGGGCGACATCGCGGTCCACGCGCTGCGCACCGTCGATTTCACGCTCGAGCGCGGCGACTACCTCGCGATCATCGGGAGCTCGGGTAGCGGCAAGTCGACGCTGATGAACATCATCGGCTGCCTCGACCAGCCGACCCACGGGTCGTATCTGCTCGACGGCATCGACGTGGGAGCGCTCGATGACTTCGAGCTCTCCTACATCCGGAACCGCCAGATCGGTCTCGTGTTCCAGAGCTTCAATCTGATCCCGCGCACGACCGTGCTCCGCAACGTCGAGCTGCCGCTCATCTACGCCCGGGTGCCCAGGGCCGAGCGCCGGCGCCGAGCGCTGGCCGCAATCGAAGCGGTCGGCCTCGGCGATCGCCATACGCACATCCCCTCCGAGTTGTCGGGTGGCCAGCAGCAGCGCGCGGCGATCGCGCGGGCGATCGCCACCGAGCCGGCGATCATCCTGGCCGACGAGCCGACGGGCAACCTCGACACGGCGTCGACGTTCGACGTGATGGACATCTTCCA
>DATBDB010000137.1:0-16591 GCA_036270155.1 Gaiellaceae bacterium
CGAGGGCGACTTCCCGGAGACGGAGAAGGCGTCGCGCGAGAATCTCTGCCTGCCGTTGTGGGCCGGGATCACCGAGGAGCAACAGGCGGAAGTTGTCTCCGTCCTGAAGCGCGCCTCGGAACTCGTCGCTTCGTGATCCGCCTCCCGGTCAATAGACACCGGGTCTGGCAGCTTGTTTTCGACGCGGTCCTGATCGTCGCCGCGTGGCGGCTGACGTTCTTCCTCGTCTTCGACAAGGCGACGCCGCCGTTCTATCGGCACCTGCTCGACTGGCAGATCGTCGCGGTCGTCGTCGGCATCGAGCTCGCCACGTTCGTCCTCTTCGGGTTCTACAACCGCTGGTGGCGATACGTCTCGACGCGGGACATGTGGGGCGCGTTCCGCGGCGTCACGGTTGGGTCGGCGATCGCGTTCCTCGTTCTCTATGCGTTCCCCCCGAACCACACCGCGCACCTTCCGCGCCGTATCGCGGCGCTCGATTTCTTGCTGCTCCTGGCCTTCGTCGCCGGCACGCGATTGCTTGCCCGCACGCTGATCGAGCGCCCGTCGGCCGGCCTCGTTGCGCACGGCAAGGAGGTGCTGATCATCGGCGCGGGTGACGCGGGCCAGCTGATGGTGCGCGAGATGCAGCGCAACCGGCAGCTGCACTACACGCCGATCGGCTTCGTCGACGACGACCCGCGCAAGCGCGGCGACCGCATCCACGGCGTGCGCGTGCTCGGCACGACGAGCGACCTCTCGCACGTGCTGCGCGACAACAAGCCCGACGAGGTGCTGATCGCGATCCCGTCAGCTCCGGGCCGCGTGCGGCAGATGATTGTCGAGACGTGCCGCCTGGAGAACGTGCCGGTCAAGACGCTGCCGGGCCTGCACGAGCTGATCGCCGGCGACCTCGATCTCGGCCGACAGATCCGGCCCGTGCAGGTCGAGGACGTCCTCGGGCGCCAGCAGGTGGAGGTCGACCTCGGTCTCGTCGCCGCGTACGTCAAGGACAAGACGGTGCTCGTCACCGGCGCAGGCGGCTCGATCGGCTCGGAGCTCTGCCGCCAGCTCGCGCGCCTCGGCGTCGAGCGGCTCGTGCTCGTCGACAAGGGCGAGTCGGCGCTGTTCGAGATCGAGCGCGAGCTCATCGACGAGCGCGACTTCGCCGCCGTCGTCGCGGTGCTCGCGAACAGCGGTGACCGCGCGAAGATGCGCCACGTCTTCGACCGTTATCGCCCGCAGGTGCTGTTCCACGCCGCTGCGTACAAGCACGTCGGCATGCTCGAGGAGAATCCGCTGCAGGCGGTTGCGAACAACGTGCTTGCCACCCGCTCGCTCGCGGAGGTGGCGGTCGAGTTCGGCGTCGAGCGGTTCGTGCTCATCTCGACCGACAAGGCCGCCAACCCGAAGAACGTGATGGGACAGTCGAAGGCTGTCTGCGAGTGGATCGTCGAATCGTTCGCGCTGCATCCCGAGGTCGACACGCGGTTCGTCGCGGTGCGCTTCGGCAACGTGCTCGGCTCGTCAGGTTCGGTGATCCCGATCTTCCGGAAGCAGATCGAGCGCGGCGGCCCGGTGCGGGTGACCAACCCGGAGATGACGCGGTTCTTCATGACGATTCCCGAGGCGTCGTCACTCGTCGTGCAGGCAGGCGCGATGGGCGGGCGCGGACAGGTCTACGTGCTCGACATGGGCGAGCCGGTGAAGATCCTCGACCTCGCGAAGCAGATGATCCGCCTCTCCGGCCGCAACGAGGACGACATCCCGATCGTCTTCACGGGAGCGCGCCCCGGCGAGAAAGTGCACGAGGTGCTCTGGAACGAGGGCGAAGCAGTCGGCCCGACCTCGCACCCGAAGATCATGCGTGCCGCGCGGCCGCAGATCGACGCGGCGTGGCTCGAAGAATCGCTCGCCGAGCTCGAGCGGCTGGTCGAAGAAGGCGACACGCTCGCTGTGGTCGCGAAGCTGAGCGCGATGGTGCAGGAGCCGGTACGCACCGGGCGCGAGGCGGTCCTGGAGGACACGCTCCACTAAGCAAGCCCGAACCTGATTCGGTGTCAGCCGAACCAGATTCGAGAGTTTCGCACTTCGTTCACAGACTCTCGCCGGGCGGGTCGGTACCGTGGCCGGATGGACCCGCTCGACGGCCTGAACCCCGAACAGCGCCGTGCGGCGGAGGCGGTGCGCGGCCCCGTCTGCATCCTCGCGGGAGCGGGCTCGGGCAAGACGACGACGATCACGCGGCGCATCGCGCAGCAGGTCGCGAGCGGTGCGTTCGCCGCGCCACAGATCATGGCGGTGACGTTCACGGACAAGGCCGCGGGCGAGTTGAAGCAGCGGCTGGCGGCGCTCGGTGCACCCGGCGTGCGTGCCTCGACGTTCCATTCGGCTGCGCTCCGGCAGTTGCGCCACTTCGCACCGGGCGCGGTCGGCAAGATCCTTCCCTCGAAGGCGCTCGCGCTGCGTCAGATCGCGAACTCGCTGCCGGCGCCGTTCAAGTTCCGTCCGGCCGGCGACCTCGCGACCGAGATCGAGTGGGCGAAGAACCGCCGCATCACGGTCGACCGGTACGCACTCGAAGCGGACGGGCGCGAGCCGCCGATCCCGATCGACCTGATGCTGCGCGTCTTCCGCGAGTACGAGCGGCGCAAGACGGCGGAGGGGCTGATCGACTTCGAGGATCTGCTCGAGCTCACGGTGCAGATGTTCGAGCAGAACGGCGAAGCGCGCGAGACGTTCCGCGCGCAGTACCGCGCGTTCACCGTCGACGAGTACCAGGACGTCAACCTGTTGCAGCAGTCGCTGCTCGACTTGTGGCTCGGCGAGCGCGACGACCTCTGCGTCGTCGGGGACGACTACCAGTCGATCTACTCGTTCACCGGCGCCGGTCCCGAGCATCTGCTCGGCGTGCCCGCGCGGTTCCCGCAGGCGCTCGTCGTGCGGCTCGAGGAGAACTACCGCTCGACGCCGCAGGTGCTCGCGCTTGCGAACATGCTCGTTCCGAATCTCGGTGGCGCCGAGAAGACGCTGCGTCCGACCTTGGCCGACGGCGACGAGCCGGTCGTGCGTCCGTATCCGACGCCGGAGGAGGAAGGCGCGGCGATTGTCGCGGAGATCCGCCGGTTGGGCGAGCCGCTGGAAGAGATCGCGATCCTCGCGCGCACGAACGCACGGCTGACCGACTTCGAAGAACTGCTGCACGAGGCGGGTGTCCCCTTCCAGGGTGCGTCGCTGCTCGAGCGCGACGCGGCGCGGCGGATCACGCGGCGCCTCGAGCGCTCCGGGGAGGACGCAGCCGGTGCGGTGCGCGCGGCGGCGCTCGACTCCGGGTGGCTGGAGCAGTTGCCGGACAAGCTCGGCGAGCGCGAAGTTGTGCGGCAGACCGATCTCGCGCGAATCGCCCGGCTCGCCGAGCAGTTCGACGGCGACGCAGCGTCGTTCGTCGCGGATTTGCGTCGCCGCTTCGACTCGGGCGGCGACGGTGCGCGCGGCGTCAACCTGCTCACGCTCCACCGCGCGAAGGGGCTCGAGTTCGAGGTGGTCTTCATCCCGCGCCTGCAGGAGAAGGAACTGCCGTCGAAGCAGGCGCGTACGCCTGAGGAGATCGAGGAGGAGCGGCGGCTGCTCTATGTCGGCATGACGCGCGCGAAGCGTGTGTTGTGGCTCACCTGGTCAGGGAAGCGCTCGCGGTTCCTGGCCGAGCTCGGCGTCGCCGTCGCGGGGTCGGCGAAGGCTGACAAGCCGGCGTGGACGCCCGATGCCGAGAAGCTCCGCGTGTGGCGTCTCGAGCGCGCGAAGGCCGACGGTGTCCCCCCGTACGTCGTGTTCCACGACAGCGTGCTGCACCAGATCGCCGCGAGCTACCCGCAGTCGCTCGGCGAGCTGGCGCAGATCGCGGGCGTCGGCCCGACGAAGCTCGACCGCTACGGCGACGAGCTGCTGGCGCTGCTCGCGACCCCTTAACTCGGGAGAGCCGAGAGCAGCAGGTCGAGCATCAGCTGCGGGTCGCGCCGGACGCGGACGCCTTCGCCGTCGCGCTTGTACAGGTCGAGCGCTCGCGGGTCGGTGAGCGGGCGTAGCCGGCCGTCGCGGATCAGCTGTTCGTCGACGCCGCCGAGCCGGCCGCCGTAGGTCGTGTACACCGGCACGCCGAGCGCGGCAGCCTCGCGGTTCATCGTTCCGCCTGCCGAGACGACGAGATCCGAATAGGCGATCAGGCTCTGGGCGTCGACGGAGCGCTCGGGGACGATCACCGAGGGCAGGTGGAGCGACTTGACGTAGTCGCGCTGCTCGTCGGTGCGCGGGATCACGAACGCGTGCACGTCTTCGAGCCGTCCCAGATGCTCGAGTGTCATCGGGAAGAGCGGGTTCGAGTGCCGGTGGTAGAGCGACACGTCCGGCGGCGGTCGCAGCACGACGAGGACCTTCGCGCGATCGATCGACCAGTCGCGCAGCACGGCGTCGTCCGGTTCGAAGTCCGCGAGGTAGTACTCCTCCTTCAGCCCCGGGTACTGCTGCAGCTTCGGAGGCACGGCCCCGTACGTCTTCAGGCGCTCCGGCGGGATCGAGTCGGGGACGACGACACGCGTCGCTGCGCGGCAGCCGAGCTGATGCTGCAGCCACGCCCACTCGTAGTCGAAGGTTGTCGAGCTCGGGATGCCGAGTCGGCGTGCGGTCATTGTCAGCTCGTGTGAGCCGTGTGCGAGTGCGAGATCAAAGCCGCGCGGCTTCGCCCACTTGCGCAGCGACTTGAGGCGCGTACGCATCTGTTGCGCTTTGCCGGTGGCGGAGCGGCCACCGTGGTGGCCGATCACGGTCGCGGTCATCCCGTGCGCCTCGATCAGCTGCAGCGTCTGCGCGTACTCGCGCGCGGTGATCTCGACCTCGTGGCCCTGCGCCTGCAGGAGCTCGACCAGCGGCCGGAAGACGAGCGGGTGGGCGCTCGCCGTGAAATCAACCCAGACTCTCATTGCGACTCCGCGGAGCCTACGGCGATCACGCGACGACGCTCTCCAATGAGACGTCGCGCTTGACGCCCTCGACGTGGCGCTCGTGCCAGAGGGTGAAGGCAAGCAGCCCCCAGAGTTGGCGCGACAGGTCCTCGCGGCCCGACACGTGATCGTCGATCAGCCGCGTCACGACGGCGGGCTGCAGGTAGCCCTGGCGGCGGATCGTCTCGGGCGAGAGCGTCTCGCGCGCGAACGGCTCGAGCTCACCGCGCAGCCACGCGGCCGCGGGGATCGAGAAGCCGCGCTTCTTCCCGTGCACGATCTCGTGTGGCAGCAGCGGCTCCATCGCCTTCCGCAGCAGCCGCTTCTTCGAGAACCCGCGCACCTTGTGCTTCACCGGCAGCGAGTACGCGAAGTTCGAGACGACGGTGTCCATGAACGGCACGCGCGCCTCGAGCGACCACGCCATCGACGCGCGGTCGGTCTTCGTCAGGAGGTCGTCCACGAGATAGAGACCGAAGTCGACGTCCTGCAAGCGCGTCAGCAACTCGTGCCCCTCGGTTCCCGCGAACCGTTCGCGGTAGCCGAGCAACGGATCGGACTCGCTGCGCCGCCCCGTGAGGTCGGCGCGCGCGTCCGCGGAGAAGATCTCCTTGTACATGTGGTGCCGCTCGAGTGGCGGCAACGCGGCGGCGCGCGTGAACCGCTTGAGGCGGTAGTCGAAGCTCGCCTTCCGCGTCGAGCTCGGCAGCAGGTCGGCGAGCGGGCGCATGCGTGCCGCGAGTGGGCCGAAGCGCTCGGCGAGCAGGTCGGCGACGTAGGTGTAGTAGCCGCCGAACAGCTCGTCGCCTCCTTCGCCGGAGAGCGCGACCTTGACGTCCTCCGCCGCCAGCTTCGACACGAGATACGTGGGCAGCGCCGACGAGTCCGCGAACGGCTCGTCGAACGCATCGGCGAGCGCGGGAAGCAGGAGCGCCGCGTTCGGGCGCAGCGTCAACTCGCGGTGCACGGTGCCGTATCGCTGCGCGACCGCGCGCGCGCCGTCGAGCTCGTTGAACGACGCTTCCTCGAAGCCGATCGAGAACGTGCGCACGGCCTCCGACGACTCCTCGGCGGCGAACGCCGTCAGCGCGCCCGAGTCGACGCCGCCCGAGAGCAGCACGCCGACGGGAACGTCGGCAATCAGGTGTGCGCGCACCGAGTCGCGCAGGCGGGCGCGGCATTCCTCGAGGAGCTCGGCTTCGTCCTCGTTATGCCGCGCGGGCAGCGGGCCTGTACGCGCGTACTGCTCGATCGACGTGCGACCGTCCTGCCACGTGAGCATGTGCCCCGGCAGTAACTTGCGGATGTCCTTGAAGATCGAGAGCGGCCCCGGCACGACGTTGAACGTCAGGAACGCTTCGAGTGCGTCGAGATCGATGTCGCCTTGTTCGAGCGCGTCGAGCTCGGAGGAGAAGCTCAGCTCGCCGCCGACGTCGCGATAGGCGAGCGGCTTGATCCCGAAGCGGTCGCGCGCCAGCACGAGCTTGCGCTCGCGTGCGTCCCAGACGGCGACCGCGAACATCCCGCGCAGCCGCTCCCACAGCTTCGCGCCCCACTGCTCGTAGCCGTGCACGAGCACCTCGGTGTCACAGCGCGTGCGGAAGCGGTGGCCGGCGCGCTCGAGCTCGTGCATCAGCTCGCGGTAGTTGTAGATCTCCCCGTTCTGGACGACGACGACCGTGCCGTCTTCGTTGGCGATCGGCTGATCGCCTCCGGTGAGGTCGATGATCGCGAGCCGGCGCGCTGCGATGCCGACGGGCCCGTCCACGTGCGACCCCTCGGAGTCGGGGCCCCGGTGGTAGAGCGTGGTGGACATCCGGCGGAGCCGTTCAGGGTCGACGGCTCCGCGACTGGACGCGATCCCGCAGATCCCGCACACAGCGCGCCAGTCTAGGGATGGCGGGTGAGCGACTGGCGCAGCACGCGGACGGCGGTGATCGCCAGGGTGCGGAGATAGAGGCCCACGGAGCGGTCGGCGATCCACTCGAGATCGTGGGCGAGCTTCTCGGCCATCGACGTCTCGTAGCCGCGCCGCACCTGGGCGAACCCCGTCAGCCCGGGCCGGACGACGAGGCGCTGCCAGTACGCAGGCAGGTCGTGCGCGAGCTCGGTGAAGAAGCGCGGACGGATCGGTCGCGGCCCGACAAACGACATGTCGCCGCGCAGGACGTTCCAGAGCTGCGGGATCTCATCGAGCTGCGATGCCTTGAGCCAGCGGCCGAAGCTCGTCAGCTCTGCGTGCGTGCGGCGGACGAGCTCTTCGCCCAGGTATTGGCCGATCCGTTCCTCCGCGCCGCGCTTCAGCGTGCGGAACTTCAGCATCTCGAAGAAGTGGCCGGCGCGGCCGACACGCTGCCCGCGATAGAGCACAGGCCGCCCGCTCGTCACCAGCATGATCCCGGCGATCACGGCGGCGACCGGCGAGAGCAGGATCAGGAAGACGCTCGAAAACAGGATGTCGAGCGTGCGCAACTCGAGGTCTTTCCGCCGGTTCGGCGTGTCGTTCGCGAGGCGCGTGTAGCCCGTGACGAGCGTGTCTTCGAGCCTTGGGGGCACTGACGACACCAAGCGATGGTAGACCGTAGGTGATGACGGTCACCGGGATTGACCATGTGCAGGTCGCGGCGCCCGCCGGGTGCGAGGCGGAGGCGCGCGCGTTCTACGGCGACCTGCTCGGGTTGGCGGAGCTCCCAAAGCCGGAGTCGCTCGCCTCCCGCGGCGGCTGCTGGTTCGCCGCCGGCCCGCAGGAGTTGCACATCGGCGTCGCCGAGCCGTTCGCCCCGGCGCGCAAGGCGCACCCCAGCTTCGTCGTCTCGGATCTGGACGGCCTGGCCTCCAAGCTGACCGCCGTAGGCATCGCGGTCACCTACGACGACCTGATCCCGGGCACGAGGCGCTTCGAGACGGCCGACCCCTTCGGCAACCGCCTCGAGTTCCGCCAAGCTGCGGGCTGAATCCGGGTCACGGTCCATACAGCGATAAACCTGGTTCGCTTTCTAACCAGGTTTACGAGTTTCCGCACGCGGGTGCCAGGCTCGAAACTCTTGAACCTGGTTCACAAACCGAACCAGGTTCGGCATCTATGAGCGGGCGTGACGGTGGCTCGTAACGGTGGCTGCCACCAGGTTGACCGCGACCCAGTGGTCGCCAAAATCCACTCGTGAGCTGGGAAAAAGCACCACCCCGGACACAAAGCCGGCACGAAGCGGGCACACCGACGTAGGGGTGGCTGTCACCGCCCTTCGCGTGCTTCCGTGACAGATCGGGGACGCGGCGGTTGCACATTCGTGCGCGTATGCGGGCCCTGGGTCGAATTGGCACGCCAAGGCGGTCGTATAAGGTGTACTTATGGACACGCGGCAGCTCCAAGCGTTTTGCGAGGTGGTCGAACGCAAGTCGTTCTCGCTCGCCGCTGAGAAGCTCGGGGTGACGCAGCCCGCCGTCTCGCTCCAGGTGCGCTCGCTCGAGAAGCGGCTCGGCACCCAGCTCCTCGACCGCTCCGGCCGACGCGTCGAGCCGACGGAGAGCGGCCTCAAGCTCTACCGCTCGGCGCAGCGCCTGCTCGCGCTCGAAGAGGAGATCGTCAGCGAGCTCGCAGAGGAGGCGACGGGCGAGCTCGACGGCACGTTCGAGATCGGCGCGTCGACCGGCCCGGGCGGCGTCGTCCTCTCACAGCTTCTCTGCCAGTTCGCCGAGGCGCACCCCGCGCTGCACATCGCGCTCAGCGTCTTCGACACCCAGACCGTGGTGGAGCGCGTCGCTGATCGCTCGCTGCAGCTCGGCGTCGTCGGCGCGGCACCGCGCCATCGCGGCGTCGAATACGAACCGTTCGTCAAGGACACCGTCGTGCTCGCCTGCCCGCCCGGCCATCCGTTCGCGGGCCGCACGGTGACGCTCGACGACGTGCGCGGGGAGCAGCTGATCATGATGCAAGAGGGCGCGGGCGTCCGGCAGATGATCGAAGACGAGCTGCGCCGCGCCGGCACGCGGCTGCGCGACCTCAACGTGCGCCTCGAGCTCGGCCTCCAGGAATCGGTGACGAGCGCGGTCCGCGGCGGCTACGGCGTCACGTTCATCTCGCGCTCGTCCGTCGAGAAGGATCTCGACGCGGGGCTCTTGGCCGAGGCGCGCGTCGAAGGCCTGGTGCTCGAACGGGAGATCCACCTCGTCCGCGCGGCCGGTCGCTCCGAGACGCGCGCTGCGCGCGCGTTCCTCGCGTTCGCGCGCGACCGCCTGACGTGATCGTCCGCTGGAGCCTCGCCGAGCTGCCCGACGTGCTCGCCGAGGTCGGGATCGAGCGCCCCTTCGTGATCGCGAGCGCCCGCTGGCAGCAGCTCGACCTTCCGCAGCTCGAGTGGTGGACCGAGGTGCCCTCGCATCGTGTGGAGGTGCCCGCCGGCGCCGACGGGATCCTCGCCGTCGGCGGCGGCTCTGCGATCGACACGGGCAAGTACGCCTCCGCGCAGAGCGGCAAGCCGGTCGTGCACGTGCCGACCACGTACTCCGGCGCAGAGTGGACGACGTTCTACGGCATCCGCTCGCCCGACCGCGTCATGCAGAGCGGCGGTGCGGGAGCCCTGCCGGTCGCGCTCGTCTACGACGTCGAGCTGACGCTCGACCTCCCGCCGGACGTCACCGCCGGCACCGCATTGAACGGCCTGGCGCACTGCGCCGAGGCGCTCTACGTCCGCGGTCACAATCCGGAGGGCGACGAGCAGGCGCTGGCGGGTGCGCCGCTGATCGCCGCCGCGCTTCCGCGCGTCCTCGCGGATCCACGCGATCGCGCAGCCCGCGAGGAGTTGCTGCGCGGCGCGGCTCACGCCGGCCACGCGCTCGCGCTCACCGGCCTGGCGCTCGCGCATGCGATGGCGCAGGCGCTCGGCGGTCGCTACGGCATCCCGCACGGCGCGATGAACGCGCTCTGCCTGCCGCCCGCGCTCGAGTTCAACCGTGCGCTCGTGCCCGCGCAGGTCGAGCGGTTCGGCGACGCGATCGGCGGCGATGCCGTCGAACGCTCGCGCGAGCTCGCACTGCTCGGCGGCTTCGAGCGGCTCCGCGACTATCTCGTCCCAAAGGATGACCTTCGAGAGGTGGCGGAGGCCACGGCGCAACGCCCGGGGAACCGCGCAAATCCGCGCCCCGCCACGACCGACGAGATCCTGTCGCTCCTGCAAGCGATCTGGTGACGAACTGGAAAATCCTCCCTGCGAGGGAGGGCGCCTCACCTAGCGTTGGCGGATCGGATGTCGAGCGCGACTCATCGGCTCCGACTCAGTCGTGAAGTGAGCAACACGACACAGACCTAACGCCGGATACGGGGAGCATCAACATGGAACACGGGAACATCGCCGCACGCGCGGGTCGCTGGAGCGCCGAGCACTGGGAGACGGTCACGCTCGCCTGGTTGGCGTTCTGTGTGATCGCGCTGTTCGCCGGCGGCGCCCTCGGCACGAAGAAGATCAAGGACGCCGACACCGCCTCGGGCGGCACCGCTGTCGCCGAGCACATCCTCGCGAACGCCAACTTCAAGCGGAGCGCGACGGAGAGCGTGCTCGTCGCGTCGAGTTCCTCGACGGTCAAGGACCCGGCGTTCCGCGCCGCGGTCAACGACGTGATCACCGCGATCAAGGCGCAGCCCAACGTACGCGCGCTTCGCTCCCCGCTCGATCCGAAGAACACGGGCCAGTTGGCCCGTGGCGGCCGCGCCGCGCTGGTGGAGTTCGACATCAAGGGCGACATCGCGAAGGCGGCCGACAAGGCCCAGCCGTTCCTCGACGCGACGGCAGCCGTGCAGAAGCAGCACCCGGACTTCACGATCGGCGAGTTCGGCTTCGGCAGCGCGAACCACGTGCTGGCGAAGACGCTCGGCGACGACTTCAAGCGGGCCGAGGTCTCCTCCCTGCCCGTGACGCTGATCATCCTGCTGTTCGCCTTCGGCGCGCTTGTCGCCGCGGGCCTCCCGGTGCTGCTCGCCTTCTCCGGCGTGCTGGCGACGATCGGCCTCGCCTCGGTCGCGAGCCATCTCTTCCCGGCAGGCGATGCGACCCAGTCGGTGATCCTGCTGATCGGCATGGCCGTCGGCGTCGACTACTCGCTGTTCTACATCCGCCGCGAACGTGAAGAGCGCGCGAGCGGCCTGAGCCACCGCGAGGCGCTGCTGCGCACCGCCGGCACGTCGGGCTACGCCGTGTTCATCTCCGGGCTGACGGTGTTCATCGCGATGGCCGGGATGCTGTTCACGGGCAACGCGATCTTCACCTCGATCGCCGTCGGCGCGATGCTGATGGTCGCCGTCGCGCTGATCGGCTCGCTGTCGATCCTGCCGGCGCTGCTCTCGAAGCTCGGCGACCGGGTCAACAAGGGACGCATCCCGCTGATCCCGCGCCGCACGCCGGGCGAGTCGCGCGTCTGGAACGCCGTGCTCAGCGCGGTGCTCAAGCGGCCCGTCGTCTCAGCGATCGTGTCGGCCGCCGCGCTCTTTGCGCTCGCGCTGCCGACGCTCCAGCTGCACACGCAGCTGCCGAGCTTCACCGACCTGCCGAAGTCGATCTCGATCGTTCGCACCTACGACGCGATCCAGGCGGCGTTCCCGGGCGCGCAGACGCCGGCCGACGTCGTGATCAAGGCGGCCGACGTGACGACGCCGCAGGCACAGGCCGCAATCGGCGCGCTCGAGCGTGATGCGCTTGCATCAGGTCAGGTCAAGCAGCCGGTGCACGTCGAGGTCAACCCCGCGAAGACGGTCGCGATCGTCTCGCTTCCGCTGATCGGCGACGGCAGCAACCAGACGTCGGTCGACGCGCTGTTGCAGCTACGTGGCGAGCTGATCCCGGCAACGGTCGGGAAGATCCCCGGCTCCGTCGTCGCGGTCACCGGCCAGACCGCGGGCACGCACGACTTCAACCAGCAGATGAAGTCGCACGCACCGCTCGTCTTCGGGTTCGTGCTGCTGCTCTGCTTCGTGCTCCTGCTCGTGACCTTCAGGTCGATCGTGATCCCGATCAAGGCCGTGCTGCTCAACCTGCTGTCGGTGGGCGCCGCATACGGCTTGCTCGTCCTCGTCTTCCAGCACACCTGGGCCGAGGGGATCCTCAGCTTCCACTCCAACGGCGCGATCGCCTCGTGGCTGCCGCTCTTCCTGTTCGTCGTGCTGTTCGGGCTGTCGATGGACTACCACGTGTTCATCCTCAGCCGGGTCAAGGAGCTCGTCGACGCCGGCATGTCGACCGACGAGGCCGTCGCGACGGGGATCAAGCGGACGGCGTCGACGGTGACGAGCGCCGCGCTCGTGATGGTCGGCGTGTTCGCAATCTTCATCACGCTGCACGCGATCGATGTGAAGCAGATGGGCTTCGGCCTCGCGGCGGCGATCCTGATCGACGCCACGATCGTCCGCGCGGTGCTGCTCCCGTCGGTGATGAAGCTGCTCGGCGACTGGAACTGGTACCTGCCGCGCTGGCTCGACTGGCTGCCCGACTTCACGCACGAGCGGTCGGCGAAGGCGCCCGAGGCGCCGCCCGTCCCGGTCGACTGAATTGCACGACTGAGTTGCACGACGCGGTGGAGGCCCGGAGGGGGGCCTCCACCGCAGTACGTGTCAGGGCAGCGTCACGTACGACGCGAGGAACGCCCGGGCGGACGGCGTGTCCAGCCGGTAGTCCACGTTCGTCGCACGGCACACGAAGTCGCCGGTGATGGTCGTGCCGGCGACGATGTTCGTCTCGCTTGCGCCGGCGCCGAGGAAGTTCGGGCCGCCGGAATCGCCGTAACAGGTGCCGCCGTCGCCCGTTGACGGGTTCATCGACGCACGGATCCAGCTCGCGTTCATCGCGTTGACCGAGCCGGTCGCGACGTAGCGAATGTCGGCGTAGTGGAAGTTCGCGCCGCCCTTGCCCATCGTCACCGACTGCGCGCCGTAGCCCACGGAGGTGATGCCGTCGCCGACCCTGAGCGAGTCGAGCTGGCCGGCCTTGGGCAGCCGCGCCGGCGTGATGCCCCTGACGGGCTTGTCGAGAACGACGACCGCGATGTCGTGCGGGTCGCTCTGCGCCTGGTTGTACGCCGGGTCGGCGTGCCAGGTGCCCCAGTAGGTCGTGCCGGTCGCCGAGTCGTAGCTCGAGTCGAACGTGACGGCCACCCGTGCGACGCCGAGGTCGCAGTGCGCAGCGGTCAGGAAGACCGTCGGGGAGATGAGCGTGCCGGTGCACGTCTCCCAGGTTCCGTCGGAGTAGGCATGCGGCGCGAGCAGCGCCCCCACCTCCGGATGGCCGTTCCCGTCAGGCCCGCCGCCCGTGATCGCGAGCGCGACGGCGGCGAATGCGAGCAGTGATGCGGCCGTGGCGGCCGCGACGAGTGCCTTCTTCATTCGGTGATCCCCTTCCCCCAGTGGACGAGGCTCGACGATATCCCTTTCTCGATCTCGGGCCAAGCCGCATTCCCCACCAACCCGGTGAACAAGGAATAAGTTTCGCTAATCTCAGGTATAGTCGCCGCGTGGCTCAGGATGCCCAGCGCTTCGACGTTCTCGTGATCGGCAGCGGCGCCTCCGGGCTCGCCGCCGCCGTCTCCGCCGACCGGGCCGGGGCCCGGGTCGCCCTGGCGACGAAGGGCTCGCTGCAGGCGAACAACTCCTCGAAGGCCCAAGGCGGCATCCAGGCCTCCTTCGGCGCGGACGACTCGCCCTCCCGGCACGGCGACGACATCTGGACGTCCTCGCACGAGACGGCCGACAAGGCGCTCGTCGACGTGCTGACCGGCGATGCCCGCTCGGCGATCCACTGGCTCGAGGAGCTCGGCGTCGAGTTCACGCGGGACGAGGACGGCGGCTACCGGCTCGCGCGCTGCGGCGGCGCGACCGCGAAGCGCCTCCTGCAGGTCGGCGACCGCACCGGGCACGCGATCACGAAGCAGCTGCGCGAAGCGTGGGACGGCGGCAGCGGCACGAGCTTCACGAACGCGCCGCTCCATGAGTTGACGCAGGTGAACGGCCACTGGAGCGCGCGGGTCGGCGAGCACGCCGTCGATGCCGGCGCGATCGTGCTCGCGGCCGGCGGCCGCTGTTACGCCGAGGCCGAGCAGCGCGGCGAGCTCTCGACGAACCATCCGAACGCGACCGGCGAGGTGACGAAGCTCGCACTCGAGCTCGGGGCGGAGGCGCGTGACCTCGACGCGCTGCAGTACCACCCGAACGGCGGCGCATGGCCGCCGAACATGCAGGGCTACTCGATCCCAGAGACCACGCGCGCCTACGGCGCCGTGCTGCTCAACGCGGACGGCGAGGAGTTCACCGACTCGCTCGGCCCGCGCGACGCCGTCAGCCAGGCGATCGTCGACGAGGTCAACGCGGGACGCGGCGTCAGCACGCCCGACGGACGCCCGGCCGTGTTCCTCGACACGACCCGCATCTCCGAAGCCGACGCGGAGATCTCACTGCCGTACATGCTGCGCCGCTACCGCGGGGCAGGCATCGATCCCCTGCGCGAGAAGATCTTGACCTACCCCGTCCTCCACTACCAGAACGGCGGTCTCGTGATCGACACGGACGCCGAGACGACGCTCGAAGGCATCTATGCGTGCGGCGAGATCGCCGGCGGCACGCACGGACGCAACCGCATGATGGGCAACTCGTTGCTCGAGTGCGTCGTCTTCGGTCGCCGAGCCGGTCGTGGGGCTGCAGAGAAGGCACGCGCATGAGCACCGTCGTCACAACCGATCTGCAGCACGTCGTGGAGGATGCCGCGGCGCATCTCTATGTCTGGGCGCTGAAGGACATTCCGCAGGATTTGCGTGACGCGCTGGCCGATGCGCGTGCGCGGGAAACGTCGGTGCCGGGGAAGCGAGTGCTCGAGACGATTCACAAGAACGTGAACATCGCGGACAGCGAGGACAACCTCGTCTGTCAGGACACCGGGATCGCGGTCTACACCTGTCGGGTCGGTGAGCACTTCCCGCTGCATCCGACGCGGATCTACGAGGGGCTGCGCGACGGGACTGCTCGGGCGACGGTCGAGCATCCGCTGCGCTCGAACGCGGTGCACACGATCACGCGGGAGAACACGGGGCCGAACATCGGGTACCGGCTGCCGATCGTGCACTGGGAGTTCATTCCGGACTGGGACGGGCTCGATGTGAAGTGCGTGCCGAAGGGCTCCGGCTCCGAGAACATGAGCTTCCTCAAGATGTGCGTCCCCGCCGATGGTGTGAAGGGGATCAAGACGTTCGTGCTCGAGTCGATCGTCGGCGCCGGTGGCAAGCCGTGCCCGCCGGGGATCGTCGGCGTCGGGATCGGCGGCACCGCCGACTACGCGCTGTACCTCGCGAAGGAGGCGATCACCCGGCCGGTCGGGACGCGCAACCCCGACCCGCTCGTCGCGGAGCTCGAGGAGGAGCTGTACGGCCTGTTGAACGAGACGGGGATCGGCCCGATGGGCCTCGGCGGCGATGTCACGGTGCTGCAGTGCCACATCGAGCACGCCGACACGCACATGACCCTGAACCCGGTCGCGGTCAACTACCAGTGCTGGGCCGCCCGCCGTGCCTCCGCCCACATCTCGGCCACCGGCGCAACCGAATTCGACCGCGAGTTCTAGATGGCAAACCACACCATCACCTTCCCGATCACGGATCCCAACGAGATCCTCAAGCTGCACGCAGGCGATGAGGTGACGGTGCAGGGCCACATCATCGGCATCCGCGACCGCACCCAGATCCGCATCTTCGACCAGCAGGTCGAGCCGCCGATGGACCTGACCGGCGCGTTCCTGCTCCACACGGCCCCGAACGTGCGCAAGGTCGCGGACGGCAAGTACGAGAAGATCTGCATCGGCACGACGACGAGCGCGCGCATGGTGCGCTTCACGGAACCGCTCGGCCGCCAGTACGGCGTCCGCGCGATCTGCGGCAAGGGCGGCTTCCCCGACGAGGCAATCGCTCTGATGCACGAGCTCGGCATGGTCTACTTCGCGATCGTCGGCGGCGCCGCCGCACTCGAGACGACGCAGATCGAGGAGATCGAAGAGGTCGCCTGGGAAGAGCTCATGCCCGAGTGCCTCTGGAAGTTCCGCGTCAAGGACTTCGGCCCGCTCACCGTCGGCATCGACGCGCACGGCAACTCGCTTTACCACGACGTCCAGACCCGCGCCCAAGCCAAACTGGAGGAGCTCATTGCCCGCTTTTGATCTCAACCTGGGCCGCCATGTCGGCCTCACCCATGTGATCGACAAGGGTCTCGGGCCGCGCGGCTGGGAAGACGTGCTCGAGGTCTCGGGCGATCACATCTCGATCGTCAAGTTCGGCTGGGGCACCGCGTACGTGACGCAGAACCTCGAGCGCAAGCTCGACGTGCTGCGCGACAAGCCCGTCGTCTTCGGCGGCACCTTCTTCGAGGTGGTCTACGCCACGGGCCAGCTCGACGAGTACAAGCGGTGGCTGAGTGGGCTCGGCCTGACGCACGTCGAGATCTCCGACGGCACGATCGACATCCCCCGCGAGCGGAAGCTCGAGCTGATCGCCGAGTTCGCGCGCGACTTCACCGTCCTCTCGGAGGTCGGGTCGAAGGACTCGTCGGTCGAGTACTCGACGGAGCAGTGGACGCAGTGGCTGAACGACGAGCTCGAAGC
>DATBDB010000138.1:0-1606 GCA_036270155.1 Gaiellaceae bacterium
GTGGGGGATCGACATCGGCGGAAGGCATCCTAGCCGTGCGGCGCAAACGCAGTGCCCAATACGCCGCGACTGCCACGACTCCCACCACGACGGCGATTTCCACGTACCGGAAGTCGTGGTGCAGCGTCGTCCAGTTCGAGCCGAGCGCCCAGCCCGCGCCCGCCAGGACAACGCACCAGATCGTGTTGCCGACAAGCGTCAACACGTTGTAACGGACAAACGGGCTCTCGAAGACGCCTGCCGGAATCGAGACAAACGAGCGGGCAACAGGCGTGATCCGACCGATGAACACGGCCCAGGCATCCCAGCGCTCGAACCAGCGCTCGGCTCGGTTCAGCCGGTCCGGCGTGAGGTGGAACCACCGCCCTCGCCGCTCGAGGAACGCGCGGCCGCCCCGGTCGCCGATCCACCAGCCCAGGATCGCCCCGAGCTGGTACCCGACCACGCCGGCGAGCACGACGGCCAGGTAAGCCGAAAAGCCCGTGCCGTGCCAGCCGAAGACGTCGACGCGGTGCGTCAAGGCTCCGGACGCGAGCGCGCCTCCGTAGAGCATCACCAGCTCGCTGGCCGCCGGGAACACGGCGTCGACCAGCATCAGGATGAAGATCGCCGCGACGCCGTAGTGGGCGAGCCAGGAAGTCACAGCTACTGAGCCTAACTATCCGCGCCTGAACGCGAACGGAACAGCGATGTCGGACGTGCCGACCCCGCTCGTTGCGAACACGTGCGCGACGTAGACGCCGCCATAGGCCTTCGTGCCGTGTGGGAGCGTGCCGTCCCAGACGACCGAGCGCGCGCCTGCCGTCAGCGCGACCGGCGCGAGCGTGCGTACGACGACGCCGTTCTTCGTCTCGATGCGCAGGCGAATGCTTGCTGAGCGCGACAGGGTGAAGTGGATCGTCGCCTGCGCCAGGGCGAGCTTCGGCGCGCTGACGCCATGCAGCGTCGTGTCGTAGCGGAACGGACGGTCGATCGTCGACACGCGCCCGAGATCGTCCGTTGCGGTGACGTTCCAGTGCCAGTCGCCCTCCTGGTCGAACGTCGAATACGTGAACGCGTACGAGCCCGGGTCGTGCTGTACGTCGGTCTCGAGCGGGTGCGCAACGTGATCGGGGCCGATCAGCTGGGCCGTCACCTTCGACGGGCGCACGATCTTGTACGAGAGCGACTGTGTCCCCTTTCCCGGGTCGCCGTTGACGAGCGCGAGCGGCGGGGGTGCGGCGTACACGCCGTAGTACTGGATCAGCAACGCCTCCTTGACGAGACGCTCGCCGGCGGGATCGCTCGGCCGGTTGAGCAGTTGGCCGTCGAACGCAACGGTGACCGAGCCGCCCGAGTCGACGGCCGAGGCGGTGACCGCGCCAAGGCGCGCCATGGTCTGCGCGAGCTCGAAGCTCGTCAGCCCGACGCTGTAGCCGGGCTGACCACCGTCGACCGCGACGAGAATGATGCGCCCGTCCGCCAGCTGCCCCACGCCCGCGCGCGGATCGCGCTGGCTGACCTGGTCGTTCGTGAAGTCCTCGAGCGAGCGGAACACCGGCTTGCCGGCCTTCACGAGCGCGGGGCCGCCGCCGAGCGCGGAGACGACACCCGTCCACGCGGGCTG
>DATBDB010000139.1:0-14825 GCA_036270155.1 Gaiellaceae bacterium
TGCCGGTCACCTTCGCTGCGCCGAGCGCACTCGTGCAACCGGACGCACCGGCGGAGCACACGTGCGTATGGAAGTAGTCGAGCGATCCCTTGCGGAAGAAGATCGCGTGCGCGAGCGCGCCGTACCACGGCGTGAAGCGCACCGGCTTCCCTTGCGGGTCGGTGACGTGAACGGTCAGGAAGCCGGCCTGGATCGCGTGCAGCGACGGCTGCTTCGTCATCGTGAAGCGGTAGCCGTCGGTGACGACCGAGCTCGCGAACGGCGGCAGCGGAGCCGGGTGGTAGGCCCCCGCGACGCGGCACTGAATGAACAGCCGCCACTCGCCGGGCACGGGAACGAGCACGCCGACGTCGAGCTTGCCGGGTGTCGACGAGCTGCCGGTGACCTTGGTCGCACCGAGCGTGCTCGTGCACCCGGCTGCGCCGGGTGCGCAGACGTGCGTATGGAAGTAGTCCAGCGACCCGCGGCGGAAGAAGATCGCGTGCGCGAGCGCGCCGTACCACGGCGTGAAGCGCACGGGCTTCCCCTGCGGATCGGTGACATGAATGGTCAAGAAGCCGGCCTGGATCGCGTGCAGCGACGGCCGGCCGTCGATCGTGAAGCGGTACCCATCGGTAACGACCGAGGGCGAGAACGGCGGGAGAGAGGACGGGTGGTACGTCCCCGCGACGCGCAACGACCCGAACAGCTGGAAGTTCCGCTGCGGCCCGCTCGTGTTGGGGTAGGCGTCAACGACGAGCCGGTACGGCCCGGGCTCGCTGAACGTGATCGTGTCCCTGATCGTCCCGTCCGCCGCGATCGGCGGATGGCGGTGCACGATCGTCGCCAGGTCCTTCCTGACGAAAATCAGATGGACGCCCGTGTGCGGTCCGGGGCCGTGCCGGAAGCTCGTCAGCGGCTTGCCGTCGGGCTGCCGGATCACGAACGACACCGTCGTTGGCTTGCCGGCGACCACCGGTGCGGTCGGCTTGAAGTCGACGAGCTCGAACGTCCGGGCAGCGCCGATCGTCGGAAAGCTCGAGTTGGACGAGCCTCCACAGCCGGCGAGCACCGCCACGGCGGCGAGTGCGAGCAACGAGCGCCTCATGGCCCTCCTCTCGGGAACAGGTAGCTGGGGTGAGGCGCGACGGAGCCGCCGACCTCGATCACGATCTGCGCGTGCCTCGTCAGGACAAGCCGTCGCGGATCTCCGAGTCGACGCCGGCCGGCGACGAACAGCGAGACACGCCCGCGAAACGAGAGCACGTGGGTGGCGTCGAACCGGCGGCCCCACACACGGAAGAAGTCCGCGAGGGTGAACCGACCGTCCGCCATCACCTCGATGACGCCCGTCGGCGTTGTCGTTCGCAGCGGATAGCTGCAGCCGCTACGCGCAACGCCGATTCCCGGCGGCACGATCACGACTTGCCGGCGGGCGAAGAGCTCGAGATGCACCGCGAACCGCCGGCCGCTCGCACAACGCAGCCCTCCCACCGGCGAGCCGTCGAGCACCGCTTGATTCGACGCGATCGGGTGGTAGCGAGGGCCTGCACCGATCGGCCACGGGTGCACGGGCGGCGGCAGCGCGATCACGTCCGCTCTCCCTGGACGAAGCTCGCGACGGCCGCTGCGCAACCGGCGAAGAGCGCGACCGCGAGCAACGTCCGGCTCGCCGTCGCCGAGAGCAGCGAGACGACGACGCCGTGCCGGAAGACGCCGAGTGAGCCGAGGCTGAGCGCCGCGGCGACAGCTCCGAGCAGGCCCGCGAGCTGAGAACGCCGCGGCTCGTGCGCCCGGACGAGCACGCCGACGACCACCAGCCCGAGCCCGATCCCGAGCCCGATCTGCAGCCAGGCCACCCGTCCGTTGGGTGCATCGGCGGCTGAGAACGCGATCAGCGACACGAGCGCAGCGAGCCCGGCGAGCGTTCCGAGCCCGAGGGCGAGCCCCCGGCGGAGCCGAACTGCGACCGCCACGGCACCCGCGAACAGGACGCCCACGCCGACCCAGGGCCAGAGCGCAGGCCGCTGGTAGCGCACGAACGTCCCGCCGATCCTCACCGCGCGACCGTCGACAGTCGCCGGGATCGTGAACCGCGCTACGGCTCCGATCCGGGAACCGTACGGCGGCGGCGCGAGACGATGCTCGTGCCATGTGTAGCTCGGTCCCGACGTGACTCGTGCCCAGCCCTGAGAGGGCTGCGTCAACCGTTCCGCGACCGCTGTCACCGACGCGCGGTTCACCCACGCGCCGCGCGGTCCGATCCGCAGCATCGGCTCGCCCAGGTCGCCGTGCAGCACGACGGTGACGCCGCGCACGCTGACGCGGAGTGAACGGTCGCCGTCGAAGATCGCCACCGACACGCCTGGGATCGACCGCGTCGTGCGGTCGAGCTTCAGCCGGTAATCGAGGGCCACCGTGGCCGAGCGGGCATGCGCCGACGCGCTCGCGGGGGCCGCGAGCGTGATGCCGACAAGCAGCAACACGATGACGCGCGTTTTCATTCACTCCTCGATTCGCGGATGCGGGCGCGACGGCCGTCGTCGCCCGGTTGAGACTCAACCGTGGGCGAGAGGAGGCGCGCGCCCCGCTGCTGCGAGAGCGAGCGGTGTGGCCGCGACGAGCGCGACCGAGGTCGGAAGCCGAAGCCCGGGTGCCGAGAGGCGCGCCGCCCGAGGTGCGAACCGCGACGCCAGGCGCAGGACCGCCCGACCGGCGCGCAGCAGGGCGACGACCGCGAGTGCAACCGCTGCGGCCACTGGCACGGCGTACCAACCGCCGTGCCCGAACACGCCGGACGATCCGGCGGGGTGACCTGACGCGCTCAGCGCCTCGAGCGTCTCCTGCACCGCGTAGATCGCGATCAGCCCGAACGTCGTGACCGACCAGAGGGCCGTGGCCGAGAGGCGCGTGAACGCGCCCGATGAACCTGTGCGGGCAGCGTGGGCCAGCCGCCGCAGGAAGAGGGACGCGCCGATACCGAGCGCCAGGATCGTCCAAGGGACGAGCGAGTGCAGATACGAGTGACCCTGCGCCGTGAGCTCGGCGTTGGCGTGGGCGCCGTAGGCCAGCGTGTACCGCGCCTGGTGGACGACGAGTGCCCCCGCCGGCATGAGGAGAAGGCCGCTGGGGCGTACGCGCACGCCTGAAGATTACGTCACCGTGAGCTTCGCGCAGACGAGGTGGCTGCGATTTCCCGCCGTCGGTTGCAGGCACGCACGCAATAACGCGACGCCCAGCGCGGGCGCGCAGGTCGCCTCCCGCTGGCCTGAGGGACAGATGTCGCCTGATCCGCGGCAGCGCATGCTGCCCGCATGCCGTCGATCAACCGCAGGCAACTCCTGGTCGGCGGCGCTGCCGCTGTCGCGACGATCGGCGGCGCCCGCTTGGCGAACGCGGGCGGCAACGGAGCGCCGGAGCCGATCCGCGGGAGTGACGGCGCAACGATCCTCGGCCCGCGCAACGAGCCGCTACAGCATGAGAATCCGGATCTGCTGGCGCCGCCGAGCACCGATGCCCAGAACTTCCCGAATCTGAAGTTCTCCTTCGACGACGCGCACAATCGCCTCCTACCGGGGGGCTGGGCGCGTCAGATAACCGTGCAGGAGCTGCCGATCTCGAAGACGATGGCCGGCGTCGACATGCGGCTGAAGCCCGGCGCGATCCGCGAGCTGCACTGGCACAACGCGGGAGAGTGGTCGTACATGCTCGCAGGGAGCTGCCGGATCACGGCGATGGACGACAAGGGTCGCAACTTCATTGCCGACGTCAGTGAGGGGGATCTGTGGTTCTTTCCGTCCGGGTTCCCGCACTCGATCCAGGCCCTCGGCGACGGGTGTGAGTTCCTGCTCGTCTTCGACGACGGTGCCTTCTCGGAGTACACCACCTTCGAGATCTGCGACTGGTTCGACCACACCCCGGTCGAGGTGCTGGCCAAGAACTTCGGGTGGCCGGCGTCCACCTTCGCGAATCTCCCACCGGAATCGGAGCGCTACATCTTCCCCGGCGTCGTACCACCGTCGCTCAGCTCGGACGCTGTCACTTCGCCCTCCGGCACGGTGCCGACCAGCTATGCGTACCGCCTCCCCCAAGCCAGCTGGATTGACCGCCCCGGTGGGCGGGTGAAGATCGTGGACTCCTCGAACTTCAAGGCGTCGACGGCGATCGCGGCGGCGCTGGTGGAGGTCGATCCCGGCGGGATGCGCGAGCTGCACTGGCACCCCAACGCCGACGAGTGGCAGTACTACATCTCGGGGCAGGCACGGATGACGGTCTTCGGCTCCAGCGGAACAGCGAACACGTTCGACTACCAGGCGGGCGATGTCGGCTACGTCCCGCGCCCGATGGGCCACTACATCGAGAACACCGGCAACACGACCCTGCGCTTCCTGGAGATGTTCCGGAGCCCCCACTACGCCGATGTCTCGCTCGAGCAATGGATGGCAGTGACACCGCCCGAGCTCGTCGCGGCGCACCTGAACATCGATCGAAGCCTGATCGCCGCGCTCCCCAAGCGCGAGCAGATCGTCGATCGCTAGCTGTAACCCGAAGCGGGCCGCCCGCCCCTACGCGCACGTGAACGTTACGTCACCGTGAGCTTCGCGCAGACGAGGAGACTGCGATTTCCCGCCCGGTCGGTCGCACGCACGCAGAAGGAGAGGACGTGGTGCGAAAGCGCGACCGGTGCCCGCCAGACGACGAAATACCACGCGCCCTGCGCAACTGTGCGCAAGGGCACATGGAGGCGCGCGACAGCAACGTTGCGCGCGTTCTGAACGTCGATCTCGACCTTTGCGCGGCCGCTGTCGTCCCACGCCTGGTAGCGCAGCGCGACCCGTCTGCCACCGATCACGCTGACGGGGGAGGGGGTGGCCTGGGGCGCGTAGGTGTCCTTGTAATGGAGGAGGCCCGCGCGCTCCAGTTGGTTCATCGCTTTGGCTGCCGCGATGGTCAGATCATCGGCACCCGGGCTGTGGATCGACACCCCCGCGAGCGCGGTGGTGGCCTTGGGAATGGGATGCGTGCGGTCGACGAAGCCGAAGCCTGCGGGCATGACGACGAGGAGCGGGCCTTTGTAGATGAAGGACAGCTCGAGGCTGAGGAACTCCGCGTAGTTCTGCGGGTGACCGAAGAGGCTCGCGACCGAGCCGAGATCCGCCGGCTTGGCGATCACGGCCACCTTCACGCGGTCGCCCGCGAGTTCGACGGCGTTGACCGCGGCGCTGAGAGACCGAAGTGCGGCTGCGGGTGGCGGCGGATACGGCGTGAACACGGTTCCCGACACCAGAACGTCACTGGCAGGGTCGCCGTCGGCAGACGCGACGCTCACGAGGACAAGCGCGGCGGCGAGCAAGAGCAGTGAAAATGCAGCCCGGATTCAGGCAGTCTGCACGACGTGTAGGGGAGAGTGTTACGCCGTCGCCGGCCGCTCGCGACGCCTCTCGGCAGGAGCGGTCGAGGCCGAAGGGGCGTCGACCGCGTACGGCAGACCTTCGCGTAGCGCCGCGCCAATGTTTTCGACCGCGGCGACCAGGGCGCCGGAATGGATCGCCCCAGGTGGTTGCCGCAGGTCGACCTCTGTCGCGCCAAGGGCCGGGAGTTGCGGTGGCGGCTGCAGCGTCCGTAGGGACGTCGCGAAGGCAGTCATGGCCTCCGCGACGCCATCCGCACGTCTGTTCACGGCGTCAGCTGTGCGATCTGGGAGGGCTCGCTCAGCACGAGTCGACGAGTCGACAAGCGCGTGAAGCGCGAGCTCCGCGTGCGCAAGTCGGTAGATCGCCGTCAGGGTGGAACGAGCCGTCGCCGGGGTGAACGGATGGTCCCGCTGCTCGGCCTCGAGTTGCGCTGCGGACGCTTCGGCATTGCTCCATGCCAACCGTGCGGCGGAGTGCAGTTTTCGCAAGTCCGGAACGTCGGCACGGCGGGGGTCAGCGAGTGCGCGAAGCAGCGCGCTCGCATAGTCACGATGCGCCTCCAGCATGCGGGCGAATGTCTCTGGGGCGTTCAGGCGCGCCCAGGTGGGCCAGACGGCGTAGGCGGTGAGGGCGAGCGCAGAGCCGATCGCGGTGCAGACGAAGCGCGCCTCGGCGGTCGAGACCGCCGGTGTCCCGAGGATGTCAAGCAGCACGACCACCCACGCGCTGAGGAACACGGTGTAGAGGAGGAAGCTGATGTCGAACGTCGCGTACGCGATCGCGACGGTGAGCCCCGCCGCACCCACCAGCCAGCCGGTTCCAAAATGTGCGAGCCCGACGTCGGCAACGCCGAGGCCGACGCCCAGCATCGTCCCAATCGACCGTTGCACGCCGCGCCGCATGGTCGTGACGTAGTCGGGCTTCAGCACGACGAAGATCGTGAGTACGACCCAGCGACCCTCCGTCAGGTCGGTTGCCAGAACGATGACCTCCGCGAGCGCGGCTACGACGGCAAGCCGCAGCGCGTGACGGCCGATTTCACTTCGCAGGTCGAGGTTGGCTCGTAGCGTCATCAGGGTCCGGGTGGCGGCGACGGACAATGGTCGGCGTCCGCGGTGGGCGCGGGCGCCGGCGGCAATCCCGGGCCGCACGTCCTGGAGCCGGCTCAGATTCGCCCCGATCGCACGCAGTTGGCCGACGAGCGCTTGACCGGCCCACTGCCACGACGTGTCCGTCGGGATCACAAGTGTCCCGATTCCCTCGTTGACAGCTTCGACCGCCGCAGCGCGGTCATGGCGACGCGCGGTAAGCGCGACGACGACGAGTCGCAGTACGGCCGCAGCCTCGCTCGCCAGGCGCCGGATTCGCTCGGCCTCTGCGGCGTCGGCGGCGTGTGCAGCGAGCGTGGCGATCGACGCTTTGACCCGTTCGGCCTGTTCGAGCATGTCGATGAAGATGAGGTGCGCGTCTCCTGACAGCAGCGGGTTCGGGTCATCGAGCACGTCTGCAGCGTCGAGCGGGACTGGCAGAGGCGGGTAGGACCCGGCTGCGGCGAGGTCTGCGGCGTAGCTCGCCAATGCTCCGTAGTGGTCGCCGAGCGTGGCCCGTTCCCGCTCACCCGTTCGCACCACCCAGGAGATGGCGACGAGCACCCCCTGCAGCGCGCCGCCGGCGAGCACGAGGGCAGCGCGCACGGCAGCCTGACCCGGAGGCATCGGCAACCCCACCGCGACCAGCAACGCGATCGACCACGGCACCACCGCGCTGCTCAGCGTCTTCCCGAGGCTCACTGCAATTCCGACGAGGTACCCCCAGACCAGCACCACCGGCACGAGCAGCCACGGGTCGATACCAGCGATCGTTGCGCCGACGAAGGTGGACGTGGCCATTCCGACACTCGCCACACCCACCGCCATGATTCGGCTGCGCGTGACCCCTCCAAACGACGCGACCCCGGCCGGTACGGCTCCGAGCGCCGCGAACACGCCTAGATCGAGGCGGCCGCTCGCCCAGCCGATGAGCAGAGGGACGAGGACGCCGATCGAGACACGCGCCGCGCGCCAGGGCGTGACGGCACTCCAGCGGAAAGGCCCCGGCCACAGGAACATGGCCCACCGGGTCACGACGGAAGCCTGCCGCCGCGAACGTGCCGGCGCACCTGACCCCCTGACCAGTCGGCACCGGCCGTCGCCGAGGCACGAATCGCCAGCTGCCGCTCGGCAGCGGCGCGAGCCGCTTGACGGCCCGGCGGCCGGCCCCATAAGGTGCTCGCGAGGCTAAGTAATCGATTACATGGTTCGCCATACCCGTCGGTTGATGCACAACGTCAGCGCGTTCTATCGCGGGCGTCTCGCCTCGTACCTGACGATCGTCAGAGCGCTGCCTGTTGCCGGGCGAGGCATCGTCGCGGTCACCGCTGCTCTCCAGGTTGTCATGGGTCTCCTGCCGGTGGCGTTCATCTTTGAGACGAGTCGGCTGATCGCGCGCGTGCCCGCGGCGATCCAAGGCGGCACCGGCTCGGCCGCGTGGAATGAGTTGCAGCGGGCGTTGCTGCTCGCTGCGGTCGTGTTCGTGCTGCAACAGATCGTCGCTCCGATCCTGGGCGTGCTCGGAGAGCGCATGGCTCGGACGATCGACGGAACGGCGCGGGCGCGCTTGATGCGCGCGTCGTTCGCGAGCGATGGGATTGGCGTGCTCGAGGATCAGGAGGCGATCGCGGCGATGAGGACGACGTCCGAGGCCCTTCAGGGCGGCTTCCACAGTCCCGGTGATGCCTGCGCGGGATTGATCGCGCCGCTCCACCGCTACGTGACGACGTTCGCGCTGACGGCCGTCGTCGGTGTGGCGTTCTCCTGGTGGGCCGCGGTCGCTTTGCTGCTCAGCGGGTGGCTCGTGCGCATCGTGTGGCGCGCCGGAACGACGCGTTTCTTCGCTGTGTGGTTCGCGCGGGAAGACGTGCAGCGGCGTTCGTGGTACCTCCGCGATCTCGCCCTCGGGTCGCCGGCCGCCAAGGAGCTTCGAGTCTTCGGTCTGACGCCGTGGATCTCCGATCGGTATCGGCAGACGGCGTGGGAGTGGTTGTCGCCGACGTGGACCACGCGCTGGCGTGTCTTCTTCTATCCCTTCCTGCCGACCACGCTGCTCGCGACTGTCGCGATCGCGACGACGCTCGCGCTCGCGGGGCGGCATGCCGCTGCTGCCGGGCCCGCGGATCTCGAGACGCTCGCGCTCGTGCTCCAGGCCGCAACGGGTGTGATGGCCATCGCTGCCTTCTTTCCCGAGTCGGACGTGCAGACAGAGCTGGGCATGTTCGGCTGGCGCAGTCTCGAGCGGGCCGAGAAGGTCATCGGGGCGCCGACCAAACGGCCGCCGGTCGGCGAGCGCGCGGACCCTGCCGGCGCGCCGCGGGTCGAGATCCGGTTCGAAGACGTCTCCTTCGGCTACCCGGGCGGAAGGCCCGTACTGTCTGGCCTCGATCTCGTGCTGCCGGCGGGACACTCGACGGCGATCGTCGGGCTGAACGGCGCCGGCAAGACGACCCTCGTCAAGCTGCTTGCCGGGTTGCACGAGCCGACTTCGGGACGCATGCTGGTCGACGGCGTCGACGTCCGTCGGTTTGCGCCCCGCGACTGGCAGCGGCGTGTCGGCGCGATCTTCCAGGACTTCCTGCAGTACGAGCTCAGCGTGCGCGAGAACATCGGCTTCGGGGCGATTGAGCAGATCGGCGATGAGGCGGCCATCCGGACTGCACTCGATCGCGCCGGCGTGCGCGACCTGGTGGACGAGTTGCCTCGCGGGCTCGAGACGCTGCTGTCGCGCGGGTACGAGGGCGGGGCGGAGCTCTCGGGCGGCCAGTGGCAGCGCATCGCGATCGCACGCGCGCTGTTCGCGGTTCACGGCGGCGCATCGGTGCTCGTTCTCGACGAGCCGACAGCCAATCTCGACGTGCGTGCCGAGGTTCAGCTGTTCGACCGCTTTCTGGAGCTCACCCAGGGTTTGACGACGATCTTGATCTCTCACCGGTTCTCGACGGTGCGACGGGCCGACTCGATCGTCGTGCTCGAGGGAGGAGCGATTGTGGAGCAGGGAACACACGAGCAACTCCTCGCGCTGGCAGGCCGCTACGCGCGGTTGTTCGAGCGCCAGGCGGCCCGGTTTCAGGCAACGGCGGGAAGCGCGGAGTAGTGGACCTCGTTCGCGCGATCTGGTTCGTGTTCGTCGGGACATGGCGCGCGTCGCGCTGGCGTTTCGCTCTGTCGGCGTCGTTGACGATCGCAGGAGCGGTGAGCGCACCGTTCGTCGCTGTCGAGCTGAAGCACGTGACGAACTCCGCTTTGGTGCACGACACACGGTCGGCAACGATCGCGGGAGCACTCGCCGGCGTTTTCGTGATCCTCAGCCTGACGCTTGCCCATTTCGCGCACGTCTTCTTCTTCGAGATCGCCGACCTGTATGTCGTCGGGGTCACTGAGGAGCTGATCGCCCTCTCGAACGGCACCGTTGGCATCGAGCAACACGAACGACCCGAGTACGCCGACCGGCTGGAGCTGCTGCGCCAGGAGTACTACGTGCTCTGGAGAGCGGTCGAGGTCTTCATGACCTCGATCGCCCTTGCCGTCGCGATCGTGACGACTGCCGTGCTGCTCGTGGCGGTCAGCCCGTGGCTCCTCCTGCTGCCGCTCTTTGCGATCCCGCCACTGCTCGGCGGGCACTACGCGAACGCGATTTCGGAACGCGCAAGGGTCGCATGCGCACAGGATCAGCGGCTGGGCCGCCACCTCTTGCGCCTCGCCACCACCGCCGAAGCGGGAAAGGAGATCCGGGTCTTCGGGCTGCAAGACGAGTTGCGCGGGCGCGACCAGACGCTCTGGGAGCGAACGAGCAATCGACTGTGGAGAGCGTCACTCCGCGGAACCGTGGTCGGCATGCTCGGCCAGCTGCTCTTCGCCGCCGGTTACGTCGGCGCCGTCTTGCTCGTCGTGCGGCGCGCGGTCGGCGGTCATGGTTCGGTCGGCGCCGTCGTCCTCACGATCGTGCTGGCCACGCAGGTCAACTCCCAGGTCGCACAAGCCGTGCGCAGCCTCTCCTACTTTCAGCACACCGCGAAAGTGGTCGGCCGTCTGCTCTGGCTGCGCCGCTTCGTGGAGCAGATGACGTTCCGGCGTGCCGATCCTGCGCCCGTGCCCGGCAGGCTCGAGCACGGCATCGAGTTGGACGCAGTGACGTTTCGCTACTCGGGTACGGATCGGGACGTGCTGCGTGACGTGACCCTCACCTTGCCGGCTGGGACCACGGTCGCGATCGTCGGGGAGAACGGTGCGGGCAAGTCGACGCTCGTCAAGTTGCTCTGTCGCTTCTACGAGCCGAGCGACGGGACGATCACCGTCGACGGCGTCGAGCTGAGCCGATTCGATCCGTCCGAGTGGCGCCGCCGGATCGCCGCCGGGTTCCAGGACTTCGCGCGCTTCGAGCTCGTGGCGCGCGAGAGTGTCGGGGTCGGAGAGTTGACCCAGATGAACGACGAGGCGACGGTGCTTGCCGCGGTCGACCGGGCACACGCAGGCGACGTGATCCGAGCTCTCCCGGACGGTCTCGAAAGTCACATCGGAAAGAGCTATCTGGACGGCCTCGAGCTCTCCGGGGGGCAGTGGCAAAAGATCGCGCTTTCCCGCGCGATGATGCGCGACGCGCCGCTCTTGCTGATACTCGACGAGCCGACCTCCGCGCTCGACGCACACGCCGAACACGCCCTCTTCGAGCGCTACGCGCACTCGGCTCGCGTCGTGGGGCGTGCAACCGGCGCGGTCACGGTCTTCGTCTCGCACCGCTTCTCAACCGTGCTCATGGCCGACCTGATCCTCGTCGTGCGTGACGGGGAGATCGTCGAGCGCGGCAGCCATGCCGAGCTGGTCGCGCTCGGCGGCACCTACGCCGAGCTCTACGAACTGCAGGCCGCGGCGTATCGCTGAACGCCAAGACCCCGCATCTCTACGGGGTCTTGGCTCACTCGAGGGAACAGGGGCGACAGGACTTGAACCTGCAACCCCCGGTTTTGGAGACCGGTGCTCTACCAATTGAGCTACGCCCCTCGGTTCAGCGCTGACGATTGTATCGGCGTCTCCGACGCCTCACCCGAGCGCGAGTAGCATCGCCCGCGTGCCGCTGGCAGCGCTCTTCTCCGCCATCACGCTCGCATTTGCCGCGATTGCGGTGTGGGCTGGAAGCGCCCACGAGTGGCCGATTGCGGTCGCCGCGGGGGCTCTCGCAGCGTGGATGGGAACACTTGCGTGGGCCGGAATAAGGAAAACCCGCCTCTAACGCGTATTCTCCCTCCGTGGCAGGGGAGGACACGCAAGCGCTGTGGCTCGAATTCCGGCGCACCAACGACAAGGCGCTGCGCGATCGCCTGATCCTGACCTACGCGCCGCTCGTCAAGTACGTGGCGGGGCGGCTCGGGTCGGGGCTGCCGGCGCACGTGGATGAGGGAGACCTCGTCTCCTACGGCCTGCTGGGCCTGATCGGCGCGATCGAGCGCTACGACCCGGCCCGCGACATCAAGTTCGAGACCTACGCGATCTCCCGGATCAAGGGCGCGATCATCGACGAGCTGCGCGCCCTCGACTGGGTGCCGCGCTCCGTCCGCTCCCGGGCCCGTGAGATCGAGCGTGCGATCGCCGAGCTGGAGGCGAAGCTCGGCACGGCGCCGGACGACGCGCAGATCGCCGCCAAGATCGGGATCTCCGTCGACGAGCTCGAGGAGTCGCTGACCGACATCTCCCGATCCTCGATCGCCGCGCTCGACGAGCTGTGGTCGGTCTCCGGCGACGGCGACTCCGTCTCGCTCCTGGACACAATTGAGGACACGCAGGGGGTTCAGCCGGAAACGGCCCTCGACGAGACCGAGATGCGCGAGGCGCTCGCCGACGCAATCGCCCGGCTCCCCGAGCGCGAAAAGCTCGTCGTCACCCTCTACTACTACGAGGAGCTGACCCTGCGGGAGATCGGCGAGGTGCTCGGCGTGACCGAGTCGCGGGTCTCCCAGCTCCATACCAAGGCGATCCTGCGCCTCAAGGCCCGGCTCGCCGGCGCCGCACAGCGTGTCTAAACGGCAGCGCGTTTGAACCGGCAGCGCGTCTGAACCGTAGCCCGCGTCGAATTTCTATGAAACCGTAACGTCTGTCTTAGCGGCGGCTTAGCCGTCGGGCCGACGCTGAAGGGGATGGCACCTTCGTCCCGCATTCAGACCGCCCGCCGCCGCCTCAGGGTCGCGCGCTATTCGATCGGCGCCGTGGCCGTGACCGCGTTCGGCGCCTTCGGCTTCGCCGTGCGCGATGCCCATCCGGCGACGAAGACGGGCACTCCGGCCGTTACGGCGACCTCACCGAGCATCGCCGACTCCGCAACCACCTTTGGCGGGAGCGCCTCGATCAGCCCGGCGCCGCAGTTCGCGGCGCCTCAGGTCCAGAGCAGCGGGTCATGAACGGCTTCCGCTCCATGGGCTGTGACGTGCTGCTGTCCGACGGCGCGCGCCTGGACGAGGTGCAGGCGCTGTTCGACGAGCGCGACCGCCGTTTCTCCCGTTTTCATGATTCCTCCGAGCTGAACCGCGTCAATGCCTATCCCCGTGGGCTGACGCGGGTCTCGGAGGAGTTCGCGTCGGTGCTTTCCCCGGCACTCGATGCGGCACGCGCCACAGGCGGCCTAGTGACACCTGCCGCCGGTGGCGCATTGATCGCCGCCGGCTACGACCGCGACTTCCCTCGTCTCCCTCTCGACGGTGTCGCGGTCGAGCCGGTGCGCGTTCCCTCGTTCCGCACGATCGCGTTGCGAGGGCAGGCGCTACTCCGCACGGAGCCGGTGATCCTCGACTTGAACGGCGTCGTCAAAGGGCTGACCGTCGACGACGCGCTCGAACTCCTCGGGCACGGCTGGGTGTCGGCCGGAGGAGATGTTGCGACGACCGTCCCTCTCGCGATGGGGTTGCCCGGCGGCGACGCCATCACCCTCGAGAGGGGCGGTCTCGCGACCAGCAGCGTCGCCAAGCGGATCTGGCGGCGCGGAGGAATCCCCCAGCACCACCTGATCGACCCGGCGACCGGTCTGCCGTCGACGTCGCCGTGGCGCGACGTGACCGTCGCAGCCCAGTCCTGTTACACCGCGGACGTCGCGGCGAAAGCGGCGCTCCTGCTCGGTCCGGCCGGCCCTTCGTGGCTCGACCGACGCCGGCTCGCCGGCCGGTTCGTCGACCACACCGGTCGCGTCACCGTCAGCGAACGCTGGCTGCAGGCCGTTCCGGCAGCACGAGTGGCATGAGCGCGACCGCCTGGTACGTCGCCCGCTCGTCGGGGCTCGTTGCGTACCTGCTTCTCTCCTCGTCGGTCGTGCTCGGGGCGATGATGGCCGGACGCGCCAAGTTCACCTGGCCGCGATTTGCCGTCGAAGAGGTGCACCGCTTCCTGTCGGTGCTCGCGGGTGTCTTCATCGTCGTGCACGGCTCGGCGCTGCTCCTCGACACCGTCGTGCCGATCTCGCTCGCCCAGGCGCTCGTCCCGTTCGCCTCGCCCTACCGCCCATTTGCCGTCGGAATGGGCGTCCTCGCGGCCGAGCTCGCCGCGGCGGTCGGGATCACGAACCTCTTCCGCTCCCGGCTGCCCCGACCGGTGTGGCGGCGCTTCCACTATCTGACGCTGGCCGTCTGGGGTCTCGCGACGGTGCATGGGTTCCTCGCAGGCACCGACCGCCTCGACCCCTGGTTCGCGGGGATCGCGATGGCGACCGTCACGACAGTCGTGATGGTGCTGTACACGCGTTTCTCGCCCCGCGGCTTCTCACGGCGCGATCTCGCGGCATAGGATTTGAAGCGACCCAATCGCGCTCACCCAGGAGGACTTGATGTCCATCGAAGCCGGGAAGATCCGCAACGTCGCAGTCGTCGGCCATCGCGGGACGGGTAAGACCTCGCTCGTCGAGGCGCTGCTCTTCCAGGCGGGCAAGACGAACCGGCTGGGGTCGATCGAGGCGGGCACGACGGTCTCCGACTGGGAGGAAGACGAGCAGCGCCGGCAGATGTCGCTTTCGGCTGCGCTCGTGAACCTCGAGTGGGAGGGCCGCAAGATCAACCTGATCGACACTCCCGGCGACTCCTCCTTCGTGGCCGACGCCCTCGGCGCGCTGCGCGTGTCCGAGTCGGCGGTGTTCGTGGTGAACGCCGTGATGGGGGTCGAGGTCACCACCACCCGCCTCTGGGAGCGGGCAGCCGAGCTCGACCTCGCGCGGCTCGTGTTCGTGAACATGCTCGACCGCGAACGGGCCGACTTCTTCCGCACGCTGGACTCGCTCAAGAGCACGTTCGGCCCTCACGTCGTGGCGACGGAGATCCCGATCGGCGCCGAGCACGACGTCCGCGGCCTGGTCGACCTGATCGACATGAAG
>DATBDB010000140.1:0-33105 GCA_036270155.1 Gaiellaceae bacterium
CCCTGTGTTGTGTGGTTGCGTCTGACGCGCCGAGTCTCTGCGCGCCCACACAGCGAATGGGCTACGGCCTCGCAACTGTCTGGTGACAGTTACGAGACGGACTAGGCCGCGAGCACTTCGGCCGGCGCCTCGTCCAGGCGAACGAGGAACGCGGGCCGCGAGGAACGGAGGTACCCGACGACCGCGGCTTCGTCCTTGACGCACGGCAGCAGGGTCTTCCACGTCGAGAGGTGCTCGAGGCGGTGGAAGTCGCCGTTCGCGACGGCGGGGAGCCCGGCCGCTGCGACCCAGGCGAACAGCGTGTGCCGGTTGAACAGCTCAAAGCGGTCGACGAGCGGGGCGAACTCAGGGTGCGCGCCAAAGGCGGCGGTGGTGCGCGTGGCTCCCGCGAGGTGCTCCGGCGCATACGGGTGGGCGGCGATCAGCGCCGCCCCGCGCACCCGCGCGGAGGCGAGCGCAAACGTCAGGCCGTCATCGAGTCCGACGTACTCACGTAGCCCGACCGCGACGACGTGCGCGGCCTGCAACGGATCAGGGTCGTCGTAGGTCAGCTCGAGCCCCGGGATGACGAGCAAGTCGTAGAGCTCGCGCGCCCGGGCCGCCTCGGCCTCCACTTCCTCCAGGTAGGCGGCGTAGTTACCTGCCTGGATGTGCCGCGGCTCACGCGGAGCATGGTCGGTGACCGCGAGGACGTCGAACCCACGCCGGCCATAGAGATCGCACAGCTCGCGGACACTGAGCGAGCCGTCGCTCCACGTTGTGTGGGCGTGGAGCTCGCAGAGGAGTGGCGGCGACTTGGTGGGCATCTAGACCCAGTGTTCCCTGTGCACGGGGGTCTACGGCGCCGTGACTCCGGATCGTGACAAACTTTTAACCAGGTTAACCCTGCGCTGGGTCGCGACGATCAGCTGAAGAAGTAGATCGTGCACGCCGCGCCTGCAACGAAGCAGTAGACCGCGAACGGCGTCAGCGTCTTCGTCTCGAAGAACCGCATCAGGAACTTGATCGCGAACCACGCGGTGAGGGCGGAACAGAGAGACGCTACGAGCGCCTGCCCCCTGATGCCGTCACCCGTGTGCCCGAAGAGCTCCGGCACCTTGAGCAGGGCTGCCGCCCCGATGATCGGCGTCGCGAGCAGGAACGCGAACCGGGCCGCATCCTTGTTCGAGAGCCCGACCAGCAGGCCGCCGCCCATCGTCGCGCCGGAGCGGGAAAAGCCGGGAATCAGCGCAATCGCCTGAGCGGCGCCGACGGCAAACGCCCCGCGCCAGCCGACCGTGCGCGCGATGCGCGCGTCGTCGTCCTCGTCGACTTGCGGCGCGCGGCGACGGAGCAGCTCCGCACCGAAGAGCAGCAGGCCGTTCAGCATCAGGAAGAACGCGGCCGACTTCGCGGATGCGAACGCATGGCGCAGCGGGTCCTGCAGCAGGAGGCCGAGCAGCCCGGCCGGGATCGTGCCGACGACGAGCAGCCAGCCGAGCTTCGCATCGGTGTCCTCCGGGTCGATGCCGCGGTCGCGCAGCGAGCGTCCGAGCCCCTTCACGATCCGCACCCAGTCCCTCCAGAAGAAGAGCAGGAGCACGATCGCGGTCGCGAGGTGGGTCGCGACGAGGAAGGCGAGGAAGTACGGGTCGTTCTGGTGGATGTTCCACCCGAGGAGCTTGGGGAGGATCACGCTATGCCCGAGGCTCGAGATCGGAAAGAGCTCCGACACGCCCTGCAGCAACCCCAGGATGATCGCCTGGGTGTAGGTGATCAGCGAGGCGAGGATCACGAACGCGGAACGGCGGCGCGCTTGGGGCCGGTCCTGAACCAGACGAAGACGAAGGCCGCGAGCCCGACGAAGAAGGCGGCGATCCCGTGCTTCACGTGGTGGTGGGCCGATCCTGCCTGGTGGCCGGGAAAGAAGCTCGGCAGCGACTTCGCCGGCTCGACCCAGTAGACGATCGCGATCACGATCAGGACGATTCCCGCGAGCACGGCCAGGCCGACGAGGAGACGGTCGTTGCGCATGGGCGGCAGCATACGGACAGCGAGCGCTGGAGTGCGCCAGTAACCAAAACGACACCCACCATTCACCAGCTTTCGGTGATGCTGGCACTCTGTGACGACGATCCAGCGTCTGCATCCCGACGCGCCGTCACTGGCGTTGTTCAACCGCGAGCTTTCCTGGCTCGATCTGAACGCGCGCGTGCTCGACCTGGCCGCGGATCCAGACGAACCGCTGCTCGAGCGGGTCAAGTTCTGCAGCATCTTCTCGTCGAACTTCGACGAGTTCTTCATGGTTCGCGTCGCCGGACTGCTCGACCAGGTGATTTCCGGTGTCGCGGTGCGCTCGCAGGACGGCCGCAGCCCCCAGCAGGCACTCGAGGAGATCCGCGCCGGCGCTCTCGAGCTGACTCAAAGGCAGTCTCGCCTCTGGCGCGAGGAGCTCTGCCCGGCGCTCGCCGCCGAGGGAATCGTGATCGGTTCGGTCGAGGATGCAACCGCGGCCGAACGGACCGAGCTGGAGTCGGTGTACGGGCGTGAGATCTACCCGGTACTGACCCCGCTCGCGGTCGGGCCGGGTCAGCCCTTCCCGTACATCTCGGGGCTGTCGCTCAGCCTCGGCGTGATCGTCCGCGATCCCGAGTCGGCCGAAGAGCGCTTCGCCCGGGTGAAGGTGCCCGAAGGGCTCGACCGATTTGTGGGTGTGGGGTCGCGCGGACTGCTCATCCCCCTCGAGTCCGTGATCGGGCACTACCTGCCGACGCTGTTCCCGGAGATGGAGACCGTCGAGCAGGTCGCATTCCGCCTGACACGCGACGGCGACACGGAGATCTCGGACGACGCCGACGACCTGCTCGAGGCGGTCGAATCCGAGCTCGCGAAGCGGCGTTTCGGCGCGGTTGTCCGCCTCGAGGTGTCGAGCGCAGTCTCCGGAGCGATGCTCGCCCGTCTCCAGGAGAGGCTCGGCGTCGGCAACGCCGCGACGTACCCGATCCGGGGCCTGCTCGACCTTGCCGATGCCGGACAGCTGTACGCGCTCGACCGCAACGACCTCAAGTACGGGACCTGGGTCCCCTACACACAGCGCCGGCTCGCCTCCCCGACGGACGACGACATCTTCGCCGAGATCGCTCAGAAGGACATCATCGTCCAGCATCCGTACGATTCGTTCGCGACCAGCGTGGAGTCGTTCGTACGCGCAGCCGCGAGCGACCCGCATGTCGCGACGCTCAAGACGACCGTGTACCGCACGAGCCACGACTCCGCGCTCGCCCCCGCGCTGATGGAAGCAGCCGAGAACGGCAAGCAGAGCGTGTGCGTCGTCGAGCTCAAGGCGCGCTTCGACGAGCGTCGCAACATTGAATGGGCTCGCTCACTGGAACAGTCGGGTGTGCATGTCGTGTACGGCTTCCCCGACATGAAGATCCACGCCAAGACGACGCTTGTCGTGCGCCGCGACGGCCATGCGCTACGCCGCTACGTGCACATCGGCACCGGTAACTACCACGCGACCACGGCACGGATCTACGAGGACGTCGGGCTCTTCACCGCTGATCCGGACATCGTCGCGGATGTCGCCGACCTGTTCAACTTCGTGACCGGGTTCGGGCGGCCCCAGCGCTTCCGCAAGATCCTCGTCGCGCCGTTCAACCTCAGGAAGCGCCTGGTCGAGCACATCCGGAAGGTTGCGGAGGCGGCAGAGGCGGGCAAGACCGCGCGCATCCGCCTCAAGGTCAACAACCTCACAGATCCCGACATCGTTGAAGAGCTGTACCGCGCCTCGCAGGCGGGCGCGGAGGTCGACCTCGTCGTTCGTGCGATCTGCACGCTCGTCCCCGGCGTGCCCGGCCTGAGCGAGAACATCCGCGTGCGTTCGGTGCTCGGGCGCTTCCTCGAGCACAGCCGCCTCTTCTGCTTCGAGGCAGACGACGAGAAGACGTTCCTGCTCGGCAGCGCCGACCTCATGCAGCGGAACCTCGACCACCGCATCGAGGTTGTCGTGCCCGTCGAGGATCTTCAGGTGCGAAACGAGCTCGAGTCGATCTTCAAGGCCTTGCTGGCGGACAACACCCACGCCTGGCAGCTGAACGCCGACGGCACCTGGAAGCGGGCGACGCCGAAGAAGGGCGAGCGTCGGCGCGTCGCCCAGGCAGTCTTCATGCGCCGGCGCGATCGAGCCAGGCGCCTGGCGCGTGCCCATTGAGGGACGTCGTCATGTGGGGTCGTCACCATGGGGCGATGCCTGTCGCCGTCATTGACGTGGGTTCCAACACCGTGCGCGTAAAAGTCGCGCGCGGCGGCGAAGAGATTGTCTCGCAGCGCAAGATGCTCCGCCTCGGCGCCGAGGTGGAGAAACACGGGGCGATCTCGGAGGCGAAGCTCGCGGAAACCGTCGAGGTCGTTCAGCGCTATGCGGACCTGGCACGGGCTCGAGGAGCCACGGACGTCGAAGTGCTGATCACGAGCCCGGGCCGGCAAGCGAAGAACGGTGTAGAGCTGCTCGTAGCGCTCGGGGCTGCCGGCAACTGCCACGCGCGGATCCTCACCTCTGTCGAGGAAGGACTGCTGGCCTTCAGCGGAGCGCTGTCGGTGGCTCTGCCGCCGGCCGGGCGGCTCGTCGCGGTGGTCGATGTCGGCGGAGGCTCAGCCCAGGTCGTCGTGGGCTCACGACGCCAGGGCGCGGTGTGGGCGCGGTCGATCGACATCGGCTCGCAGCGTCTCACCAGCCGCCTGCTCGGCGGAGACCCGCCCGGGCTCGAAGCACTCGCCGCCGCACGCGCCGAGGTCGAGCGCTACCTCGAGGACTTCGATGCGCCGGCCCCGCGCACGACCTTCGCAGTCGGTGGCAGCGCCCGCGCGCTCAAGCGGCTTGCGGGGACGAGGCTCGGAGCCGACGAGCTCGCGCGCGTCATTGAATTGGTCGGGACCACGTCGTCAGCCGACCTGATCGAGCAGCACGGTGTCGATCCGGACCGCGTGCGCACCATGGCAGCAGGCGGATTGATCCTCGCCGAGATTCAGCGCCGGCTCGGGACTCCGCTCAAGGTCGTGCGCGCCGGGCTGCGCGAGGGCGCGCTGCTCGACTTGACCGAGCGGCGCGCCGCGGCCTGACCTAGAGGCGTCGCTTACAGCACGTTGAGCACGTCGAGTCTCGGCCCCACGACGAAGACCGCACCCTTCTTCCACTTCGGAGCATCCGGCAGCGCGTGCTCGAGCCCCCCGTGGCCGCACACGACGACGTCGCGGGCCGCCAGCGAGCGGACGAGGGCGACGCCCTCGGCGTCCTGCCGCTCCTCGCTCAGCTCGGCTCGCTCCTCGATCTCCAGGCCGCGCACTCGCGCGAGCGGCTCGACGGTCTCGACGCACCTCCGCGCGGGGCTGGAGAGGATCGCCTCGATCGGATACGTCTCCAGCCGCTCGACGAGCCGCCCGGCCTGTCTGCGGCCGCGCTTATCCAGCGGACGCGCGCGATCGGCGCCCTCCCACGCGTCGCGGTCTCCGGCCCAGGCGTGGCGGACGAGCAGGAGCGGCATCAGTCGACGACCGCGCGCGACGCCCAGTCGGGCTCCCAGAGCCGGAAACCACCAGTGAAGGCATTCTCGTTCGCGCCGCGACGACAGTTGTCCGGCAACTCATCGAGGTGCTTGACGTCGCCACCGCCGAGCACCACGTAGTCGGGATTGACCGCCGCCGCGAGGCGGCCAACCACATCGAACACCGTGCTCCTCCACTTCTCGATCCCTCGACGCTCCCGTGCGCGCTCGCTGACGTACTCCTCGAAGGTGGATTTCCGGTACGGCAGATGTCCGAGCTCGAGCGGTTCGACGATTCCGTCGATGATGAGCGCCGACCCCAGGCCGGTCCCGAGCCCGAGGAACAACATGCGGCCGCCCTCATAGCTCCCGATCGCCTGCATCGCCGCGTCGTTGACGACTTTCGTCGGTTTGCCGAACGCAGCCTCGTAGTCGAAGCCCACCCAGCCGTCCCCGAGATTGACCGGGTCGGCGATCACGCGCCCCCCTTGGACGGGCGTCGGGATGCCGATGCTCACGACGTCCCATGACCATCCCTCCCCGGCCGCCTGAACGCCGTCGACCATCTCGCGCGCAGTCATGCGTGGGCCTGAGTCGAACCGGCGGGGCTCCGTCTCGGCAGAGGTCAGCAACTTGACGTGCGAGCCGCCGACATCGACTGCAAGCACCGTCCGCGTGGCTGCCACAACCTCAGCTGGCGCGCTAGCCGACGACCGAGCGCCGTGCGCGCATCGCGTGCCGGACGACGTTCGCGCTGCGCGCGCGTGCGCGCCTGCGCTTCCGTTCGAGCGCGCCGGCCTGCAGGTCGACGTGGTGATGCGTCTTCGTCTTCGTCTCCGTCATCTCAGCCGATCCAATCACGTTGGTGGTGGGTCCCGTCGAGTGTGCGTGTGAACGAGTGGTGACAGCCGTTCATGCGAGTGCCTCGGCTCCGCGTCGGAGCGCTCGAGCGAGCACTTTGGGGTACTGGCCGCGGCGCTCGCGGCGGCGCTCGCGCTCGCGTTCGATCAGCCGCCCGGCAGCGATCGCGGTCTTGGCACGCGCGACGCCGCGGAGCTTCGCCTCGGCAACCACCGCATCCTGGTGCTCGCCGACCACGTCTTGCAACTCCTTTACGGCGGTGAGGTAGCGCGACAGCGCCTTGCTTCCGTGACCGACCTCGGCCAGCTCGGCGGCATAGCGCGCACGCTTCGCACGAATGCGCAACGCGTGGAGCTCGTCGTCGGCCGGCTCGTCACCGAGCTTGCGCGCGGCCTTGCCGAGCCTGCGCAGCTCCGCAGCCGCGAGCGGGAGCAGGCCGCCGGGCGCGTCGAGCTCGGGCAAGGACGCGATCGACGCAGCGAACGTGTCCAGCAGGCGAAAGTACTTCTCGTCGGCAAGGGCAAAGAGCACGGCGTCGTGCAGCCGCTCGCGCTCCTCTTCGAGCGCCGCGATGATCAGCTCGGCACCCGGCTCGTCCCCTCCGAGCGTGCGCGCGCTCGCTCGCAGGCGGTCAAGCAGCACGTCGAGATCTCGCGCCGGCCCAAGCACGCCCGCAAGCCATTTCAGTTCCTCACCGAGGGGCGCGAGCGTGTCCGCGAGCAGCGGTCGCGTCGCGCGGATGATCGCGCGCGTGCGTCGCGTCGCGACCCGGAAACGGTGGAGGTCCTCGATGTCGTCGCGCAAACGGACACCCGGATCGTGGCGCTCGAGCTCGCGCAGCTGAGCTGCGAGGAGGTACCGCACCTGTTCGAGCGCCGGCGCCTTGGCGCCGAGCGGCTGCGCATCGACGACTTTCAGCACGCGCATCACCTTGGCGCGGCCGTCCGAACGCCTCGCACCGGCCTTGCGTAGCGTCCGCCCGAGCTGCTCGAGATCGGCGGGCTCGCCGTCGACGAGCTCGATCTCCAGCTCGACGAAGCCACCCAGCGCCTTGCGGCCGTCGAGGATGTCAACGCTGTCGAGGGTCACGTCCGCTACGGGGCGTTCGCTGCTCCCGACGCGCACGCCGGTCCGGCGAGTGCGAAGCGTCGCGACCGGTTCAAGCTCACCGTGGCGCAGGTGCGCAAGCAGCAGGGCGCGCAGCTCCGCAGGCGGGCCCGCGGGGCCGCCGGGTGCGGAGATCTCGGCGCGACCGTCCTCGCGCGGCAGCTTCAGCTGCCAGCTGGAGAGCCCGTTCTCGACCCGCCGCCGCAAGGTGATTCCTGCGCGCCCCAGCGATCGCGAGGGTGTGTCGTGGTACGTGGACGTGAACAATCGTCCTTCGAGCGGCTCGCCTTCGAGCGGCGGCATGACGAAGTCTGCGGGAGACTCGAGCTTGAGCTCGCGTTCCACGAATGTGTGCACCGCCTGATCCTACGCCCGACCCGTGTTCACATGTATGACAGTGCGGCCCGGAGCGTGTCCCCACACCTCTCCGGGCCTTGCTGTCGTTGCCCCCCAAGGCAACCCGCACTCGGGCTCACACGTGCAGAGCGTCATGAGCGGTTGCTGTCGAAGGTACGCCCAGGCCGCCGCGACAAGGGTTACAAAGCGGCGACGATCCGGCATCGGCGTGGCCGCCAACCCTTCCCTTGCGAGTCCTGAGCCAGAAACATCTAGCGCATGAGCACCTTCGCAGTGGTCGCCCATCGCGTCACGCCGACCAACACCCGGCTCGGAACGGTCTTGACCCCCGCGCAGGCGGTCGCGCGCCTCGGCCGCGGCGACGTCGCGCTCGGCAGGCTCGACGTCCTCCCCACGCTCGACGGCATCGAGCCGGGGCTGTGGGCGCTCGACCGCCTTACGGCCGCCGGCGTCACCGTTCTGAACGGCCGCCGTGCACTCGTGGCTGCTCACGACAAACTGGCGACTGCGGAGGCGCTCTATGCCTCGCGCGTGTCGCACCCGTTCACGATGCACCTCGCACCCTGGCTGCCGGCGCCCGACCTCGAGCCGCCGATCGTGCTCAAGCCCCGCTTCGGCTCGTGGGGGCAGGACGTGCTTCGATGCGACGATCACGAGGCGATCGAGCGCTCCCTCGCCGAACTGAAGACGCGTCCCTGGTTCGACGCGACGGGGTGCGTCGCGCAGAAGCTCGTCGCACCGCGCGGCTACGACCTGCGCGTCGTCGTTGCCCGCGGCCGCGTGATCGGCGCGGTGCGCCGCGTCGCAGCGCCCGGAGAATGGCGGACGAACGTCGCCCTGGGCGCACGCCGCGAAACGGTCGTGCCGCCGCCGGACGCCTGTGCGATCGCCGTCAGCGCCGCCGACGCGATTGGGGGAGATCTCGTCGGCGTCGATCTTCTGCCCGCCGACCTGGGCACCTGGGTGGTGCTCGAAGTGAACGGCGCTGTCGACTTCACGAGCGCGTACTCCGTCGACGACGACGTGTTCGCGGCCGCCTCGGCTGCGCTCGCGGCTTAGCCGAGGGCCGCTTAGTACTCGTAGAAGCCGCGGCCGGTCTTGCGGCCAAGCCGCCCGGCCTGCACGTACTGCCGCAACAGCGGGCACGGCGCGTACTTCGGATTGCCGAGGCCGTGGTGCAGGACATCCATGATCGCCACGCAGGTGTCGAGCCCGATCAGGTCGGCGAGCGCGAGCGGTCCCAGCGGATGCGCGAACCCGAGCTTCGCGATCGTGTCGATCGCCTCCGGCTCCGCGACGCCTTCCATCAGCGCGTAGGCCGCCTCGTTGATGAACGGCATCAGGATCCGGTTCGAGACGAAACCCGGAAAGTCGCGCACCTCGGCCGGCTCCTTGCCGAGGTCGCGCGCCAGCTGAACGATCTCCGCCGCCGTCTCGTCGGAGGTCTGCGCGGCCCGGATCACCTCGACAAGCCTGAGCACCGGGACCGGGTTGAAGAAATGCATCCCGATCACCCGCTCCGGCCGCTGCGTCACCGCGGCGATCGACGTGATCGGGATTGAGCTCGTGTTCGACGCGAGGATCGCGGCTTCCGGCAGCAGCTCGTCCGCGCGGCGGAACAATGCCTCCTTCTTGCTCTGATCCTCGACGATCGCCTCGATCAATAGATCGGCCTCGACGAGATCGTCGACCGGCTCGACACGCGCAAGCGTCTCCTCCACGTCGGCCCCGAGCTTCGTCAGGCTCTTGCGCATCGTCTCCAGGCCGCGCTCGACGGCGCCCGGATAGGGGTCGTGCAGCGACACGCGGCGACCCGAGGCGGCGATCACCTGGGCAATCCCGCCACCCATTTGACCGGCGCCCACGACAAGCACATGCTCGAACTTCATCGCCTGTGTCTAACCGATCTTCGACGTCGGGAGTCGAGAGAACCGGTTCGGCCCTCGCGCGATCCCCTTCCGGGTCATCTCCACCAGTGATGATCTTCAGCGTTTTTATGCGTGGCGCGCGAACGGTCGGGGCCGCAATGATGGAGCATGTCATCGATTCGGCTCCCCCACAATCAGGGCTTCTGGGCCGTTGCATTCGCATTCGTGGTGGTGATGGGCTTCTCCGCAGTGCCCGCGCCGCTCTACAGCCTCTACGCCGTCCGTGACGGCTTTGGCTCGCTCACCATCACCGTGGTCTTCGCGGTCTACGCCCTCGGCGTGATCGCCTCGTTGTTCCTCGCGGGTCATCTCTCGGACCGCTATGGCCGCCGGCGGTTGCTGATCCCGGCGCTGATGCTGAACGCGCTGAGCGCGGTGCTGTTCCTCGTCTGGCGTGACCTACCCGGGCTGCTGGTCGCCCGCGTCGTCTCGGGGCTCGGCATCGGCATGGTCGCCGCGACGGCCACGGCGTGGCTGGCCGAGCTCCACGCGCACCATCGCCCCAGCGCGTCGGGCCGCCGGGCTGAGGTCGTCGCCGTTGCCGCGAATCTCGGTGGGATCGGCCTTGGCCCGCTGGCCGCGGGCGCGCTCGCCCAGTGGGTCGCGGGGCCGTTGACCGTGCCGTTCGCCGTCTTTCTCGTGCTGCTCGTCGTCTCGACGCTGCTGGTCGCTCTGACGCCCGAGACGCGCCAGACGGCCGGTGCGTCGCGGCGGTACCGGCCGCAGCGCGTCTCGGTACCCGCGGATGCACGCGGTGCATTTTTCGGCGCGGCCGGTGCGGCGCTCGCCGCCTTCGCGGCGCTCGGCCTGTTCACGTCGCTTGCGCCTCAGTTCCTGGCGGGCGTGCTCGGCGATCCCTCGCGCGCCCTGGCCGGCGCGGCGGCTTTCGTGGTGTCCGCGGCGGCCGCGTCCACGCAGCTGATCTTCGCCGCGCGGACGCGCCGCCAGCTCATCGCTCTCGGCGCCGTGGGGATGGTCGGCGGCCCGGCGCTGCTCGTCATCTCGGTCTGGCTTTCGAGCCCGAGCCTCGCGCTCTTCCTGCTCGGAGGCGCGGTGATGGGCGCCGGAGTCGGCAGCCTGTTCAAGGGCTCGATCATCACGGTGGCGGCGATCGCCGAGGCCGATCATCGCGCCGAGGCGCTGGCGGGCCTGTTCCTGGCCGCGTACGCCGGGCTGGCCGTGCCGGTGATCGGCCTCGGGATCCTCACGCAACTGGTGGCGCCGCGAGTGGCGCTGCTGATCTTCGCCGGCGCCCTGGCGTCCGGCGTCCTGGCGGGCCTGCGCCCTCTGCTCAGGCCGGCGACCGCGCGCAAACACCTTTCGGTCGTCGGCCGCGCAGGCCCTCACGCACAGCCGGTTTCCGAAGCGCTGTAGCTGCCGGCGATCCGGCCGTGCTCGGCGTCAGCGATCGCACTGCATTGCTCGCCTAAGCTCTAGCTGCCCTGCAGCTAGCCACCCGGAGGCCGAGATCGAGCTGCGCCACCTGAACCACTTCGTCGCCGTCGCCGAGGAGGGCAGCTTCACACGCGCCTCGCGCCGGCTCCACATCGTGCAATCCGCGGTTTCCGCATCGATCCGGAGCCTCGAGCGCGAGCTCGGCGTCGAGCTGTTCGAACGCAGGACACAACGGGTGCATCTGACCCAGGCGGGAGAGCTGCTCCTCCCCGAGGCGCGCGCGACCCTCGCCGCTGCGGCGAATGCCCGCGACGCCATCGATGCCCTGAGCGGCGGGTTACGCGGCCGCTTGACGGTCGGCGTCATGCAGATGCTCCGGGTGATCGACGTGCCGCTGCTGCTCGCGGAGTTCCACCGCGACCATCCGCTCGTGGAGTTGCACCTCCGGCATGCGAAGGGTGGCTCGGTCGAGCTTGCCGACCGGGTGCGCCAAGGGGAACTCGACCTTGCACTCCTCGCGCCGCCCGAGCGGCGCGCGCCATGGCTCGAGCTCACGCCGATTGCAAGCGAGGCGATCGGGCTCGCCTGCCACAAGGACCACCCGCTGGCAGCCCGCGACGCGGTCGACCTCGCAGATCTCGCGGAGGAGACGTTCATCGACTACCCCGTCGGGTGGGGCATTCGCGATTCCGTCGACGCGGCGTTCACGTCCGCAAGCGTGCGGCGGGCGGTCACGATGGAGGTCGATGACGTCGTCGACCTCGTGCGCATGGTCGCCGTGGGCCTCGGCATTGCGCTCCTGCCACCGGCGAGCGTGACCGACCCAGAGGTGCGAACGGTGCCGGTCCGCGGCGATGCTCCGCTCCTGAACGTCGCGCTCGCGATCCCGACGGTCCGCCGGCCGAGCGCCGCAACACGCGCCCTCCTCGACACGATCAGCAGACGAACGTAGTCGCGTGGTGACCGCGGCAGTGGTCACAGCACCGCGCTGTCCCTACGCTTCGCACGATGCAGGTCAGAAACGCAACGGCCGAAGACGCCGCCGGGATCGCGGGCGTTCAGGAGCGCGGCTGGCAGGCCGCCTACCGGCACGTCTTTCCCGCGGAGGAGCTCGACCGCGGCGGCTTCATCCACGCCGACCGCTGGAGCGAGCGAATCGAGCGCCCGCCCGCCGGCTGGTCGACGTTCGTCGCCGAGCACGACGGCAACGTTGTCGGCTTCACGTCCGTAGGGCCGAGCCGCGACGAGGCCGGGATCGGCGAGCTGTACGCGATCTACGTCGACCCGGAGCAGTGGTCGACGGGAACGGGCCGCGCGCTGATCGAGCAGGCCGAGCAACACCTGCGTACCGAGTACACCGAGGTCACGCTGTGGGTGCTCGAGGACAACCCACGCGCGCGGCAGTTCTACGAGCGCGCCGGGTGGACCGTCGACGGCGGCCGCAAGGCGGAGGCGCGCTGGGGTGTGCGCGCACCAGAGGTGCGCTACCGCAAGAGGTTCACCGGTGTCTGACACCTCCGGTGTCTGACACCTCCGGTGTCTGACACCTCTTCGAGGTAAGAAACGCGCGCGAGCCTCGAAAAGGTGTCAGACACCTTTCGAACCTCGGGGCGCGTACGAGCTTCGAACGGGTGTCAGACACCAGGCGCGTACGAGCTTCGAACGGGTGTCAGACACCAGGCGCGTATGAGCTTCGAACGGGTGTCAGACACCAGGCGTGCGCGAGCCTCGAAAAGGTGTCTGACACCTCGGAGCGGGAGTAGCATTCAGCTCATGTGGAGCTGGATTGTGATCGGGCTCTGTTACGTCCTCGTGATCGGCGGCTTTCGCATGGTGGGTGGGATCGGCGCCGCTGCAGATGCGCTTCGGGATTGGGGACGTGCGAGCTCGAACGGCCCGCGCCGGCCGCACCCGAGCAGCTAGAGACGCTCGAGCAGCGCACGGTCGCGAGCGTGCGTGAGCAACTCGCGCGCCTCGGCCAGCGGCACCCAGCGGACTTCGTCCACTTCGTTCTGCGGCCGCGGGTCGTCGGTGCACGTCATGCGGTAGTACCGCACTTCCTTCGGGCCTCGGAGCACGATGTAGTGCGTCCGCCCCAGCTCTTCGCCGATCGTGCAGCGCAGGCCAGTCTCTTCCTCGACCTCGCGGACCGCGGCCTCTTCCCACGTCTCGCCGTCCTCGAGCTTCCCTTTCGGGAATGACCAGTCGCCGTACGCGGGCCGGTGCACGAGCAGCACACTGCCTTCGCGCTCGATCACACCGCCGGCTGCTCTGACCACTAGATGGTTGATGCCGCGCGGCGTGGGTCTGGGGGCGGATCCAGACCAAGCAGGACGGTCGACTCGCCCGCAGGGCAGGCGGTACGCCTGACCGAGGGCGAGGCGGGCGTCATGCGCAGCGTCTGGGCCGTTCCCAGGCGGGCGTAAGTGTGGCATCAACCATCTAAACCTCGATCAGGAGGGCGTCGCCCTGACCGCCGCCGCTGCAGATCGCGGCGAGGCCGAGACCGCCACCGTTGCGGCGGAGCTCGTGCACCATCGTGCCGACGATCCGGCCGCCGGAGGCGCCGATCGGGTGACCGAGCGCGATCGCACCGCCGTTCACGTTCACCTGCTCCTCGTCGGCGCCGAGCATGTGCGTCGAGTTCGACGCGACCGAGGCGAAGGCCTCGTTGATCTCGACGCGGCTCACGTCGCCGATCGTCTTGCCGGCGCGCTCGAGCGCAATGGCGCCCGCGTTGGCGGGTGTGCGTGCGAGGTAGGCGAAGTCGTCGGCGACGTAGCCCTGCGCGAGGATCGTCGCGAGCGGCTCGAGGCCGCGCTTCGCCGCCCACTCCTCGGAGCAGACGATCACGCAGCTCGCGCCGTCGTTCACGCCGGGCGCGTTGCCGGCTGTCGTCGTCCCCTCGGGGTCGAAGACCGGCTTCAACGCGGACAACCCTTCGAAGGTGGTGTCGCGCCGGATCGACTCGTCGGCGGTGACGTCGCCGACTGCAACGATCTCGTCGTCGAATCGTCCCGCGTCCTGTGCGGCAGCGGCGCGCTGCTGCGAGCGCGCGGCCCACTTGTCCTGCTCTTCGCGACTGATCCCGAGCTCGCGTGCGACCTTCGCGTTCTGTTGCACCATGTGCAGCTGGTCGAACGACGAGGTGAGCCCGTCGAAGACCATCGAGTCGATCAGTTCACCGTTCCCGAGGCGATAACCGAAACGCGCCTTCTTCAAGAGGTACGGCGCGTTGCTCATCGACTCCATGCCGCCGGTGACGACAACATCGACGTCACCCGCGCGGATCATCGCGTCGGCGATCTCGATCGCGCGGATCGAGGATGCGCACACCTTGTTGATCGTGTCGGCGGGCGTCTCCTTCGGGAGCCCTGCGCCGATCGCTGCCTGCCGGGCGGGCGCCTGCCCGGCGCCTGCCTGCAGGACTTGTCCCATGATGGCGTAGTTCGGCTCATGCGGCTCGACGCCGATCCGCTCGAGCGCCGCCCTGATCGCGATTGCGCCCAGCTCCGTTGCCTCGTGCTTCGCGAGCCCGCCGCCGAGCTTGCCGAATGGCGTGCGAACCGCGCTGACGATGACGGTACGGCCGGCCATCAGCGAATGAACGACTGGTCGCGGGACAGGCGCTTCGCGAACGCGACGATCAAACGGATGTTCGACTCGATGTCTTCGAGCGCGCAGATCTCGGTCGGGCTGTGCAGATAGCGCGTCGGGATCGAGAGCAGACCTGTCGGGATCCCTGCGCGCGTGAAGTGAATCTCGTCTGCGTCGGTCGACGTGGTGCGCGTATACACCTCCCAGGCGTGGGGAATGTTCTCCGCCTCGGCGGCCTCGCCCAGGAGCTCGGTGACATGCTTGTTCAGCGTCGGGCCGCGCGCGATCATCGCGCCCATGCCGAGCTCGATCTTCCCGGCGCGGCGCGCGTCGCCTCCGGGGTAATCGGTCGCCGGCGTGACGTCGATCGCGATCGCGACCTGCGGGTCGAGCCCGTAGGCGGCGGTGCGTGCACCGTAGAGACCGATCTCTTCCTGCACCGCGGCGACTGCGACGACATCTACCTGTACGTCGCGCGACTCGGCGATACGGCGCGCGGCCTCGAGTGCGATGTACGCGCCGAGGCGGTTGTCGAGTGACTTCGACAGCAACCGGTCGTTCGGCAGATCGACGGGCGGGCCGACCCATACGCCCGCGTCGCCGACGCGCACGAGGCTCTCCGCCTGTTCGCGGTCCGTCGCGCCGATGTCGGCGTGCAGATCGCTGAGCTCCGGGCGCGGCCGGTCGCGCAGCTGTTCGGGCTGGATACGCTTGCGCGAGATCGCCATGGGGATCCGCCCGTTGCGGGTCAGCAGCTCGAAGCGCTGGCCCATCAGCATCTCCGGCGCGATGCCGCCGATCGTCGTGAACGAGAGCAGCCCGCTGTCCTCGATGTTCGTGACGGCGATTCCGATCTCGTCGATGTGGCCCACCAGCGCGAGCGTCGGCGTTGCTCCTTCAACGCTCCCGCGAGCGTCCGCTCCACCCCCCGCGGGCACCCGGGCGAAAGACGATCCCATCGTGTCGGAGGTCACCTCGGCGAACTGGGAGGCCGCCTCGCGCCAGATCCGCGAAGGTTCCTCCTCGTGGCCCGACGGACCCGAAGCGCTCAACAGTGCCGTCAAGAGTTCAGGAGCGGGCATCGCTTGCGCATTGAAGCAGGCTCACCTACCCTGCAGGAGATGACTTTCCCGACTCCGACCTGGTGGGCATGGCGCCATGAGCGGGGCGGGAGCCTGCGCGCGTAAGCGAACGCGCCGAACAGCCCGCACCGCTCGACCGACGACCCCAGAGAGGGTCGTTTTTCATTTAGGAGTTCTTTACCAGCGTGACGATCACCGAACTCAACACCGATCTTCTGACACCGCTCGCGGCCTACCTCCGCCTGCGCGGCAGCGCGCGCGCCTCGTTCCTGCTCGAGTCCGTCGACCAGGGGCGGCTCGGCCGCTACTCGCTCGTCGGGTGCGGCGACCGGATCGTCTCCTTCGAGGAGGCCGAGCAGCTGGGTGTGCCGGTTGTCGGTTACCTCGGCTACGACCACATCGCAGAGCTCGAGCGGACGGTCACGCTGCCCGCGGACGGGCCTGAAGTCCCGGAGAGCCGCTTCATCGTCGCCGACGTCTTCCTCCGTTTCGACCATGTCACCGGCTCGGCCGAGGTACTCGCGGGCGATCCGGCGACCCTGGCGCGCCTGCTCGCTCAACCGGTGGATGTACCCAGCGAGCCGGTGATGGCCGGCGAGACCCTCCGCTTCCCCGAGCAGGCCGAGCATGAGCGCCGAGTCGAGGTGGCGAAGGAGCACATCCGCCGCGGCGACATCTTCCAGGTCGTGCTCTCGCAGCGCGCCGTGCGCGAGACGAACGTCTCGCCACTCGCGGTCTACCGCGCGCTGCGTCGGATCAACCCGTCGCCGTATCTCTTCCTGCTCGAGCTGGACGGGATGGCACTCGTCGGCTCGTCGCCTGAGACGCACGTGAAGGCCGAGGGCTCGCGCGCGAGCCTGAATCCGATCGCCGGCACGACCGCGCGCGGCGACGGCGACGCTGACCGCCTCCTCACCTCCGAAAAGGACCGTGCGGAGCACGTGATGCTCGTCGATCTCGGCCGCAACGACCTCTCGCGCGTCTGCGTGCCCGGCACGGTGAAGGTCGAGCGGTTCCTCGAGCCGGAGCGCTTTTCGCACGTCACGCACCTCGTGTCCGAGGTCGCGGGCGAGCTCGCCGAAGGTGTGACGCCGTTCGACCTCTTGCGCGCAACGTTCCCAGCAGGCACCGTCTCCGGTGCACCAAAGGTGCGCGCCATGCAGATCATCACCGAGCTCGAGGGCTATCGCCGTGGCACCTACGCCGGCATCGTCGGCTACCACGTTCCGGGCGTCGCACTCGACACGTGCATCGCGATCCGCACGGTCCGGTTGCAGGACGGGCACGCATACCTGCAGGCGGGCGGCGGGATCGTCGCCGACTCGGACCCCACAGACGAGCACCAGGAATGCCTCAACAAGCTCGCGGCGCTCGAAGCCGCAATCGAGATCGCCGAAGCCGTAGGCTCGACGAAGACTTCAGAAGGTAGCGGCGCATGATCCTGTTGATCGACAACTACGACTCGTTCACCTACAACCTCGCGCACCTGTTCGGAGTGCTGGGCGCCGATGTTGTCGTCCGACGCAACGATGAGATTTCCCCGGACGAGGCGGAAGCTCTCTCCCCCACCCACCTCGTCGTTTCACCGGGGCCCGGGCGACCTGAGGAGGCAGGAGCTACGCCCGACATCGTGCGGCGCCTGTCCGCCCGGGTCCCAACTCTCGGCGTGTGCCTGGGCCACCAGGCGATCGTCCAGGTGTTCGGAGGAGAGGTCGGCCAGGCCCGGCAGCTCGTGCACGGCAAGGCGACGCTCGTCGGCCATGACGGCCGCGGGATCTTCGCCGGACTGCCTCCCGACTTCCTCGCCGGCCGCTACCACTCGCTCGCCGCGACATCGGTGCCCGAGGTCTTCGAGATCTCTGCGACCGCAGCCGACGGCGAGGTGATGGCGGTGCGCCACACCGAACTGCCGATCGACGGTGTGCAATTCCACCCCGAATCGGTGTTGACTCCGCACGGATCGGACATCGCCAGGAACTTCCTCGAACGGACACCAGGGTGATCCAGGACGCACTCGCGCACTTGCTCGACGGCAAGGACCTCTCGCGCGAGGAGTCCCGCCTCGTCATGGACACGATCATGTCCGGCGAAGCGACGCCCGGACAGATCGGCGGTTTCCTCGTCGCCCTGCGTCTGAAGGGCGAGACGGCGGACGAGATCGCCGGCGCCGCGGAGGCGATGCGCGCGCACGTGATCCCGGTCGCGCCGAAGCGCCAGGACCTGGTCGACACCGCGGGCACCGGCGGCGACGGCGGCAAGACGTTCAACATCTCGACCGCCGCCGCGCTCGTCGCGGCGGCTGCCGGCGCCGGCGTTGCGAAGCACGGCAACCGCTCGGTCTCGTCGCTCTGCGGGAGCGCCGATGTGCTCGAACAGCTCGGCTTCAACCTCGACCAGACGCCCGAGCGGATCGCGCAGTCGATCGACGATCTCGGCTTCGGGTTCATGTTCGCGCCGACGCACCACCCTGCGATGAAGCACGCCGGCCCGGTGCGCCGCGAGCTCGCGGCGCGCACCGTTTTCAACGTGCTCGGCCCGCTGACGAACCCGGCGGGTGCGCGCGCGCAGGTGGTCGGCGTCTACTCGCCGCTGCTCGTGCCGGTGATCGCAGACGTCCTCGCAAAACTTGGCGCCCGGCGCGCGTTCGTGGTGCACGGCGCGGGCGGGATCGACGAACTCTCGCCCGCCGGGCCGAATCTCGTCTGCGAGGTGGTCGACGGCGATGTGCGCAGGCGCGAGATCGATCCGCTCGACCTCGGCGTCGAGCGCTGCGACCCCGACGAGCTGCGCGGCGGCTCCGCGGAGGAGAACGCGCGGAAAATCCGTGAGGTGTTCGAAGGCGGGAACGGCGGCCGGCGTTCGGCGATTCTCCTCAACGCCGCGGGCGCGATCGCCGCGGGTGGCCACGCAGCCGACCTGAAGGAAGGCGTGGGCATCGCGCGCGAGGCGCTCGACTCCGGAGCCGCAGCCGCACGTCTCGAGCAGCTGATCGCGTTCTCCCAGGAAGCGGTGGTCGCATGAAGTTCAAGGACGCACTCGCCGCGCCGGGCTTCGGTGCGATCGCGGAGTTCAAGCGGCGCTCACCGTCCGCGGGCGACCTCCGTCCGGGTGGCGACGTCCAGCAGGTCGCCCGTGCCTACGACGCAGGCGGTGCACGCGCCATGTCGGTGCTGGTAGACGAGCGGTTCGGCGGCTCCTGGGACGACCTGCGGACGGCGCGCGCCGTCACGACGCTGCCGCTGCTCGCGAAAGGCTTCTTCTCCTCGCCTGCCGACTTCGAGCTGGCGCGCGATGCCGGCGCGGACGCAGTGCTGATCCTGCTGCGCGACCTGACCGACGAGAGCGCGACCGCGCTCCTCGACGTCGCGCGCACGCTCGGCCTCGACACGCTCGTCGAAGCGCACGACGCGGACGAGCTCGCTCGTGCCGCAAACCTCGAGGCGCCCGTGATCGGCGTCAACGCGCGCGACCTCTCCGACTTCTCGATCAACCGGCGCTCGCAGCTCGAGCTCGTCGCGTGCGCGCCGAGCGACCGGATCGTGATCGCCGAGAGCGGCATCGCCACGCGCGCCCAGGCTGCTGCCGCCGAGCTCGCGGGCGCGAACGCGATTCTCGTCGGCTCCACGCTGATGCGCGCGGCCGATCCAGGCGAGAAACTGCGCGAGCTCGTCTCGCGCCCGCTCGTCAAGGTGTGTGGCCTGACACGGCAGGAAGACGTCGACGCCGCCGTCGAGGCCGGCGCCGACATGGTCGGCTTCATCCTCGCCGCAGAGAGCCCGCGCCGTGCCGAGGCGCTGCTCGACGCGCCCGACACGGTGCTGCGCGTCGCGGTCTTCGTCGGCGAGGTCGAAGAGACCGACGCCGACCTCGTGCAGTTCTACGGCCGCGAAGACGGTCACCGCTCGCGCGATGCCGTGCTGCTCCGCCAAGGCGAGCAGGTGGGCTCGGTCATCGACCTGCCGTGGGGGGAGCGCGACCCGTCGCACCTCGAGCGCGCGAAGGCCGCGACCGGCCGGGTCATGCTCGCGGGCGGCCTCGGCCCGGAGAACGTGGCCGAGGCGATCGCAGCCGTCCGGCCGTGGGCGGTCGACTCGGCACGCTCGACCGAGCAGTCGCCGGGGATCAAGCACCATGACTCTCTAAAGCAATGGGTGGAGGCGACGCGATGACTGAGACTGAGACGACGTTCGGCATGTACGGCGGGCGCTACGTGCCCGAGACCTTGATCCCCGCGCTCGACGAGCTCGAGTCCGCGTGGGCGTCACTGCGCGACGACGAGTCGTTCCGCGCGGAGCTGCACCACCTGCTGACGACGTACGCGGGGCGCCCCACGCCGCTCACGCGCGTCGAGCGCTTCGCGCCCGACCAGCGCATGTACTTGAAGCGCGAGGACCTGATGCACACGGGCGCGCACAAGATCAACAATGCGGTCGGCCAGGCCGTGATCGCACAACGGCTCGGGAAGAAGCGGATCATCGCCGAGACCGGCGCCGGCCAGCATGGAGTCGCGACTGCCACCGTCTGCGCGCGCTTCGGGCTCGAGTGCATCGTCTACATGGGCAGCGAGGACATGCGGCGGCAGGCGCCCAACGTCGAGCGGATGCGGTTGCTCGGCGCCGAGGTGCGGCCGGTCGAGTTCGGTACGCGCACGCTCAAGGAGGCGACGAGCGAGGCGATCCGCGATTGGATCGCCAATGTCGACACGACCTACTACCTGATCGGCTCCTGCGTCGGCCCCGCGCCGTACCCGGAGATCGTGCGCGAGCTGCAACGCGTGATCGGACGCGAGGCACGCGAGCAGATCCTGCAGGCCGAGGACCGGCTGCCCGAGACCGTGGTTGCCTGCGTCGGCGGCGGTTCGAACGCGATCGGGATGTTCTACGACTTCGTCCCCGACGAAGACGTGCGGCTGATCGGCGTCGAGGCTGCCGGCGCTGCTTCGCTCGGCACCGGCCGACCCGGCGTGCTGCACGGCGCGCGGTCCTCGCTGCTCGCCGACGAGGACGGCCAGATCATGGACGCCCACTCGATCTCCGCCGGCCTCGACTATCCGGGCGTCGGCCCCGAGCATGCGTACCTGCGCGACACGGGTCGCGCCGAATACGTGCCGTGCACGGACGACGAAGCCCTTGCGGCGTTCCACCGCCTGTGCGAGACGGAAGGCATCGTCCCGGCACTCGAGTCGTCGCACGCACTCGCCCGGGCACTGGACTGCGGCGACGAGCTCGTCGTTGTGTGCCTCTCGGGCCGCGGCGACAAGGACATCGCGGAGGTCCTCAACCACGAACCTGGTTCGCAGTTTGACCCGGGTTCGGGAGTCTCGACGTGACGAAAGCATTGGTCGTCTACCTGATGGCGATGCCGGACACGCCCGCGCTTGCGCAGGCCGCGGTCGACGCGGGCGCCGACATCGTCGAGATCGGCTTCCCGTTCTCGGACCCGCTCGCGGACGGCCCCGTGATCCGTCGCGCCGGTGAGCGTGCGCTCGCGGCCGGCATGCGCACGAAGCGCTGCCTGGAGGTGCTTGCAGAGACGCGCGCGCGCGTCAACGTGCCCCTGATCCCGATGACGTACTCCTCGATCTTCGACGCCTACGGCTGGGAGCGCCTCGAGGCCGACGCGCGCTCGGCCGGCGCCACCTCGTTCATCGTCGCCGACCTGCCCGCGGACGTTCGCCCCGAGCTGCGGCGCGTGCAGCTTGTCGCGCCGACGTCGACCGACGAGCGCCTGAAGCTCGCGGCGACGGCGTCCGACGGCTGGCTCTACCTCGTCACCGTCACAGGCACGACCGGGGCACGAACGGAGCTCGCACCGTCGCTCGCGCCACTCGCGGAGCGTGCACGCGCGGTCACCGACGTTCCTCTGTACGCAGGCTTCGGCATCTCCACGCCGGAGCATGCGCGCGCCGCGGCCGAGCTCGTCGACGGGATCGTCGTCGGCTCACGGGCCGTCGAGGCGGCCGAGGACGGGCCTGCAGAGCTCGCACGGTTCGTGGGCTCGCTGCGCGGCGCGTTGGACGCACTCGCGGTCGCGTAGCATCGACCGATGGCGCACTTTCGGCTCGAGCAGGTCGCTGACGATGCCTGGGCCGCAATTGCGTTACCGGGAGCCGGCACGGCAGCCAACGCCGGCTTCATCCGCGTCGGCGACTCCACGATCGTGTTCGACACGTTCATCAGTGCGGCAGCAGGCGACGAGCTGCGGCTCTCGGCCGAGGTGATCGCGCCTGTCGCGTACGCGATCAACAGCCACTGGCACCCCGACCATGTCAACGGCAACAGGTCGTTCGCCGACGTCGCAATCGTGGCGACCGAGCGGACGCGCGAACTGCTGGCGGAGCGCACCGACGGGGCGTCTGAGGTCATGTTCCCGACCGACATCTTCGAGGAGTGCATCGAACGGGAAGGCGCCGTGGTCGAGACGCTCGGCGGCGGCCACACCGAGAGCGACGCATTCCTCTGGTTCGAAGACACCGTGTTCACGGGCGATCTCGTCGTGATCGAGAGCCATCCCTGGGTCGGCGACGGCGACCTCGAGCACTGGCTGGAGATCCTCGACGCGTTCGAGGCGCGTCGGCCGCGCGTGATCGTTCCCGGTCACGGGCCGGTCGGCTCGGTCGATGACATCCCCCCGCTGCGCCGGTACCTCGAGGGCCTGCTCGAGGGCACCGCGACCGCGGTCGAAGGATGGGACTTCGCCGAGGGTCACGACCGCAATGTCGAGGCGCTTCGCATTTGAGCAGCGCAGTCGTTATCGGTGCCGGTGTCTTCGGTGCGGCCACCGCACGGGAGCTCGCGCTTCGCGGCTGGGACGTCACCCTCGTTGAGCAGTACGCACCCGGGACGGTCCGGTCGGCATCCGGCGGCGACACGCGGCTCCTGCGTTTCGCACACGGCGAGGTCGACTGGTACGCGGCGATGGCCCGCGACGCCCGCCTGAAGTGGATCGAGCTTCAGGAGGCGACCGCCACGCGCATCTGGGAGCCGATCGGCCTGGCCTGGTTCGGGCGCAGCGAAAACGGCTTCGAGGCCCGCAGCCGGACCTCACTCGACCGCCTCGGCATTCCGAATGAGTGGCTGGAGCCGGAGACTGCCCGCACGCTCTATCCGTCCGTCAATGTCGACGACCTCGCGGGGGTGCTCTACGAGCCGGAGGCGGGCGTTCTGCACGCCCGGCGCGCCACCCAACTGCTCGTCGAGGACGGCGAGCGGGCCGGCGTGCTCTTCGAGAGCGCACGGGTGCTCCCCGCGGACGACCCGCGCGGCGACGTCGTCATCTGGGCGTGCGGTCCGTGGCTCGCCTCACTCTTTCCTGCGCACGTCGATCTGAAGGTGACGCGCCGTGACGTCTTCTTCTTCGGCGCGGACGGATCGTGGCGCGGTACGCCCGGGTTCTGCGACTACGAAGCCGCGTACTACGGTCACGGCGAGATCGCGGGCCTCGGCGTCAAGGTCGCTCCCGACCTGCCCGGCGAAGAGGTCGACCCCGACACGCTCGATCGCATCCCCCTCCCAGCCTGGGAGCGCGTGGCGCGCGAGTACCTCGGTCGCCGCTTTCCCGCTCTCGCGGACGCGCCGGTGATCGGCACGCGCGTCTGTCAGTACGACCTCTCGGCCGACACGCACTTCATCGTCGACCGGCATCCCGAGCGCGACTCATGGTGGTTGATCGGCGGCGGCTCCGGCCACGGCTTCAAGCACGGGCCCGCGTTTGCCGAATACGTCGCCGACTGCGTCGAGGGGAAGCGTGAGCGCGAGCCGTTCCACGCGCTCGGAACGCGAACCGGGGACGCCGGCTTGCGGACTTCGTCCCACGGCTGACCGCAAAGGTGTCTGACACCCGTACGTCACGCGTGTTCAGGTCGACTGCCAAAGGTGTCAGACACCCGCTACAACGTTCGGGTCGTGTCGAGAGGGGCGTTGCTGCTGTTGCTCTTCGTGGGCGCCGTCGTCGGCGCCCCGACGGCGTCTGCGCGTGACGCCGTCCAGCGGCCGAGCCTGACCTGGATCCGCGGTCAGGGCAGCTACACGGAGGCGAGCCGCACGCCGCAGTCGCACACGATCACCACGATCGTCATTCACGCGACCGACGGCGGCAGCCTGCTCGGCAACGTCTGGTGGCTCTCCGGCGGCCACTCGCACGCGTCGGCCCACTACGTGATCGCGCGCGACGGCTCGATCGTGCAGCTCGTGCACCTGTCGGACATCGCCTGGCACGCGGGGAACTCGACGGTGAACCGCCATTCGATCGGGATCGAGCACGTCGGCGAGACCTACGATCCAGCGGGCTTCACCGTCGAGGAGTACCGCTCATCTGCGCGCCTCGTCGCCTGGCTCGTGCGCCGCTACGACATCCCGGTCGACCGGAAGCACATCATCGGCCACGCGGAGGTGCCCGACCCCAAGCATCCGGGCGAGTACGGCGGCAGTTCCCATCACACCGACCCGGGCCCGCACTGGCGGTGGGGCTTCTACATGAACCTCGTTCGCCGCTACGCCTTCCCGGAGCGCTACACGATCCACGTCGACACGACGTCGTTCGACCGCGGCCAGACGCTGACGGGGATCGTCCCCTGGGCCGTGCGCACGAAGGGCGAGCCCGCGAGCCGCGTCGACTTCGCGATCGACGGTCGCGTCGTCTGGACCGATCAGCGCAAGCCGTTCTCGTTCGCCGGCGGCCGCGGCTGGAACACGACGAGCGCAGCGAACGGCGTGCACGTGCTCACGGTGCGCGCGAGCGGCGACGGTCGCGTTGCGACTCAACGCCTGGTCGTGCGTGTGGTCAACCACGACTTCGCGCTCACCACGTCAGCGCTCCACGCGTGGCAGAAGGTCAAGGGCACCGTGCGCATCCGCGCGAACGTGCGCGGCGCGAAGACGAGTGGGATCGGGCTGTACGTCGACGGCCGCGTCGTCAGCCGCGATCGCTCGGCGCCGTACACGGTGCGCTGGAACTCGCGCAAGGCGCGTGACGGCCGGCACTGGGTCACGCTCGCCGCGGTGGCGGCGGACGGACGCGTGGCGAAGCGGCGCCTGCCGCTCGTGGTGACGAACCATGTGGTCGCGAAGCCGAAGCCCAAGCCCAAGCCCCAGCCGAAGCCAACGCCGACCCCCCTCCCCGAGCCACAGGTCACGGCCGAGAACCTGGCCGACGGCCAGACGGTCAGCGGCGCCGTCGACTGGCGCGCCCACACGATCGGGCCGGTCGCACGCGTCCAGTTCGTCGTGGACGGCACGGTGATCGCGACGGAGACGACCGAGCCGTGGGCGACAACCTGGGACACCTCGACGGTTGCGCCCGGCGCGCACACGCTCGAGGTGCGCGCGTTCACCAAGGACGGACGCCGCGGCGTCCGGACGGTGAGCGTTAGGTCGTCGGTGGAGTAGCGTCGAGGCCCAGCAGGAGTTTCCGGAGCAGCGTGTTCAGCTGCTTCTGCTCGGGCTTCGACAGCGTGCGCGCGAAGAACGCCTCGCGGCGCCCCTGGACGTTCGCGGCGAGGTCCCAGGCCTCCCGGCCCTTCTCCGTCAGTTCGACGACAACGCCGCGCCGGTCGTCGGGATCGGGGAGGCGCCGCACGAGGCCTGCTTCCTCCAGCCGATCGATCCGGCTCGTCATTGCGCCGCTCGAGAGCTCGAGGTCGCTCGCGAGGTCGCCTGGGGAGCTGCGGCAAGCGTCGCCGCCAAGGCGGAGGGTCGTCATCACACCCCACTCCTCGGGCGTCAGGCCGTGCTCGCGCAGCGTCGCCTTCTGGGCCTTCTTCATCCGGCTGTGGATCTTTCCGATCCGGCCGACGATCCCCTCGACGTCGGGGTCGATCTCGAACTCGCCGGCCGCGGCGATCCTCGCCAACAGGCGGTCGGTCGAGTCTTCGTGTTGGGGCACGCGCGCATTGTGGCACAAAGAGTCTTGACGTCAAGACTCTCGGCTGTTAGTCTCTCGATATCAAGATATTCGAGGCCGAGAGGAAGGGAGGGCCTAATGCTGAGGCCTTCGAACCACCAGATCACCAAGATTCTCAGCGACGCGCACGTGGAGCTGTTGCGCGGCCGGCGCAGGCCGACGCCGCGGAAGGCACCCCGCGGTAACTAGCTGAGCACCACGTGGGGACGCGCAGAACGGGTGGCCGGCGACCGCACTTTTGACTCCAGCGGCGCCGGCCACCTTCCCCTCCCCTTGGAGAGCCTCTACTCCGGCCAGAAGTCCTCGGCGGTCTGCTCCGTGTCGGCCCCCGGGTTGTCGCTGAGCCGGGTGGAGACGATGATCAGCTCCGCATCCTCGGGCTCGTCGTTCCAGACGCCGCGCCACGTCTCGGGCGGCACGCGCACCGCCTGGCGCGCGACGACCTCGACAACCTCGTCGTTCAGCTTGAACAGCAGCTTCCCCCTGAGCACGAAGTAGAGCTCCTCCTGCGTCTTGTGCCGGTGCCCGTACGAGCCCTTGCTCCCCGTGTGCTGCGGCATCCGCCGGTGGGTCAGGGCCACCTGCTCGGCGCCGATCGCGTAGGTGATTCCACGCATCTCGCCCGGGTAGTCGCCAAGCCAGTCGTCGACGTCCTCGAGCTGCACGATCTGGTACTCCGCCATCCGTCGGCCTCCTTCCGTCTGCAAGTATCGAACACCTGTCGACGTCGCGCCGCAACCGGCTTGTCCTGATCGCCTGCATCCTGGGCTCGAGCATCGTCTTCGTCGACGGGAGCGTCGTCAACGTCGCGCTCCCCGCTATTCAGCGCGATCTCGGCGGCGGGCTGGCACTGCAGCAATGGGTCGTGGACGCCTACCTGCTCACACTCGGCTCGCTGCTGCTCGTCGGCGGCTCGCTCGGAGATCTTTTCGGTCCGCGGAAGCTGTTCATCCTCGGCATCGTCGTCTTCGGCGTGACGTCGGTCTTGTGCGCGGCCGCCCCGGACGGCACGACACTGATCCTCGCGCGCGGCCTACAATGGGTCGCGGGCGCGATCCTCACGCCTGCGGGCCTCGCGGTGATCGCAACCACGTTCAGCGGCGAGGAACGCGGTGCGGCGATCGGCTCGTGGACCGCGTGGACCGGCATCGCGTTCGTGATCGGGCCACTCCTCGGCGGCTGGTTGATCACGCACGGTTCGTGGCGCTGGGTGTTCCTGATCAACGTTCCGATCGCGATCGCGACAGCCGCGCTCGTGGTGTACGCCGTGCCGAGGCGCGAGAGCGGGAACGAACGCGCGCGTGTCGACGTTGTCGGTGGCGTGCTGTGCGTGCTCGGACTCGGGGGACCCGTCTTCGCGTTGATCGAAGAACCGCGCCGTGGCTGGGGCGATCCGCTGATCCTCGGCACGTTCTTCGGCGGCCTCGCCCTGCTCGCGATCTTCGTGTGGTGGGAGCGACATCACACGGATCCGATGCTGCCGCTGCGGCTGTTTGCCAAGCGCAACTTCACGGTCGCGAACATCGAGACGCTCACCGTCTACGCAGCGCTCTCGACGCAGACGTTCTTCCTCGTCCTCTTCCTCCAGCAACTGGCCGGGTACTCGCCGCTGCGGAGCGGGCTCGTGCTCGTCCCGATCACGATCGTGATGTTTCTGCTCTCGCCGCGCGTCGGACGCCTGTCGATGCGGTACGGGCCACGCTTCTTCATGGGTGTCGGTCCGCTCGTGGCGGCGCTCGGTGTGATCCCGCTCGTGCGGCTGAAGCCCGGCTTCGACTACTGGACCGAGCTGCTACCGCCGCTGCTCCTGTTCTCGGCAGGCCTTTCGATGATCGTCGCGCCGCTGACCTCGACCGTGCTGGCCGACGCAGGCGAGCGCGATGCGGGAATTGCGAGCGGCGTGAACAACGCAGTGGCACGCGTCGCCGGGCTGCTCGGCATCGCGACGGTCGGCGCGGCGATCGCGGGAGCCGACAACACCCTCGACCTGGCGGGGTACCGCACGGCGATGTGGATCACGGCCGCGCTGGTCGGCGTAGGAGGACTTATCGGTCTCGTGGGGATCCGGAACAACAGGGTCGCAGGCTTGACGGAGGCCCAGGCATAACGTGAATACGGCTGCAGAGATCGTGTTCGACCACGTGACGAAGCGCTATGCCGGCCGCGACGCGGCCGCGCTCGACGACCTCTCCCTCGAGATCCCCGCCGGCGCGTTCTGCATCCTTGTCGGCCCCTCAGGCGGCGGAAAGACGACAGCGCTGAAGATGGTCAACCGGCTGATTCCGTTCGACACCGGCGACATACTCATCGACGGCCGGAGCGTGCGCGACATCCCGGTGGTCGAGCTCCGCCGCGAGATCGGCTACGTGATCCAGCAAGTCGGTCTCTTCCCGCACATGACCGTCGGCGAGAACATCGGGACGGTGCCGCGTCTGCTCGGCTGGTCGAAGGCGAAGATCCGCGAGCGCTCCAGCGAGCTGCTCGATCTCGTCGGGCTCGAGCAGTCGGACGTGAAACGCTATCCCGCGGAGCTTTCCGGCGGCCAGCGCCAGCGCGTGGGGCTCGCACGCGCACTCGCAGCGGACCCCCCACTCCTCTTGATGGACGAGCCGTTCGGCGCGCTCGATCCCATAACGCGCTTCCGCCTGCAAACGGAGATGCTCCGGTTGCACCGCGAGGTCGGCAAGACCGTGATCTTCGTTACCCACGACATCGACGAGGCGATCCAGCTCGGCGACCGCATTGCGATCCTGCGCGAGGGCGGCGTGCTCGCGCAATACGACACGCCGGACGCGATCCTCGCGCGGCCCGCCGACGACTTCGTCGCGAAGTTCATCGGCGAGGACCGGGCGCTTCGTCGGCTGGCATTGAAGCGACTCAGCGATGTGAAGCTCAGCCCGACTGACGGAACGGAGCAATATCCGCACGTCTCGATCGAGACCACCGTGCGCAACGCGGTGTCCCTCCTGCTCGAGACGAAGACCGACCGTCTGCTCGTCGAGGACGACAACGGCCAGGTGGTCGGCGCCTTCCGCTTCAGCGATGCGGGAGCGCTGCTGTGAGCGTCCTCGCGGCCGGCGCCCCCGTGATCCCGACCTTCGGAAAAGGCAGCTCGTGCGTCACGGCCGACCGCACCTTCTGCTGGGACTGGGTACAGGCGCACTGGCACGACACGCTCGGCCCCGCACTCGTGCAGCACATCGAGCTGACCGCGATCGCGGTTGCGATCGGCTTTGCGATCGCCTTCCCGCTCGCACTGGTCGCACACCGCTACCGGCGGCTCGAGCAGCCGTTCGGGGTCTTCTCGGCGCTCCTCTACACCATTCCAAGCCTGGCGCTCTTCCAGCTGCTCCTGCCATTCACCGGACTGACGGTGACGACGGTCGAGATCGCGCTCGTCGCCTACACGCTTGTGATCCTGTTTCCGAATATCGTGCAGGGCCTGCACAGTGCGCCAGACGACGTCTTGGAAGCGGCGCGCGGCATGGGACTGACGCGCCTCCAGGTGCTGACCCGCGTCGAGCTACCGCTCGCGGTGCCCTCGATCGTCGGCGGATTGCGCATCGCCGTCGTGTCCACCGTCGCGATCGCGACAATCGCGGCCACCCTGCTGCCGAAAGGGCTCGGCTACCCGATTTTCCTGGCGCTGAAGGAGCCGACGCCGTTCAAGACGGAGATCTACTCGGCAGGCGCGCTCGCGGTCGTACTCGCACTCGGTTGCGACGGCGTCCTCGTCGCGCTGCGGCGCGTCCTCGTACCGTGGGCGTCCAAAGGGGTCGCGTGACGCTCTCGGATACTGCGAACCTGCACACCTTCGTCGACGCTGTGCGCTTCATCGGACACAACACCGGCTTCCTCGCGACGAAGGCGCTCGAGCAGTTGGCACTCTCGGGGGCCGCGCTCGGGCTCGCGCTTGCGGTCGCGCTTCCCCTCGGGATCGCGCTCGGGCACTTCCACCGCGGCTCGACGATCGCGATCGGGGCGTCGATCATCGGGCGGGGACTGCCGAGCCTCGTGCTGATCGCAGCGTTTCTCACGGTGCTCGGCATCGGTTTTGTGAACAACATGGTCGCGCTCGCCGTACTCGGCAGCGGGCCTCTCCTCACCAACAGTTACGACGGCGTGGAGCGGGTCGACCGCGACGCTGTCGAAGCGGCTCGAGGGATGGGAATGACCGAGTGGGAAGTACTCCGACGTGTGGAGCTGCCGCTTGCCATTCCCGCGATCTTCACCGGGATTCGGGTCGCCGCAGTGACGATCGTCGCCACTGCACCGATTGCCGCCATCGCCGGCGGCGGAGGCCTCGGCGACATCATCGTCAACCAGGCCAGTTACCGGCTTTCGGGCGTGCTCGGTGCATCGCTGCTCGCGATGTTGCTCTCCGCGCTGGTCTTCGCCGCACTAACTGGAGTTCAGATCGCCGTGACACCCAGGGGCGTACGCCGTACTAGTGTCATTGGCGAACCACAACGAAGGGAGCAGTAGTGATTCGCAAGCACAGAAGCAGGGCTGCCAAGGCGGCGTTCGCGATTTCCCTCGGGGTCGCGATTGTCATTGGCTTGTTCGCGGCCGTCTTCGCACGGCCGGCCCACTCGGCAGGCACGACAGTCGTTATCGGTACGAAGAACTTCCCCGAGGAGTTCATCCTTGGCCAGCTCTACAAGCAGGCGCTCGAGGCCAAGGGCTTCACGGTCTCCTACAAGGAGAACATCGGCTCGACCGAGCTGATCCAAACGTCGCTGACGAGCGGCAAGATCAACTTCTATCCCGAGTACACGGGCGTGATCGTTCAGGTCGTCTTCCACAAGTCGTCGTCCCCGAAGTCGGCGCACGCCACGTGGCAGCTCGCGAAGAAGCTCGAGGCAGCGAAGGGATACACCGTCTTCAACCCGACGCCCTTCTACGACACCGACGTCGTTGCGGTGACGAATGCGACGGCGAAGAAGTACGGGCTGAAGTCGATCGCCGACCTGAAGAAGGTCGGCAGCTTCAAGTTTGGCGGGTTCCCCGAGTGCAAGACGCGGAGCACCTGCTTCGTCGGATACACGAAGCAGTACGGGATCACGAACGCGACGTTCACACCGCTCGCCGGCATCTCGGCGTACGCCGCTCTCGATGCGGGCTCGGTGCTCGCGGCAGACGTGTTCTCGACTGACCCGCCGCTCGGCAAGGGCTCGAAGTACACGGTGCTGGCCGACCCGAAGCACGTGACGGGCTTCCAGAACGTGGCGCCGATCGTCAAGTCATCGGTCGCGACGTCGCTCGGCTCGAAGTTCTCGAGCACCGTCAACGCCGTGTCGGCGAAGCTGTCACAGAACGCGATCGTTGCCATGAACAAGGCTGTGATCGTGGACAAGCAGTCGGCCGCGACAGTCGCCGGCGCGTTCCTCAAGGCGAACGGCCTCAAGTAGATGCACATCGTCGTTCTCGGTGGAGGGTCGTCCGGCGAGCACTTCGTCGGCGCCCTCCGCCGGCTCGATCATGAGTCGGAGATCACCGTCGTCGAGCGCAGGCTCGTCGGCGGTGAGTGCTCCTACTGGGCGTGCATGCCCACGAAGACGATGCTGCGCGCACCGGAGCTCGTCGCAGAGTCGGAGCGCTCCTACGGCGCGGTAACGGGTGCGAAGCTCGATCCGCAGCGCGTCTTCGCGTGGCGTGACCAGGTCGCCGAGCGCGACGACTCGTCGCAGGTCGAGTGGCTCGAGTCGCAGAACGCGAAGCTGATCCGCGGCGACGCGGTCGCCGTGGAGCCCGGTGTCCTGTCGGTCGACGACGAGGCCCTGCAGTACGACCGGCTGGTGATCGCGACGGGGTCGTCACCGGCGATCCCGCCGATCGAAGGGATCGAGTCGGTCGACTACTGGACGAACATCGAGGCGACGGAGACGCTCGAGGTGCCACGGCGGCTGGTGGTGCTCGGCGGCGGCCCGGTCGGCTGCGAGCTCGCACAGTTCTTCCAGCGCGTCGGCTCGCAGGTCACGCTCGTCGAGGGCGGCCCGCGGCTGCTCGCGCGCGTCGACGGGGATGCGGCGGCGCTCGTCGAGGACGCGATGCGCGAGGACGGCGTCGACATCCGTCTGAAAGCGCATGCCGAAAGGGTCACACCTACCAGCCTGGTCCTCGCCGGTGGCGACGAGCTGCCGTTCGACCGCCTGCTCGTCGCGACCGGGCGTAAACCGAACGTCGACGCGCTTGACGCACTCGAGCTGACGATCTCGAAGCACGGGATCGAGGTGGACGAGCACCTGCGTGCGGCGCCGGATGTCTGGGCGATCGGAGACGTGACAGGCATCGCCCAGTTCACGCACGTCGGGAAGTACCAAGCACGGGTCGCCGCCTACGACCTGGTCGGCCGCGACGCTCGCGCCGACTACCGCGCGATCCCGGCAACGATCTTCACCGACCCGCAGGTCGCGGTCGTCGGCGACACGGAAGGCGGCGTCAGCTCGACGTGGGACCTGCAATCGGTGCCGCGCCTCTCGACGTACGAACGGCCGAAGGACAAAGGCTTCATCAAGGTAGTTGCCGATCCGGAGCGCCGCGTGATCAAGGGCGCAGTCGCGGCAGGCCCCGATTCGGGCGAGTGGCTGCAGCAACTGACGCTCGCAATCCGCGCGGAGACACCGATCGAAGTGCTGCTGGATGTGATCCAGCCGTACCCGACGTTCAGCGAGGGCGTCTTCCTGGCCCTGCGCGAACTGAACCTCGATCTCTAGCCGATGTCGTGAGCCTGACCCAGTACTACACGGCGACCACGCTCGACGGCTTCATCGCCGACCCGAACAACTCGCTCGACTGGCTGTTCACCCGCCAGCGCGAGGAGGACGGACCACAGAACTACGGCGCGTTCATCGCCGACGTTGGTGCGCTGGCGATGGGATCAACGACCTACGAGTGGCTGATCCACCACGAGTCCGCAGGCAAGGATCCGGAAGACTGGCAGTGGCCGTACGACATCCCCTGCTGGGTCTTCACGCATCGGCAGCTGCCGGTCGTCCCTCACGCGGCAATCGAGTTCACGAGCGTCGAGGTTGCAACCGTGCACAAAGCGATGGTTGCCGCCGCGGGCGACCGGAACGTTTGGATCGTCGGTGGCGGAGACCTGGCCGGCCAGTTCGCCGACGCGGGCCTGCTGGACGAAGTGATCGTGTCGATTGCGCCTGTGACACTCGGCGCGGGCGCGCCGCTGCTGCCGCGCCGGATCGAGTTGCGACTCGACGAGCTCGGACAGAACGGTGACTTCGCCGCCGCCCGGTACTCCGTGGTGCGCTGATGAGGCGCGGCTCGCGCGCAGCTCGCGCCTAAGGCAAGCGTTCGCCGGTGAGGCGCGCGGTGCCGAACGAGAGCAGGAGCAGC
>DATBDB010000141.1:0-3706 GCA_036270155.1 Gaiellaceae bacterium
GCCATGGCCGCGGATTCTCTCGAACGGCCACGGCCTCGCGAGACATGACCCGTCGCCAAACGACGTAACGAAAGTGTCACAGACAATCCACAGGCTGGCCGCGCGTCGCCCTGCAAGCCAGGTTCGAGGGCGGTCGGCGGCACGATCCCGACGCCAAACGACGGTTGAAAGCGCGGCTGAGCTAGTCGGCGAGGAGGCGGCGCAGGACGTACGGCAGGATGCCGCCGTGGCGCATGTACTCGCGCTCGCGCGGGGTGTCCAGGCGGACGCGGGCGCGGAACTCCTTGTCGTCCGCGCGCACGGTGACCTCGCGCGCCTCGCCGTTCTCGACGCCCGTGATCGAGAACGTCTCGCGGCCGGTGAGGCCGAGGGACGCAGCCGAGTCGCCGTCGAGGAACTGCAACGGCAGCACGCCCATCATCAAGAGGTTCGAGCGGTGGATGCGCTCGTACGACTCGGCGATCACCGCGCGCACGCCGAGCAGGTTCGGGCCCTTGGCTGCCCAGTCGCGCGACGATCCTGAGCCGTACTCCTTGCCGGCCAGCACGATCGTCGGCGTCGCGTCGGCGAGGTAGCGCTGCGACGCGGCATAGATCGTCATCTCCTGGCCGCTCGGCACGTGGAGCGTCCACGTTCCCTCCGCGCCCTCCACGAGCTTGTTGCGCAACCGCACGTTCGCAAAGGTGCCGCGCACCATCACCTCATGGTTGCCGCGCCGCGCCCCGTACGAGTTGAAGTCCTTTCGCTCGACGCCGTGCTCGACCAGGTACTCGCCAGCGGGCGAGTCGGGCTTGATCGACCCAGCGGGCGAGATGTGATCGGTCGTGACCGAGTCACCGAGCCACACGAGGACGCGCGCGTCCGCAATGTCCGGGACGCTTCCCGGCTCGCGCGACATCCCTTCGAAGTACGGGGGCTGCCGCACGTACGTCGACTCGGGCTCCCAGGCGAACAGCTCGCCCTCGGGAACCTCGAGCGCGCGCCACGCGTCGTCGCCGGTGAAGACGTCCGAGTAGGTCTCGGAGAAGTGCTCGGCCCGCACGGAGGAGGCGATGGTGTCGCTGACTTCTCTCGCGCTCGGCCAGAGGTCGCGCAGGAAGACGTCCTCGCCGTCCTTGCCGACCCCGATCGGCTCGACCTCCCAGTCGATGTCCATGCGGCCCGCGAGCGCATAGGCGACGACGAGCGGCGGCGAGGCGAGGTAGTTCGCCTTCACCTCTGGATGGATGCGCGCCTCGAAGTTGCGGTTGCCGGAGAGCACGGAGCAGACGACGAGGTCGCCTTCGTTGATCGCCGATGAGATCTCGTCTGCGAGCGGGCCGGAGTTACCGATGCACGTGGTGCAGCCGTAGCCGACGGTGTTGAACCCGAGCTCGTCGAGGTGCTTCTGCAGCCCGGCCTGCTCGTAGTAGCGCGTCACGACCTTCGAGCCTGGTGCGAGTGACGACTTCACCCACGGCTTGCGCTGCAGCCCCCGCTCGAGGGCGTTCCGCGCGAGGATTCCCGCGGCGACCATCACCTGCGGGTTCGAGGTGTTCGTGCATGACGTGATCGCAGCGATCACGACGGCGCCGTGGTCGAGGTCGTAGTCGGTCCCCGCCACGCGCACCCGTTTGTGCCCGGGCGCCTCCGCGACAGCGGCCGGCGCGAGCTCGGGGAGTTGTTCGCCCGCCGGCTGCTGCTCCGTTGTCGGGTCGGAGGCGGGAAAGGTCTCGACGAGCCCCTCGTCGTGGCTGCCGTTCGGGTAGTCGACACCGAACGAGCCGAGCGACTCGAGGAACGCTGGCTTCGCGCGAGCGAGCGGCACGCGGTCCTGGGGGCGGCGCGGGCCCGCGAGCGACGGCTCGACGTCGCCGAGATCGAGCTCGACCACCTGCGAGTACGTCGCGTGGTCGGTCGGGTCGTGCCAGAGCATGTTCTCCTTGCAGTACGCCTCGACCAGCGCGATCCGCTCCGGGCTGCGGCCGGTCAGGCGCAGGTACTCGAGCGTGATCTCGTCGACCGGGAAGAAGCCGCAGGTCGCGCCGTACTCGGGCGACATGTTCCCGATCGTCGCGCGGTCGGCAAGTGGCAGCGCGGTCACGCCCTCGCCGAAGTACTCGACGAACTTCCCGACGACGCCCGCCTTGCGCAGGATCTCCGTCACCGTGAGGACAAGATCGGTCGCGGTCGCTCCTTCGGGCAGCGAGCCGCTCAGCTTGAACCCGACGACCTGAGGGACGAGCATCGACAGCGGCTGGCCGAGCATTGCGGCCTCCGCCTCGATCCCGCCGGCGCCCCAGCCGAGCACGCCGAGGCCGTTGATCATCGTCGTATGCGAATCAGTGCCGACGAGCGTGTCGGGGAACGCGACGCCGTCGCGGTCGTCAACGACTCGGGCGAGGTACTCGAGGTTCACCTGGTGGCAGATGCCGGTGCCCGGCGGCACGACCTTGAAGCCGCTCAACGCCTCCTGGCCCCAGCGCAGGAAGAGGTAGCGCTCGTGGTTGCGCTCGAACTCGAGCTCCACGTTGCGGCCGAACGCGATGCGCGACGCGAACGCGTCGACCTGCACGGAGTGGTCGATCACAAGCTCGGCCGGGATCAGCGGGTTGATCTTGGACGGGTCGCCGCCGAGGTCGGCCATCGCGTTCCGCATCGCGGCGAGGTCGACCACCGCGGGGACTCCGGTCAAGTCCTGCAGGAGGACGCGTGACGGCGAGAACGAGATCTCGTTCGACGGCTCGGCCTTCGCGTCCCAGCGTGCGACGGCTTCGACATCGGCCTCGTCGCCGGTGCGCAGCACGTTCTCGAGCAGCACGCGAAGCGTGTACGGGAGTCGCGCGATGTCGTAGGAGGCCTGCAGCTCATCCAGGCGGTAGATCTCGTAGGACCGGTCTCCGACTTTGAGCTGCGCGGGCGATGCCATTGCCCTCGATTCAACCAGACGCGGTCTTCTCGCCGCTGCCGGCCTGTTTCACCTCGTACACTCGCTGGCAATGGCGGAGCGGCACATCGTGGGCCTCGGCGGCGGCGGGGACACCAAAGAGCAAACGGACCGGTTGTACGAGTACATCCTCGGCCTGACCGGGAAGGAGCGTCCACGCGTGCTCTTCATCCCGACGGCCGCCGCGGAAGACTCCGAGTACACCGTCTGGTTCTACGAACGGTTTGCGCGCCGCGGAGAGGCGTCGCACCTCAACACATTTCCTTGGCCGCCGGAGAATCTGCGCGAGGTGATCCTCTCGCAGGACGTGATCAATGTCAGCGGCGGCAACACGGCGAACATGCTCGCGATCTGGAAGGTGCACGGCATCGACACGTTGCTGCGCGAGGCGTGGGAGAACGGCGTCGTCCTCTGTGGCGCGAGCGCGGGAATGATCTGCTGGTTCGAGGCGGGCGTGACGGACTCGTTCGGCCCGCAGCTCGCCGGGATGGACTGCCTCGGGTTCCTCCCGGGGAGCGCGTGCCCGCACTACGACGGCGAGGAGCAGCGCCGCCCGCGCTACCGCGAGCTGATCGACGGCGGCTTCCTGGAAGGTGTCGCCGCGGACGATGGTGTCGGCATCCACTACGTGGGCACGGAGATCGCAGAGGTCGTCACGTGCCGGCCCGGTGCGGCCGCGTACCGCGTCACACGTGAGGGCGAGGAGAGGCTCGAGCCAAGGGAGCTCTAGATGAACCTGCAGCGCGCCGCCGAGATCCAGGTCGTGCTCGAGGGGGTCAA
>DATBDB010000142.1:0-17045 GCA_036270155.1 Gaiellaceae bacterium
CCACGACCTGCGTCCTTGCATCGCTAGGTGCTCGCGACCCAGCAGCGCGGCAATGACCCCGGACGGATCACCGTGAACCGGCGCATGATCGAGATCGACGGCGGCACCGTCCTCGCTTACGGCCATTACGGGCTCCGGGGACACGACGTGCCGCACGACTGGCCCTCGTGGCGGCGGCAAATCGCTCATCGTCTCCCCCGATTTGTCTGAGCACGTGATCGGATTGCTCCTCGGGACCGAGGAGGACTGGCCCGCCGCGTTCGAGGCGCTGATCTCGCGCGTCGGGCCGGTCGACGGGCACACGCTGCGCACGGAGCGGATCCTCAACGAGCCGTTCGATCTCCGCTCGAAGCCGCGCTATTCGCTCGTGATCGACCGGCTCGCGTGGTGGTACGACCTGCCGCGCGCGTGGCTGAAGAAGGTCTCGTTGATGGACGACGTCTACCTGCTGAACAACCCGTTCACGTTTCAGGCGATGGAGAAGCACTCCGCGTACTGCGCGCTGATGCGGCTCGGGATTCGCGTGCCGGACACCTGGCTGATCCCGCACAAGGTGCCGCCGGCGAACGAGCGTTTCGAGCCGACGGCCGAGCGCTACAACGCGCCGTTCGACGTGGAGGCGATCGGCGCGGAGATCGGGTACCCAATGTTTATGAAGCCGTTCGACGGCGGGCAATGGGTTGGCGTCTCGCGTGTCGGGTCGCCGGAAGAGCTGCGCGCGCGGTACGACGAGTCGGGCGAGCGGATGATGCACCTGCAGACTGCACTCGAAGGGTTCGATGTGTTCGTGCGCTCGTTGTCGATCGGCGCCGAGACGATGTCGATGTGGTTCGACCCGGCTCAGCCGATGCACGCACGGTACGAGGTGAAGCACGACTTCCTGACGCCGGCACTCGGCGAGGAGATCATCTCGATCTCGCGGCTCGTCAACGCGTTCTTCCGCTGGGAGTTCAACTCGTGCGAGACGATCGTCAAGGACGGCATCGCCTATCCGATCGACTACGCGAACGCGTCACCCGATGTCGCGCTGACGTCGCTGCACTACTACTTCCCGTGGGCGATCACCGCGCTCGTGCGCTGGAGCGCGTTCTGCGCTGCGACGCGGCGCGAGATGCACCTGAACCAGAACTCCCGCGCGTACTTCGAGTGGGGGGACCGCGGCGACCTCACGTACGAGGAGAAGCTCGCGAAATACCGCGAGCTGGCGGACGCCTACTTCCAGGTGGACGCCTATCAGGAGTTCTGCGACAAGCACCTCTCGCACCTGGACGGGATCGCCCGCGAGTGGTTCACGTCACCCGAGTTCGACAATGTGCTGATTCGCACCGTGCGCTCCACATTCCCGGTGCACGAGCAAGACCAGTTCGTCGAGCACTACCGCGGCCTGCTCGGCGCCTGGGCTCGCGACAACGCTTGACGAGCCGGTTGCTCGGGCGCGGGGTGCTAGAACTGCCGCGTGTTGCGTGGAGAGAAGGTCGAGCTGCGAGCGCGCCGAGAGGAAGACGTCGCCGTGTTGCACACGGAGCTTTACAACGACGTGGCGACGCGGTCGCGGGCCGACTCGCGCCCGTGGCGTCCGCTCCCGTCGGATTCGCCCGCGTCGCCGTATCTGGTTGGCGAGCCGACCGACGAAGTGGCGTTCTTCTCGGTGGTCGAGGTCGCCGGCAACGAGTTGGCGGGAGAAGCGCTGCTGTGGGGCATCGACCTGCACAACCGGATGGCGCACATCGGCATCGCGCTCCGGCCGAGCTTTCGCGGCCGCGGGCTGAGCACCGACGTGCTTCGCGTGTTGTGCCGCTACGGGTTCGGCATCCGCGGACTGCACCGTTTGCAACTCGAAACGCTTGCGGACAACGACGCGATGATCGCGGCCGCGCGGCGCGCAGGGTTCGAGCTCGAGGGCACCCTTCGCCGCTCGGCCTGGGTGGACGGCGACTTCGCGGACGAAGTCATCTTCGGCTTGCTCGCGCCGGTTCGCAAAACCGGTTAGCGACGACGCGCGTACCTCCCCCACCGGGGCCTTTCTCGATCAACAGGGGGACGAATGTCGTCGACATTTCTCAGATGGTTGGCGCTCGCCGGCGCCGCAGTGGTTGTCACCGGTGTCGCGAGCGCAGCTGACGCGCGCGAGCAGGCGAACCCGTACACGGTTCATGCGCTCGTGTCGGACGATCCGTCGGTGCCCGCGTCCGTAACGGACGCGAGCCTGGTCAACGGTTGGGGGCTGTCGGCCGGGCCGACGACGCCGTGGTGGGCGTCGAACAACGGGACGAACACGTCCACGCTCTACTCGGGCGCCGGGGCGAAGGCGGCGCTGACGGTGGCGGTTGCGGGCGGACCCACGGGCACCGTGTACAACGGCGCCCCAGCCGATTTTGTGATCAGTCAGAACGGGAAGAGCGGCGCGGCCCGCTTCCTGTTCGCGACCGAGGCCGGGACGGTTGTCGGCTGGTCGCCGACGGTGAACGGGGTCGCTGCCGTGACCGGCGCAGATCGTTCGAGCGTCGGGGCGATCTATAAGGGGCTCGCGACCGCGAACGACCGGTTGTATGCCACCGACTTCCACAATGCACGCGTCGATGTCTTCGACAAGGCGTTCGGCCTGATGTCGTTGCCCGCCGCGTTCCAAGATCCGAAGGTCCCGAAGGGCTTCGCACCATTCGGCATCCAGGCACTCGGTGGGAACATCTACGTGACCTACGCCAAGCAGGACGCCGACGCCAAGGACGATGTCGCAGCGCCGGGCCAAGGGTATGTCGACGCATTCACGCCCGACGGTCAGCTCGTGGGCCAGGTCTTGAACAGCCAGAAGAAGAACGCGCCGCTGAACGCGGCGTGGGGACTGGCGCTTGCGCCGGCCGGGTTCGGCAGCTTTGCCGGTGACCTGCTCGTCGGGAATTTCGGCAACGGCCGCATCAGCGCGTACGCGCAGAGCGGCAGCAAGTGGGTCTACAAGGGCCAGTTGCGGGCCGGCGACGGAACCCCGATCGAGATCCCCGGGCTCTGGGCGATCGCGTTCGGCAACGGGGCCGCATCGGGGCCGACGAACACGCTGTACTTCCTCTCGGGGCCGGTGGGCGAAAAGCACGGGCTCTTCGGGTCGATCACCGCCGGTTGATCCTCGGCTCTTCGGTGTGCGAGGCGCGAGCGTCTCGCACACCGGAGAGCTCAACGGGGTAGCTCGATCCAGCCCGCGAGCGGCGCGACGAGCAGCGCGGCGCCGATGAGAGCAAGCGCGAGGCGCGGCCGCGCCTCGCGCCGGCCAAAGCCCCCAAGCCCGAGCGCAATGCCGATGACGGCCGAGAAGAGATGCCCGACGGAGGTGAAGTCGCGATCGATCGCGACCGCAGCCACGAGACTCAGAGCGACCGGTGCCAGGAACAGCAAGCGTGCGCGTCCCGCGAGCAGGAAGCCCGCGTAGCCCACTAACGCGTACGTCGCGTAGCTGACGCCGACGTCGACCGCGTCCGCCACGCTGGGTGCGAGCGTTCCGGCGTGGATGCCCAAGGCGATCCCGACGGCGGTGAGCAACGTTCCTCCGACGTGACCGGCAGCGACCACGGCGAATGCCCGAAGCGAGCCGATGCGCCGTTCGACGAGCGCGAGGATGAGCACGGTCGGGAGCACCAGGGTCAGGAAGCCCGTCGGCGACTCCCAGAAGAAGCTCAGCACGAGGACGCGGAGTGGGTCGTGCTCCAGGCGGACGAGATTCGTGCTGCTCGTGAGCAGCAGCTGCTGACGCTGGGCCGCGCCGAGTGAGGCAAGCACGAACGTCGTCACCGACATCAGCACGAGGAATGCCGCTGACACAGGGAATCGCCGGGTGATCAGACGCAACGCTGTCACTCCATCAGGGTGCCCGCCGCGCACCTGCTGACCGGACCGAACCTGGTTCGCTCGCTTGGGTCCACGGGGACCTCTGCGTGGGTCGCGCACGTATTCACGTTCGATGCGCATTCTTGTTCTCGTCGTTGCAGTGATCGTCGCCCTTGCGGTGACCGCCACCGCGGCCGCAGACGGCCTCCCGGTGCTCGGCATCGACGTCGGCGCGCAGGGCGTCACGGCGGCCGGCAGCCCCGACCGGTACGTCACCATCAGAGACGGCGCATCGACGCTCGTCGAGCGGATCGCACGGAACGGCGGCCGCATTCGTGGCTGGCAGCGGATCGCGGGGACGTTCACGATCCCGGCGGTCGCGTACGACTCTTCGGCGGGCGGTCTCTCGGCCGACGGGAGCACCCTCGTCTTGATCCAGCCCAGGCAGTCCTTCCCACGCGCGCAGACGACGTTCGCGCTCTTCGACGCGCGCAGGCTCCGGCTCCAGCGGACGATCACATTGCGGGGCGACTTCAGCTTCGACGCAGTGTCTCCCCGTGGACGGAAGATGTTCCTCATCAACTACACGGCGCCGGCCGATCCGACCCGCTACACCGTCCGTGCCTACGACCTCCAAGCGGGCGCACTGCTGCCGAAGCCGATCATCGATCCGGCGGAACGGTCGGACAAGATGCGTGGCGCGCCGATCACGCGCCTGCTCAGTGCCGACGGTCGCTGGGCGTACACCCTGTACGACGGGGCCGGCGGCGAGCCGTTCGTGCACGCGCTCGACACCGTAACGAGTCGCGCACACTGCATCGACCTGCCGATGCTCGTCGGCAACCAGACGCTCTGGGGGATGCGGTTCACGCGCGGGCCTGGCGCGCAGCTCCGGATCGGGCCGTCGTCAGGAGAGCAGGTCGCGGTGGTGGACACGACGACCTTCGTGCCGAGCGTTCCCGCTGTGCCAGCCTCGTCCAATCTGAGGCCGTGGCTGATCGGCGCAGCCCTGGCCGTCCTTTCGCTGCTCGTTGCGCTGGGCGCGACCCGGCGTCGGTTCCGCGGCCGCCCGGCACCGGCCTAAGCCGCTCAGCCGCGCGCGACCAGGCTGAAGTGCTCGACCGTCGGGAACGGGTCGTAGAAGTGGTGCAGTAGTCGCCGCCACTCCTCGTACTCGGTCGACTTGCGGAAGCCCTCCGTGTGGTCCTCGAGCCGTTCCCAGGACACGAGCAGCAGGTACCGGCTCGGCGTCTCGATGCAGCGGTGCAGCTCCAGGGACTGGAAGCCCGGCATCGAGGCGATGATCGCCTTCGCCTCTGCGAAGGCCTGCTCGAAGTCCGCTTCGCGTCCCGGTTTGACCTCGAGGGTTGCCTGTTCGGTGATCACGCCGCGCAGTCCAGCAGATTCAATGCGGGCCATGCGCAGGCTAATCTTCCTTCCCGGCGCTCTGGGTGCGGCCGCGTTCTGGCATCCGGTTGGGGATCGATTGCCGGCGGAGTGGCAGAAGGTCTATCTCGCCTGGCCCGGCCTCGGCGCGCAGCGCCACGATCCCGAGGTACGCGGATTCGACGACCTCGTGCGCCTCGTCGAGGACGCGTTGACGGAACCGTCGGTGCTCGTCGCGCAATCCATGGGTGGCGTCGTCGCATTGCGCGCTGCTCTGAGACATCCGGACAACGTGCAGCGTCTCGTTCTCGTCGCGACCTCCGGCGGCATCGATGTCGCCGGACTCGGCGGATCCGATTGGCGCGCCGAGTACCGAGCCGAGCACCCTGAAGCAGCCCGCTGGATCACGGACGACTGGCCCGACCACACAGGTGAGCTCCGGACGGTGACGGCGCCGGCCTTGCTCCTCTGGGGCGACAGCGACCCGATCAGTCCCGTTGCCGTCGGTGAGCACCTTGCCTCGTTGCTCCCGGACGCCACGCTGCACGTTCTTGCGGGCGGTACGCACAGCCTCGCGGTTGACCTGGCGGACGAGGTCGCGGCCCTCATCAGGGCCAACGTCGCCTAGCGCGCGCCGCGCTGTTTCCGCAGGCGGCGAACGCGGAGCAGGTAGCTCGGCAGCCCGGCGATCAGGAAGAGGAACACGAAGCTCGCCCACGCCGACGGATGAGGGACCTTGTGGCGCTCGGCGTGAAAGAAGACGGCGGTGCCCGCGGCGGCCGCGAGCAGGAAGGCGACGAGAAACTGGGCTGTCGTGACGTCGGCCACAGGGGCACGGTACCTCTCCTCAGCTGCGCAGCTCGTACTCCCAGCCCTTGTGCCATCCGCCAACGGGTCGCCACGTGCCCCGATGATCGGTTGACCTGGCTACGACGGGGGCGTACCGTGCGTCCTGTCACTGCGGCCCCCGTTCGACGAGGAGGCTCAGCATGGCAACCACTCAGATCGCGGCGCAGATGCTCGGGAAGCTCCCGGTACGCACCGACGTCCGGACGCTTTCGCTTGCACGCTACGTCGACAGCAGCCGGCTCCCAGCGCCGCCTGACGCGTTCGACGAGACGAGCGGCGTCGATTCCTGGCCGATGTACGCGAACGACCGGATCGGCGATTGCACGACCGTCGCCGCCGCACACATGATCGAGGCCTGGACCGCGGCGGCGCGGGGCCAGACGGTCGAGGTCTCGGAGCGCGCGGTGCTCGACGCGTTCGACCACGTGAAGCTGACCGACCCGATCACGGGTGAAGAGGGCGCCGTCGAGCTCGACGTCCTGCGCTACTGGCGCGCGACCGGGATCGGTGGACACCGCATCGGTGCCTATGCGCGTGTCGCCGTGCACGACCAGCGGCTCGTGCAGACCGCAGCGTGGCTGTTCGGCGGGCTCTACATCGGTCTGCAGCTGCCGCTGACCGCCAACGCGCAGCCCGTCTGGGACTGGACCGGGTCGCTGTCCGGCCCGGCGCGGCCGGGATCCTGGGGCGGCCACGCGGTCGACGTCGTTCGCTACGACAAGAACGGCCTCACCGTCGTCACGTGGGGACGGCTGCAGGGACTGACCTGGAGCTTCTGGGATCGCTACTGCGACGAGGCCTACTGCATCCTCTCCGACGACTTCCTCCAGAAAGGGCACGCACCCAACGGCTTCGACCTCGCCGCGCTCGAGGCGGACCTCGCGCTCGTGACGGCATGATGGGCGCATGGCCGAGGCTGCGATCCTCGTCGTGGACGACGACGCGCCGATCAGGCGCATGCTCGACCGCACGCTCTCGGCGGAGGGCTATGCGGTCGAGACGGCGGCCGACGGTGGCGCGGCACTCGCGGCGGTCGAGCGCTCGACACCCGACCTCATCGTCCTCGACGTCGGGTTGCCCGGCGTCGACGGGCTCGCAGTCTCGCGCCGCCTGCGCTCGAAGGGGCTGGCCGTTCCGGTGCTCCTGCTCACGGCGCGGGACTCCGTGCCCGACCGCGTCGCCGGGCTCGATGCAGGCGCCGACGATTACCTCGTCAAGCCGTTTGCGACCGAGGAACTGCTCGCACGCGTGCGCGCGCTCTTGCGCCGCGGCAAGTCGCCGGAGGAGTTGCTTGCGTTCGCAGATCTGACACTTGACCCGGCGACCCGCGCGGCCCAGCGTGGTGACAGCGCGCTGTGGTTGAGCGAGCGCGAAGCAGACCTGCTCGCGCTGTTGCTGCGCAACGCGCGGCGTGTCGTCCCGCGTGAGCAGGCGATTGCAGAAATCTGGCAAGGCGACGCCAGTGAGAATGTGGTCGATCGTTACGTGTCCAACCTGCGTCGCAAGCTCGGCGAGCCGCCGCTGATCGAGACGGTGCGCGGCGTCGGGTTCATCATCGGCCGATGAACCTGCGCCTCCGGACGATTCTCGCAGCCGCTGCTGCGACGATGCTCGCAGTCGTCGTGCTCGGCTCCGCGGTCGACGTCCTCGTCACGCGTCACCTGAGACACGAGCTCGACCGCTCGCTGCGGACGCGCGCGATCGGCGTCGCGCAGCTTGCCGTCTCTGCGCCGGCGCTCCTTACCACCCCGGGCGCACTCGACGCACCCGCCGGCGGGACGCAGGCGCTGGTCGAGGTCGTCGACCGCAAGCAGCGGATCGTCGCCCGCTCACTGTCGCTCGGCGGCCGTGTTCTGCCGGGATCGCTCGCGCAAGACGCGATCAGCGGCGACACGTCCCGCTACCGCACGGTGCGCTTCGGCGGCGACGAGCTGCGCGTCTACGTGGCGCCGCTCGCGAATGTGTCGGGCGGCGGCGCTGTGCTCGTTGCGGCGTCGACAGCCGACCTCTCGAACACGATCTCGACCTTGCAGGGGTTGACGATCATCGCCGCGCTCCTGGCCGCGGGTGTCGGCGCGGCAGCGGCGGCGTTGCTGATGCGTGGTGCACTGCAACCGCTGGCGCGCCTCGACCGTGCGGCGGACGAGATCGGACGCACGGGAGACGCGAGCCGGCGCTTGCCGGATCCGCACCGGGCCGATGAAGTCGGCCGACTTGCGACGACGCTCAATGCGATGCTCGACAGCCTCGAGCGTGCGCGGGAGTCGGAGCGCCGCTTCCTCGCCGACGCATCGCACGAGCTGCGAACGCCGTTGACCGCGCTGCGCGGCAACGTTGCGCACCTGGCGCGGCACGGCGCAACGCCTGCACTCGTCGCCGACCTCGAAGCCGATGCCGAGCGGCTCGCTCGCCTCGCCGACGACTTGCTCACGCTTTCGCGCGAAGAGGCTGCCGAGCCGCCGCACGATGACGTGCGCCTGGACAAGCTCGCGCGTGCTGCAGGCGCCGACCGCGTCGATGCGGAGAGCGTGACGGTCCCGGGGGATCGCGCCGCCCTCGAGCGTGCGCTGGCCAACCTCGTCGAGAACGCACGGCGGCACGGTCGCGGCGAGGTGAGCATCACCGTGCGGGCTGGCGGCGACCGCGCGCTCGTCACCGTCGCGGATGAGGGGGAAGGCGTCCACCTGCTCGACCGGGAGCGTGTATTTGAGCGGTTCTACGGCGACGGTTCCGGGCTCGGGCTCGCGATCGTCCGCGCGACCGCGGAGCGCCATGGGGGCCGCGCCTACGCCGACGGGCCTCGCTTCACGATCGAGCTCGTCAGGAAAGCTTCAGAGTCCACCAGGCACGCTGAGGGGGAGGAACTCGAGAAAGGACTCCCTTGAAGATTTTCCGCACGCTCTCAACACCTCGTCTGATCGCTCTTGCCGCCGTGGTCGTGGCCCTCGCCGCAGGCGGCGCGTTCGCCGTTGCCGCCACCGGCGGTAGCGGGCCGACGCCCGCACCCAAGCCGCTCGCGCAGGCGATCCACGATGCGCTCGCCGGGCAGAAGCCCGCGGGCATCACGGCCAACATCGGCTTCACCAACACGCTCTTCCCGTCGGGCGCGATCACCGGCCAGGTCGGCTCCGCGCTGATGTCGAGCGCCACCGGTCGGCTGTGGGCCAACCAGGATGGCGGCCGCCTCGAGCTGCAGTCCGCCGCCGGTGACGCACAGATCGTGTGGAACCAGACAAAGGTGACCGTCTACGACGCGACGTCGAACACGGCGTACACCGCAGATCTCCCGAAGGACACCAGCACCGCTGCGACCGACACCGGGTCGGCGGTCCCGTCGGTCGACGAGATCACAAAGTTCCTCACCGGCCTCACCAAGGACTGGACCGTCTCGAGCGCCGACCCGTCGAATACCGGCGGCCAGCAGTCGTACACGGTGAAGGTCTCGCCGAGTCACGACGGCGGCCTCCTCGGCTCTGCGCAGATGGCGTTCGACGCGCTGCGCGGTGTGCCGCTGAAGGTTGCGGTCTACGCGCAGGGCTCGTCCTCTCCGGTGCTCGCGCTCGAGGCGACGAACGTCTCCTACGGCGACGTGCCGAACTCCGATGTTCAGGTCTCGCCGCCGGCCGGCGCGAAGATCGTCGACCTCTCGTCGCAGGCTCAAAGTGGCGGGAACGGCAACTCGACTCCGACGGTCAGCGGGCTCGATGCGGTCACCAAGGCGGCGCCCTTCAGCGTCGTCGCGCCTGACTCGCTGGTCGGCCTGCCGCGGCAGGACGTCCGCCTCGTCGGCGGGAAGAACGTGATCGCGGTCTACGGCCAGGGGCTCGGCGCCATCGCGCTCGTCGAGCGCGCTCCGGACACCGGTGCGAAGCAGGCGAGCCCGCTCGACGCACTCCCGCAGGTGACCATCGACGGCGCAACCGGGCATGAGCTCGCGACCCAGCTCGGCACCGTCCTGACCTGGGATCGCACCGGCGTCTCGTACGTGCTCGCCGGCTCACTTCCCTCTGCCGCAGCCGAGGCGGCGGCGCGCTCGCTCAAGTGAGCGACGCGCCGCCTGTCGCGGCACGCGGGCTCGTCAAACGGTACGGAGACATCACCGCGGTTGCGGGCGTCAATTTGACGGTCGAGCGCGGTGATGTCTTCGGCTATCTCGGCCCGAATGGAGCGGGGAAGACGACGTCGCTCCGCATGTTGCTCGGCTTGATCCGTCCCACCGAGGGGAGCGCACAGCTCTTCGGGCGCGACCCGCTCGTGGTGGGCGCGCGAGCGCTCGACGGGGTTGCCGGTTTCGTGGAGGGGCCGCGCTTCTATCCGTATCTCTCGGGGCGCAAGAACCTGCGGCTCCTCGGTGACCTCGACGGCGGTGTTCCCGCCGCGCGGATCGACGAGGTGCTGGACGTCGTCGATCTGCGCGACCGCGCAAAGGACCGCGTCGGCGGCTACTCGCACGGCATGAAGCAGCGGCTGGGCATCGCCGCGTCGCTCTTGCGTGAGCCACAGCTGCTGCTGCTCGACGAGCCGACGACCGGACTCGATCCGGCGGGCATGCGCGACATGCGCGAGCTTGTGAAGCGGCTTGCGTCGGAGGGGATCACGATCCTGCTCTCCAGCCACATCCTGGCCGAGGTGGAGGAGCTGTGTAACCGCGTCGCGATCATTCGCAGCGGCCGGATCATCTACGAGGGCTTCCTCGAGGATCTCCTGCAGAGCGCAGGCGGTGGCTACCGGCTCAAGGCGACTGACCCCGAGCGCGCGCGGGCCGTGTTGCTCGCGCGTGGGGTCGAGGGCGTCAAGCTGGTCGCCGGCGAGCTGCAGTTCCAGGCGGATGAGGCAACCGTCGAGGCGGTGACCGTCTCGCTCGGGCAGGCTGGCATCGGGATCTCGGCGCTCGTGCCACTGACGGCGACGCTCGAGGAGCTCTTCCTCGGCATGACGGAAGAGGAAGCAGCGTGACGATGAGCGTAGGCTCGACGGAGCTCCAATGACGAGGGTCTATAAGTGGGAGCTGCTGAAGCTGATCGCGCAAAAGCGGACCTACCTTGGTCTCGGCGTGGCGATGCTCGTGCCCCTGATCTTCGTGTTCGTGCTGGTCTTCAAGGCGGGCGGGCCGAACGACATTCCGCTCGGCCGCTACATCAGGCAGACCGGTATCGCACTGCCGTTCGTGGTGCTCTTCTTCATGTCCATCTGGGCGTTTCCGCTGATCGCGGCGCTCGTTGCGGGGGACATTGTCGCGTCCGAGAGCCAGCACGGGACGTTGAAGACGATCCTCACGCGCTCGCGCAACCGCGGGCAGATCTACGCGGCCAAGGTGCTTGCGGCGTTCACGTACACCGTGCTTGTCCTGCTCGCCTCGGGCACGGTCGGAGTTGTTGCCGCGAGCATCGAGTGGGGCTTCAACCCGCTCACGTCGCTTTCCGGCACGACGCTCAGTGCCGGGCACGCCCTCGGACTGCTCGCCGCGAGCCTCGCGGTCTACGCGTGGCCGCTGATCGGCATCGCCGCGTTCGGGGTCCTGCTCTCGACGATCACGCGAAACAGCGCTGCGGCCGTCGTCGGGACGCTGATGTGGGCGCTGTTCATGCAGTTGCTCGGCGTGTTGCCGGGCACGGAGTCGATCCGGCCGTATCTGCTGGGAACGCAGTTCGAGGCGTGGCAGGGGTTCCTGCGGACGCCCGCGGACTGGACACCGGTCGTGCGCGCGGCGTGGGTCTGCGCGATCTACGCGGCCGTCCCGATCTTCGCCGGCTATCTGGTCTTCGTGCGCCGAGACGTCGCGGGCGAGTAGCCCTCTCCAAGGAACGTGGCGCGCGAGGCCATGACCCGTCGCCAAACGACGGTCGTGCGCGCCGGTACCCTCGCACGGTGAGCATCGTTTCCGACGTCAAGGAGCGCGGCTTTGAGGCCGTGCGCGAATGGGCTGTGAAGCTCGACGGCGCCGAGCCCGCGCGCGCGGTTGCCGACCCGGAAGGGCTGCCCCGCGACGCGGTCTTGCAGCTCGCGGATCGCGTGCGTCGGTGGCACGAGGCTCAGCGTCCTGCCGACATCACGCTCGAGGTCGAACCGGGCGTGACGCTCGAGCGCCGCTGGCTCGCGCTCGACACCGTCGGCGTCTACGTACCGCGCAACCTGATCTCGACGCTCGTCATGTGCGCCGTGCCCGCGCAGGCTGCCGGCGTCCGCCGCATCGTCGTCTGCACGCCCCCGTCCGGCGCCGGGCTGATCGCCGCGGCAGCCGAGGTCCTCGGGATCGACGAGGTCTGGGCGATCGGCGGCGCGCAGGCGATCGGCTGGCTCGCCTATGTCGAGCGCGTCGACAAGATCGTCGGCCCGGGCAACGACTACGTGAACGAGGCGAAGCTCGAAGTGTCGCGCGACGTCCCGATCGACCTGCCCGGCGGCCCGTCGGAAGTCGTCGTGCTCGGCGACGGCGACCCTCAGCTGATCGAGCTCGAGCTCGCCGCGCAGCGCGAGCATGGGCACGAAGCCGTCTGCCGCACCGTCGACAGCCTCGAGGAAGCTGAAGCGATCGCGCCCGAGCACCTCGTGCTGCTCGGCGAGGCGGAGGCCTACGCCGACCAGGTGCGCAACGCCGGCTCCGTCTTCGTCGGGCCGTGGTCGGCGGTGCCTGCCGGCGACTACGCGACCGGCGGCAATCACGTCCTCCCGACGAACGGCTGGGCTCGCTCGGTGGGCGGGCTCGGGCTGGAGACCTTCCTGAAGCCGCTGACGATCCAGCGGCTGACGCAGGAGGGCCTCGAGCTGATCGCACCCACCGTCGAGGCGCTCGCCGCCGCCGAAGGAATGCCCGCCCACGCGGAGGCCGTTCGCAGAAGGGCGTGACCTGGAGTGCACGCGCACTCCCAGCTGGTGGCGTAGACGCGGCGTAGCTCGCCGCGCCCTTTGACGACGAGGCGATGCTCGAACCCAGGCACCGCTCTGCCCGGCGGCCGACCCTGTGCTTGACAGGTGACCATTTGGTCACCTATTATGGCCGCTATGGACGACGACGCGGTCTTCAAGGCACTGGCCGACCCGAGTCGCCGTCTGCTGCTCGACCTGCTCTTCGAGCGTGACGGCCGCACGCTGACGGAGCTCGACGCGGAGCTGGAGATGACGAGGTTCGGCGTGATGAAGCACCTCAAGGTGCTCGAGGAAGCCGGGTTGGTGGTCCCTCAGAAGCGGGGGCGGGAGAAGTTGCACTTCTTGAACCCGATCCCGATCCGGCAGATCCACGACCGCTGGATCGACAAGTACACGGAGCAGCGGGTCTCTGCGCTCCTCGATCTCAAGACTGAACTGGAGGAAACGGCATGACGAGCTCGACTGAGAGCGCGGTGACGACGCAGGTCTACCGCGTGTACATCAAGGCAACACCCCAGGCGATCTGGGACGCGATCACGAAGCCGGAGTGGACGGAGAAGTACGGCTACGGCGGGCTCGCGGACTACGACCTGCGTCCCGGCGGCATCGCGCACGCGCACGCCGACCAGGCGATGATCGCCGGCGCGGAGGGCTCCGGCTACGCCGTTCCGGACCTGATCATCGACGGCGAGGTGATCGAGGTCGATCCGCCGCGGAAGCTCGTCCAGACCTGGCGGATGCTGATGGATCCAGGCCTGGCGAGTGAGGCGTTCTCGCAGCTGACCTGGGAGATCGCCGAAGGCAATGAGGGCGTCAGCACGCTGACGGTCACCCATGACCTGACCGACGCGCCACGGACGGCAGTGCTCGTCTCCGGCGGGATGGCAGGCGAGGGCGCCGGCGGCGGCTGGAGCTGGATCCTCAGTGACCTGAAGACGCTGCTCGAAACGGGCGAGCGGCTCCCTTGGCAATAAACACAGCGAACGTGGAGGAACAAGCATGACCACGATGACCGAACAGACGACCGTCCAGATCTACCAGGTGTTCATTGGGGCGACACCCGAGCAGGTCTGGGACGCGATCACGAAGCCGGAGTTCACGGCGAAGTACTTCTACGGCGCGCAGATCGAATGCACGCCCGAAGGGCGCACGGCGCGCTCGCCGGACGGGGCGGAGGACTGGGGCAGCGGCCCGGTCGCCGAATGGGACCCGCCGCACCGCCTCGTGCACGAGTGGCGCTCGTCCTACGACCCCGAGATGGCGGCGGAAGAGCCGAGCCGCGTCACGTGGGAGATCGAGGCGCAGGACGGCGGCTTCTCGAAGCTGACCGTGACGCACGACCAGCTGGAAGGCGCGCCGAAGACCGCCACGAGCGTGTCGGGCGCCGGCTGGATGATGGTGCTGAGCGGGCTGAAGACGCTGCTCGAGACCGGCAAGCCGCTCGGAGGGTAAGAAACACCGCTGCCTAGCAGCGAGAGGCAACCGGGCCGCCCGTGTGGAGCACGGTCACGTGCTCTGCACGGGCGAGCGCGGCGAGGCGCGCGCGGTAGGTCTGCATGTCGGCGTGTGTCCAGTCGCCGTGCGTCTGGCACTGCCACGGCGCGTAGCGCTCGCGGTGGTAGCGGCTCGTCAGGCTCTCGTTGTGGCCGATCACGTTCGGCAGCGAGATGTTGAAGCGATGCATCAGCCACAAGGTCAGCTTCACTGACGCCGCGATCTGCTTCGGGTTCTGAAGGATCGACCCGTCGCTCGCGCCGACGTGCTCGATCCCGATCGCGGTCCAGTTCAGCCCAACCGTGTGACGGCACATCGTGTTGAGCGGGACCAGCTGGTAGATCGTCCCGTCGCGGTCGATCACGAAGTGCGCGCACGTGCCGGGCCGCTCGTGCAGCTCCGAGTCGGGCGCGTCGCTCGCGAAGGTGTTCCACGCCGACGAGAACGAGTTGCTCGCCGTGTAGTGCTCGACGATCACCTTCGGATGCTCGAGGCGCCACGTGTGCAGGCCGTAGTGGCGCGCGGCGTACTGCGCCATCTCCGCTCGGCGTTGGGCGCTGAACGGGATCGGCTTCGACACGATCGCCGGCTTCGCGGGCACGACGGCCGCGGTGGCCAGAAGGGCGAGGAGGATCCGCACGCCACGAACCTAGCGGCGGACCCTCCTCTGGGAGGCCTAGATGTGCGTGCCGTTGGCGGGCGCGGTCGGCGCGGTTCTGCGAGGCGCGAAGCCCGGCCTGAGGCTCTGCCCGTGGCCGTCATGCGCGGGGCGGGTGCCGTTGACGAGTGCAGTGAACCGCGCCGTCAGCGTCGAGGCGATCTGGTCGGACTGCGCCTGCGTGATCGTGCCCGCGGTGACCGCCGCGGCGAGCTCGGTCTTCTCGGCTGTGACGAGTGCGTCGATCAGGCCGGCGGTCGACTTGCCGCTGGTCGCGTCGGCAACCTGGGCGAGGGTCTTGCCCGCCTGCAGCTGGGTCGTGAGCGCGGCCTCGGTCACGCCGAGGTACGTCGCGGCGGCAGTCAGTTCGTCGCCGCCTGCGCTGTAGCCGTGGCCCGGCCCATTGTGACCGCCGGCCGACCTCGTGCCGTTCACCTCGGCCGTCACGTGTGCAGTCAGCGTCGAGGCCAGTTGGTCGGCCTGGGCCTGGGTGATCCGACCCGCGGTGACGGCCGCGGCCAGCTTGGTCTTCTCGGCCGCAACGAGTGCGCCGATCAGACCAGCGACGGTCTTGCCGCTCGTCGCGCCAGCGACCTGGGCGAGCGTCTTGCCGGACCGAAGCGACGTGAGCAGATCAGCCTCGGGGATCCCGAGGTACGTCGCGGCTGCGGCGAGCTCGTCGCCACCCCGATGGTCGCCTCCGGGGCCGTGGCCGTCGCTCCCGCTGTTCGAGCTGATCAGCGTGGCCGAAAGAGGCCCGGCAGCGCCGGGCGAGGACGAGCTGTGGAACCGGCTCGCCGCATAGGCCGTCCCGGCCGCGACCAGAGCGGCGGCGAGAACGGCGACGGGTGCGAGGTGTTTGTTCCTGGAGTGAGTCATGGTCGGACTCTCGACCCCATTGCTAAGAGCCGACTGTGGATTAGCTGAGAATCGCGCGCGTGAAGACGCCGATCCGCTGCTTCGGGACTGGCCCTGCAGGCAGTTCGACGACGAACGCGGTCGTACCGGGGAACGTGTGGTTCTCCCAGCCGGCGACGCTCCCGGGATCCCGCGTCAGGCGCCCGGTGCGCATGCCGACGAGCCGCGCGAAGCGACGTTCGATGCGCACGTCGCCGCCGGACTCGTCGACGACGTTCAAATGCTGGTGGAACCAGATCGACGTCGTCGGGCGAATGCGGCGGATCAACTTGTAGGCGATTCGGCTTTCGCGCTCCGACAACGCGCGCGGGCCCGAGTAGTAGACGCCGCTAAGTGGCTGCCACCTGTACGGGAAGTTGCGGTTCAGGTCGACGCCGCGACCGTTCTGCCGGGTGGCGGCCGCAAGACCGTCCGGGTTCAGGTCGGGGACGACCCAGACGTCGGTGCCCGCCGGAACGCGCGCGCGTGTGACGGCATTCGCTATTGCGATGCCCGCAGGCTCGTTGCCGTGGATGCAGCCGACGACGAGCACACGTCGCTTAGCCCTCGGGTCGCCCGCCTCCCACGCGACGATCGGCCGCCCTTGCTCCGACCGCCCCAGCACGACCTCGTGCCGAATGAGCGGGGCCGCGTCGATCACTCCTCGCGCAGAACTGCGCCGAGGGGCATCCGCGAGACCGACCGCTCCGCGACGATCGCGGCGAGCGCGGCCCCTGCCATGACGACCAGCGTGAGCGCTCCCAGGAAGCCCCACGGGATCGCGAGGTGATCCGGTGGCGGATCGAATGCGTGCTGCATCATCGCGATCAGCATCTCGGCGAGGATCCAGCCGAGAACGGATGCAAGCGCGGCCGCGACGACGACGATCAGCACGATCTCCGTCCAGATGAACTTCGCGATGCTGCGCGGCTTTTCCCCGAGTGCGGCCATCGTCGCGAGCTCCTGGCGCCGTTCGGCAAAGGCCATGACGGAGTAGAGGATCAGCGCGCCCGCCGCGAGCAGCAGCGCGAACGCCTCCTCGATCCGGCTGATCCCGCGCAGGCCGACGGTCGTGATC
>DATBDB010000143.1:0-3555 GCA_036270155.1 Gaiellaceae bacterium
CCGCCGCCGCGACACGAACCACGCCGGCGGGATCGAAGGCGGGATGTCGAACGGCGAAGAGATCGTGGTGCGCGCCGCGATGAAGCCGCTGCCCACGCTGATGAAGCCGCTGGCGTCCGTCGACCTGCAGACGGGCGAGCCCGCGAACGCGCTCGTCGAGCGCTCGGACGTGGCAGCGGTCGAAGCGCTCGCCGTCGTCGCCGAGGCAGCCGTCGCATGGGAGCTCGCGGTGCTCGCGAAGGACAAGTTCGGCGGCGACGCGGTCGGCGACTTCGTTTCCGCGCATGCCGCATACGTCGAGCGCATCGAGTGGGCTTGACACACCATCGGTTGAACGCTCTCGACCGACACCTGGCGTTGATCGGCTTCATGGGCGCGGGGAAGACGACGCTCGCGGAAACGGTCGCGGCGCGCATTGGCAGGCGGTCGATCGACGCCGACCGGTTGCTCGAAGGCAGAGCCCAGATCTCGATCGGCGCGTTCTTCGCACAGCGAGGTGAGACCGAGTTCCGCGTCACCGAGGCTGCACTGGCACGCGAGACGTTCCGGCAGTCGCCGCCTGCCGTCGTCGCGCTCGGCGGCGGCGCCGTGAAGACGCCCGAGGTACAGACGGCGTTGGGCCGGTATGCGTTCACGGTGCTGGTCGATGTCGACGTCGACACCGCCTGGGAACGCTCGAAGGGCACCGACCGGCCGAATGCGCAGGACGAGGGCGTGTTCCGTCGGCTCTACGAGGAGCGGCAGCCGCTCTACCGGGGCGCTGCGGACGCGGTCGCAAACGACGCGGACGGCGTGATCCTCGCGGCCGCCGGGATCCACCACGAGATCGGCGCGCTCGAGCGCTTGGGCGAGCTGGTCCCCGGTGACGGGCCGGTTGCGCTCGTCGCAGACTCGACGGTGATGGGCATCTACGGGCCGATGGCGCAGACGGCGCTCGGCGACCGGTTGCAATCGGAGCACGAGCTTCCCGCCGGCGAGGCGGCGAAGCAACTGCACGTGATCGAGCGGCTGTGGTCGGAGTTCCGGCTCGACCGCGGCGGCACGGTCGTCGCGCTCGGCGGCGGCGCGCTCACGGATGCGGCCGGTCTCGCCGCGGCGATGTACCTGCGCGGTGTGCCCTGGGTTGCCGTCCCGACGACGCTCGTCGGCCAGGTCGACGCCGGGATCGGCGGCAAGACGGCGATCGACATCCCGCAAGGGAAGAACCTCGTGGGCGCGTTCCACTGGCCCGCACGCGTGGTGATCGACGAAGCGCTGCTCGCGACGCTGCCGGAGCGTGAGCGTCGCCAGGGCGAGGCCGAGCGCATCAAGACTGAGCTGCTCGCGGGCCGCCCGCTCGACGTACGCGCGGCCGCTGCGTACAAGGCGGCGCTGTGCCTGCGCGACCCGCACGACCGCGGTGACCGCCAGTGGCTGAACCTCGGGCACACCTTCGCGCACGCGCTCGAGGCGGCCGCGGACTTCGACCTGCCCCATGGGGAAGCCGTCGCGCTCGGCCTGCTCGCGGCCCTGCGCCTGAGCGGGCGCGACACGGCGCCCGTGACCGACGCGCTCGATCCACAGGCGGTGAAGGTCGACCGCGACCGCGCCTGGGAGGCCCTGCAGCGCGACAAGAAGCGCACCGGCGACGACATCAACCTCGTGCTGCTGGGCGACGACGGCCCGTACCTCGAGCCGCGGTCGTCAGACGAGGTACGAGCCGCCCTGGATACGCTCATCCTGTGACCCACCTGGGAATACCTTCCGGCCCCTGGCCCGCCAGCACGCGGCGCGCTGCCGCGTCCTCGGTCACCCCGATAGAACACCGCTATCGGGGATTCCCTGCGTCCTTGCATCGCTTGGTGCTGACGACCCAGTGACTCGGAAATATCCCCAGGAGGATCACTGATGCAAGTCCTAGTCCTCAACGGCGCGAACTTGGACACGCTCGCCCGGCGCGATCCGGCGATCTACGGCGGCGTGAGCCTGAACGAGCTCGAGAGCCGCATCTACGGCTGGGCGCACGGCCTCGACATCAGCGCGCGCTGCCGCCAGTCGAACAGCGAGGGCGAGTACATCGACTGGATCCACGATGCGTACGACAACGTCGATGGGTTGATCGTCAACCCCGGCGCGTGGAGCCACTACAGCTATGCGATCCGCGACGCGCTGGAACTGCTCACCGTGCCGTTCGTCGAGGTGCACCTGTCGAACATCGAGGGCCGTGAGGAGTGGCGGCGCAACAGCGTCGTCGCCGATCTCGCGGCGCTGCGCGTGATCGGCAAGGGCCCCGACGGCTACCGCGAGGCGCTCGAGTTCCTCGCCGGGGAGGACGCGGCGAAATGAGCAAGCGGTTGGAGTCTCTGCGCGCCCAGCTCGACGCGCCGCTGCTCGTCACGAACCTGACGAACGTCTTCTATCTGACGGGCTTCGACAGCTCGAACGCCGCGCTGCTCATCGAGCCCGGCGGCGGCACGACGCTCTACACGGACTTTCGCTACACCGAGTCGGCGCGCAGCGTCCCCGACGTCGACGTACAGATGACGAAGCGCGCGATGATGGCCGACATCGGCGCACGGCTGAAGGGGCGCGTTCAGTTCGAGGCCGATGTGCTGCCGTACCTCGAGTGGCAGCGGCTGAGCTCCGGCGCCGCGGAGCTCGTCCCGACGAGCGGCCTCGTCGACGGCATTCGTGCGATCAAGGACGACGAGGAGATCGCGAAGATCGCGAAGGCGGCTCGCATCGCCGACCGTGGCTTCGAAGCGCTGACCGCCGAGACATTCGTCGGCCGCAGCGAGCGCGAGATCGCCTGGCGCCTGCGCGAGCTGTTGCACGCGCACGGCGCAGACGAGCTGTCGTTCGAGACGATCGTCGCGTCGGGCGAGAACGGCGCGCTGCCGCACGCGCATCCGACCGACCGCATCGTCGAGCGCGGAACCCTCGTCACGGTCGACTGGGGCGTGCGGGTCGACGGCTATTGCAGCGACTGCACGCGGACGGTGTCGACGGGCGGCCTGCCCGAGAAGCTGCGCGAGGCCTACGACGTGTGCCTCGCCGCGCAGAAGCGCGCGTGCGCGAACATCAAGGCCGGGCTGACCGGCGTCGAGGCGGACGCGCTCTCGCGTGACCCGATCACGAATTCCGGTTTCGGCGAAAACTTCGGCCACGGCCTCGGCCACGGAGTCGGGATGGCGGTGCACGAGGCGCCGCGCCTCTCGACGGAGTCGACGGACACGCTCGAGGCCGGGCACATCATCACGATCGAGCCCGGCATCTACCTCGAAGGCCTGGGCGGGGTGCGGATCGAAGACCTGGCCGTCGTGCGTGAGGACGGCGTCGAGTTGCTGACGTCGTTCCCGAAAGAGCTGATCGAAGTCAGCTGAAACTCTTGAACCTGGTTCACAAACCGAACCAGGTTCAGCCCTAGATCCGAACCTTGTCCGCTCTTTGAACCAGGTTCGCGAGTTTCTGGTCTGGCTACACTCGTTCGTCGATGGCCGAGGTCGTCTCCACCAACCAGTTCCGCAACGGGATGCACATCGAGCTCGATGGGCAGACCTGGCGCATCGTCGAGTT
>DATBDB010000144.1:0-4427 GCA_036270155.1 Gaiellaceae bacterium
TTCGTTGCTCGCACGCATCGTCGAGGTGCTCGAGGCGGACACCGCCGCGATCCTGCTCGTCGAGGACGACGGCCTGCTGCACGTCCGCGCGACGGTCGGGCTCGGCGAGGAGGTTGAGCGGGCGATCGCCATTCCGATCGGGTCGGGCATGGCCGGGCAGGTGGCCGCACTCCGGACACCGCTGCTCGCTCCCGACCTCTCGCAGGTCGATCTGGTGAGCCCGGTGCTCCGCGAGCGGGGGATCAACTCGCTTGTCGCCATCCCCTTGATCGTCGACGACCGCGTGATCGGCATCGTGCACGCGGGATCCGTCGCGTTCGCACAGTTCGTCGAGGAGGACGCGCGGCTGCTCGAGTTGATCGCCGACCGGATCGCGATGGCCATCAACCAGGCGGCGCTGTACGACGCCGAGCGCCTGGCCCAAGAGCGCTTGCACTTTCTCGGCGAGGCGAGCACGCTCCTCGCGTCCTCTCTCGACGTCGACGCGACGCTCACGCGGGTCGCTCGGCTCGCGGTCCCGCACTTTGCCGACTGGTGCTCCGTCGATCTCGTCGAGGCGGACGGGGAAATCCACCGCGTGGCGATGGGGCATGTCGATCCGGAGCGTCTCGAGCTCGCGCGGCGCGCCGTCGCGGCGTTCCCGCCCGCGCTCGAGGACGAGGTTGGGATCGGCGCGGTGATCAGGACTGGCGTCGCCGAGTTGTCGGAAGAGGTCGATGAGCCTGCGCTGCGCCTGGCCTTCGGCAACCGTCCCGCGTACCTCGATGCGCTCCTGAGCTTGAACCTGACCTCGACGATTGTCGTGCCGCTGATCGCACGCGAGCACACACTGGGCGCGCTCACGTTCGCATCGGCCGAGTCGGGGCGCCGCTACCGAAGCGCGGACCTGCAGTTCGCACAGGAGCTCGCAGCGCGCGCGGCCGTCGCCGTCGACAACGCGCGCCTGTACCGCGCCGCCGAGCGGCGCCGCGACCGGCTGGCGTTCCTCGCCGAGGCGAGCGCGCTCCTCGGTTCCAGCCTCGACGTCGACCGCACGCTCGAGCGGCTCGGGAATCTGCTCGCCGAGAGCTTTGCCGACTGGGTCGCAATCCACCTGGCGCGCCCCGACGGGCCTCCGCGGCTGATGACAATCGCGCACGGCGACCACAGGAAGAAGGCGGCGGCCGCGGCCGAGCGGCAGCTGTCTCCGGATCGCGAGCCTCCCTCACTGGTCGCTCGTGTCCTCGCATCGGGCGCATCGGAGCTGTGGGCGCCGTCCTCGCTCGATGTCCACCCGCCCGGCTCGCTCGAGCACGAGGAGGGTTTGCACTCTGGCGTGATCGTCCCCTTGATCGCGCGCTCGCGCATTCTCGGGACGCTCTCGCTGGTCCGTGGCGAGACCGCAGAGCCGTACGACGTAGACGACGTCGAGTTCGCGGAGGACCTCGCGCGCCGCGCTGCGATCGCGATCGACAACGCACAGCTCTACCGGGAGGCGGAGGAGCGCGCGCAGGCATCGCGCGTGCTCGCGTCCGTCGGCGACGGCGTCTTCTTCGTCGACCGCAACGGCGTCGTGAGGACCTGGAACCGCGCGGCTGGAACCGCGACGGGTCTGGCGGTCCCCGATGTCGTCGACCGGCCCGCGGTCGACGCGATCCCGGGCTGGGCGATGATCGTCGCGCGCATCCCGATCGTCGCCGCCGGTAGCGCCGCCCCGCGCGCCGAGTCCCTGCCGCTCGATCTCGGCGGGCGCGAGCTCTGGCTGTCCATCCACGGTGTTGTCGTCGCGGACGGCATCGTCTACGCGTTCCGCGACCAGACGGAGGAGCGCGCGCTCGAGACGATGCGCACGGAGTTCGTCTCCACCGTCTCCCACGAGCTGCGGACGCCGTTGGCCGCGATTTACGGCGCCGCGATGACGTTGCGCCGCAAGGACGTCGCGCTCGACGAAGGCCAGCGCGCGTCACTGCTCGACGTCGTCTCCGGCGAGGCCGATCGGCTCGCGCGCACGGTGAACGACATCCTCTGGGCGAGCCGGCTGGACACGAACACGCTGCACGTGACGATCCAGAACTGCGATCCCCTCGAGCTTGCGCAGGACGTCGTGGAAGCGCAGCTGACCCACCTCGATCCCGGGCACGAGCTCGTGCTCGCTGCCGATGCCGGCCTCCCGCCGGTCGCAGGCGATCCGGACAAGGTCGGTCGCGTCCTCATCAACCTCGTCGACAACGCGCTCAAGTACTCCCCCGACGGCGGCCGGGTCGAGGTGAGGGTGCAGCTCGTCGGCTCGCACGTTCGGTTCTCGGTCAGCGACCCCGGGCTCGGGATCCCGGCGGCGGAGCAGCGGCGGATCTTCGAAAAGTTCTATCGCCTTGATCCGAACATGAACCGCGGCGTCGGAGGCACCGGTCTCGGCCTCTACATCTGCCGCGAGCTCGTGCGCCGGATGGAGGGACGCATCTGGGTCGACTCCGACGGCGTCGGCAGCGGGTCGAGCTTCCACGTCGAGCTTCCGGTCGCAGGCGACTTCACGGCGCACCTCGCTTAAAGGACCGCCTAAAAAGAAAGGGCCCCTGCCGGGGCCCTTTCGATGCGTTCTACGCGTGCGTGGCCCTAGATGCGCGGGCCGTCGTCGACGACGGTGGTCGTGCGGCGCGTTGCTCCCGCGCCGCCCCAGCTCGACCAGAACATCAGCGACAGGACGAGGCCGATGGCGCCGACGATCATCAAAATCACGCCGATGGTGTTGATGTCCAGCCCCGAAACGGTCGCGTTGACCGCCCAGGTGAGGATTGCACCGGCTGCGATCAGGATCAGGCTAACTCCAATGCCCATTCCGAACCTCCTTCTCGTGTCTCCCGACGGATCCAATTGATTCCCTGTGACACGAATGAAACGTCTGAGCCACGTGTTCGGTTACGGCCCAAGCTTTCCTGTCTTTGACTAGTGTTGCGGCGCGTGCGCAGGGGTTCGATTTTCCAGTTGCTCGGCTTCGCGGCGATCGCGGCCGTCATCACATCGCTGGTGGCGGTGCTGATCCCGTGGTTGCCGAACCCGGCCAGCGACGAGGCCAAGCGGATCCACTTCGTCTACTGGTTCACGACGGCGATCTGCATCGGCGTCTTCGCGGTCGTGGCCTCGGTGATGACCTACTCGGTGATCAAGTTCCGCGCGCGACCCGACGACGACTCCGACGGCGCGCCGATCCACGGGCACACGAAGCTGGAGATCATCTGGACGGCGATCCCGGCCGTGCTCGTGACAGCGATCTCGATCGTCAGCGCGATCGTCCTCGCCCAGAACAGCAAGACGGGCTCGCATCCCCTGGTCGTGAAGGTGCTGGCCGTTCAGTTCGCGTGGAAGTTCACGTACCCGAACGGCAAGAGCTACGGGTACCTCACGCTGCCCAAGGGCCGTCACGTGAAGCTCGACCTCACCTCGAACGACGTCATCCACTCATTCTGGTCGCCTGAGCTGTCGCAGAAGCAGGATGCGGTTCCCGGGGAGCACACCTCCGTTGTGATCACTCCCTCGCGCACGGGCACGTTCCCGGTGATTTGCACGGAGCTCTGCGGCCTCGGCCACGCCCTGATGCGCAGCCACGTGACGATCCTTACCGCCGCCAAGTTCGACTCCTGGATGTCGGCCGGCGGCCAGGCCGCGGCCGGCCCGCCGGGGCTCGCGGTCTTCCAGGAGAACGGTTGTGGCGGCTGCCACACGCTGAAGGCCGCGCCCGGGGCGAACGGCAAGGTCGGGCCCGACCTCGACAAGCTCATGCAGGAGGCGGCGAGGGCCAAGCAGCCGCTCGCGGCATTCATCAAAGAGTCGATCCTGAAGCCGAGCGCATACATCGAGCCCGGCTATCCGGACGCCATGCCCCCGACTCTCGGCGCGTCGATTCCGGCCGATAAGCTGACCCAGCTCGTGCAGTATTTGGAGCAGAGCGCGAAGTGACCGAACTGCACGAACACCACACCGCGCCGGCGCGGACCGGCATCCGTCGCCTGACCGGGCCAGGGTGGCTGCGCGTCCTCTGGGTGACGCCGATCTTCTTCGGCATCGGCGTCGGCCTGCCGGTGCTCATCCGCTGGCTCGCGCACTGGAATCCCGTCTGGAAGGGCTCCGTGATCGTCACGGTCGAGCTCGTGACGGTTCCGCTCGGCTTCCTGGTCGGCATCGGCGGCTTCGACTACTGGGCGCACTACGCATCCGGCCGGCCGACGGTCGAGGACGACCACTCGAGCCACGGCGCGAAGTCGTGGCGTGACTACTTCCGGGTCAACACCGACCACAAGGTGATCGGGATTCAGTACGTCGTCACGACGATCATCTTCTTCTGCATCGGCGGCCTGCTCGCGATGCTCTTCCGCGCCGAGCTCGCGCAACCGGGCGACCAGTACTTCAACCCGCAGACGTTCAACGTTCTCGTCTCGAACCACGCGGCGCTG
>DATBDB010000145.1:0-3773 GCA_036270155.1 Gaiellaceae bacterium
GCGCGACTGCTGTGTCCCGTCGTCCGCGGTGACGCGGATCAGCGACGGGATCTCCTGCCAGAAGAGAACGCGCACCTGCATCAGCGGCGATTCTGCACGTACTGGTAGCCGAACCTGCCCTTGATGCAGAGGTTGCCCTCCGTCACGTCGTGGTCGTGCGGCGACGTGACGTTCACGATCTCGTTGTCCTGCACGTGCAGCTCCAGGTTGCAGCCGACGCCGCAGTACGGGCACACCGTCGAGACGACCGTCTCGTTCTCCGCGTCCCACGTGCCGGCCTGCCGCTTCTCGTATTCCGGCACGGACATCAGCGCGCCTGTCGGGCACACCGCGATGCAGTTGCCGCAGTACACGCATGCCGACTCCGGCAGCGTCACGTCGAGCTCCGTGGAGATGTGCGCGTCGAACCCGCGGCCCGCGACGGCGATCGCAAAGGTGTTCTGGTGATCCTCGCCGCACGCCGAGACGCACTTGTAACAGAGGATGCACTTCTTGTAGTCGCGCACGTAGAGGTCGTTGTCGATCTTCACGTCCTGTGCGACCGTCGCCGCATCCGGGCCGAAGCGATCCGGTTTCGCGTCGTACTGCTCGATGTAGGCGAGCGCATCCGGCGCCGTCGAGAGGTCGACCGACGAGCCGAGCAGCTCCATCACGAGGCGGCGGCTCGTGCGCACGCGCTCCGAGTCCGTCAGCACGACCATTCCCGCCTCCGCCTTCCGTGAGCACGACGGAACGAGCGTTCGCGAGCCTTCGACCTCGACGACGCACACGCGGCACACGTTCACCGGCGTCAGCGTGTCGCCGTAACACAGCGTGGGCTGGTCGTTGCCGAGCATGCGGCACGCGTCGAGGATCGTCGAGCCTTCGAAGACGCGGACGGCTTCGCCGTCGACCGTCAGCTCGATCATCTTCTTCGGGGCGGCGAGGACGACGCTCACGCGGCGAACACCCTCAGGTTCACGATCGCCGACGCTACCGCGTTCGCGGCCGTCTGGCCGAGGCCGCAAATCGACGCGTCCTGCATCACCTGCGCGAGCTCGGCGAGCGTCTGTAGCTCACCCTCGTGCGGGCGCCCGGCGGCCAATCGTTTGAGAGCTTCCTCCTGGCGCACGGTGCCGACGCGGCATGGCACGCACTGGCCACATGACTCGTCGCGGAAGAACTCCGCGATCCGCAGCAGCGCGCCCACCAGGTCGGCGCTCTCGTCGTAGACGATCACGACGCCCGAGCCGAGCGTCACGCCGGCCGCGCGCGTGTCCTCATATGTCAGCCGTAGATCAAGGAGATCCGGGCCCACGAACGCGCCGGCCGCGCCGCCCAGCAAGACAGCCTTCGGTGGCTCCGCGCCCGCCAGGTCGAGGAGCTCGCGCAGCGTGGCGCCAAAGGGAAGTTCGTAGAGACCTGGCCGCGCGACGGCGCCCGAGAGGCAGAAGAGCCGCGTGCCCGTCGAGTCCTTGGTGCCGATGCCGGCGAACGCCTCGCCGCCGTCGGTCACCACCTCGAGCACGTTGAAGAGCGTCTCGACGTTGTTCACCGCCGTCGGCTTCCCGTGGAGGCCGACCTCGACCGGGAAGGGCGGCTTGTTGCGCGGCTCGCCGCGGAAGCCTTCGATCGACTGGAAGAGCGCCGTCTCCTCGCCGCAGACATACGCGCCCGCGCCGATGCGCAGCTCGATGTCGAAGCCCTCGAGGAACCCCCGCGAACGCGCGAGGTCGATTGCGTTCTGCAGCCGCCGGTGCGCAAGCGGATACTCCGCGCGCACGTAGATAAAGCCGTGGCTACTGCCTGTGGCAAGCGCGGCGACCGCCATGGACTCGATCAGCGCGAAGGGATCCTGCTCCATCAGGACGCGGTCCTTGAACGTCCCCGGCTCCGACTCGTCCGCGTTGCAGACGATGTAGTGCGGCAGTGCCGGCTGCTTTGCGACCGCCTCCCACTTGACGCCGGTCGGGAACGCGGCGCCTCCGCGGCCGAGCAGGCGCGACTCGGTCACCTCGCGCAGCACCGCCTCAGGCCCAAGTTCCCGCGCGTACCGCAGCGACTCGAAGCCGCCCGCCTGGATGTACGCGTCGATCGACTCGGGATCGACGCCCGCGGCGATCCGCCGCAGCAGGCGCAAACCGGGCTGTCCCGCTTGCGGGAGCGGCGGGCCGATGGCGGGGATCTGCTCCTCGACCGGCTGCTCGCCGGCGATCGTGCGGTAGGAGGCCGGCGCGCGCTCGCACAGCCCGAGGCAGGGCGACGGATGCGCGCCCTCGGGGACGGTCGCGCCCTTCAACATGCACGAGAGGTCGGTGCAGACGTGCGTCACGTCCGCGGGCCGTTCCTCGAGCGCGATCAGCGCATAGAAGCTCGCGACGCCGTAGGCCTCGGCGGGCGGCACCGCGAGCCGCCGCGACGCGTAGCCGAGCGCGCCCTCGCTGACCCAGCCGACGCGCTGCTGTGCTGCGCGCAACGCGGGCAGCAAGAGATGTCGCTTCGTACGGTCGTCGCGCGCCGTGCGGCCACCGCCTTTCAACAACACCTCACCGTTGGCGGCGCCAAGCACGTTGTCGATCGCAAACCGCTCGGCATCGCTCGGCTCGGCGTTCAGGAGCCGGAGGTCAGGCAATTGCTTCCACCCGGATCGCCGTCGCCTTGAACTCGGCCGTGCCGCTTTTCGGGTCGGTCGCGTCGATCGTCAGCACGTTCACCTCGACGAGGTCGGGGAAGTGCAGGTTCATGAACGCGAGACCGGGGCGGAGGTTCTTGTCGAACGCAACCGGCGCCTCGACCGCACCGCGCCGCGAGGTGACGCGCGCGCGCCCGCCGTCGCGCAGGCCGTAGCGCGCGCCGTCCTCGGGTGAGACGCGCAGCGCTTCACCGCCGACGTGGAGCGGTGACGAGAAGCCGCCGGTCTGCACACCGGTGTTGAACGACTCGAGCCGCCGCCCGGTCGTCAGCCGCAGCGGGAAGTCTGCGTCGAGCACGTCGACCGGCGGTGAGTGCTTCACCGGCGTGAACGGAGCAGGCTCCTCGACGACGTCGTCCCAGAGCCGTCCGTGCAGGAACTGGTCGCCGGGATGATCTTCGTCCCAGCACGGCCACTGGATCCCGCCGAGCTCCTCGAGCCGCGTGTACGACATGCCTCCGTGCATGGGGGAGAGCGTACGCAGCTCATTCCAGACGTCCTCCGGGCATGGGCTGCCGAGGTCGACCCCCATCCGCTTTGCGAGCTCGTAGACGATCGCGACATCGTCACGCGCCTCACCGGGCGGGTCGAGGGCCTTGCGCACCCGTTGCACGCGCCGCTCGCTCGAGGTGACCGTCCCTTCCGCTTCGGCCCATGAGGCGGAGGCGGGGAAAACGACGTCCGCCATCTCCGCCGTCTTCGTGCGGAAGATGTCCTGCACGACGAGACAGTCGAGGCTCGAGAGCAGCCTGCGCGCGCGGGTCTGGTCGGCTTCCGACTGTGCGGGGTTCTCGCCGATCACATAGAGCGCGCTGAATTCGCCCTCGTCGATCGCCTCGAACATGCCGGTCATGTGCAGCCCGTGCTTCGGGGGAATCGTCACGCCCCAGGCCGCGTCGAACTTCGCCCGCAGCGCATCGTCCTCGATGTCCTGGAAGCCGGGCAGCTTGTTCGGGATCGCGCCCATGTCGCCGCCGCCCTGCACGTTGTTCTGCCCGCGCAACGGCTGCAGCCCGGCGCCATGGCGGCCGACGCCGCCGACGAGCAGCGAGAGGTTGATCAGCGCAAGCACGTTGTCGACCGCGTTGTGGTGCTCGGTGAT
>DATBDB010000146.1:0-41215 GCA_036270155.1 Gaiellaceae bacterium
CGGGTTCCCCGCCGGGATCAGCGGCTCGGAGCTCACAACCCGCGCCGTCACGCAGGCGCGCAAGTTCGGAGCGCGCACGGCGACGCCGTACCGCGCAGTCGCGCTCGAGAGCGGGGACGTGCGGCACACCGTCTACCTCGAACAGGACCGCCAGGTCACTGCGCGTGCAGTCATTCTGGCGACCGGCGCCGAGTACAACCGGCTCCCGGTCGACGATCTCGACCAGTATGAAGTGGTGTCGGTCTTCTACGCGGCCGGGCCTCCCGAGGCGCTGCGCTGCGCCGCCAAGCGTGTGGCCGTGGTCGGCGGCGGTAACTCGGCCGGGCAGGCGGCGGTCTGGCTCGCGCGCGGCGGAGCGCTCGTCACCTTGCTGCACCGGCGGGCTGACCTGCACGAGACGATGTCCGACTACCTCGTGCATGACCTCGACCGTCACGGCATCGCTGTGCGCGACCACTCCGAGGTGGCGGCGCTGCACGGCAGCAACGGCGAGTTGGAAGCGGTGACGCTGAAGAACGGCGAACGTGTGCTGTTCTCGTTCCTCTTCTTCTTCCTCGGGGCGATGCCGTGCACCGAATGGCTCGGCGACGTGGTCGCGCGCGACGACAAGGGCTTCATCCTGACCGGCGCCGACGCGGGCGCGGACGGTCTGCTCGAGACGAGTGTGCCGGGGATCTACGCGGCCGGCGACGTCCGGTCGGGATCGGTGAAGCGCTGCGCGACCGCCGTCGGAGAAGGCGCGATGGTCGTGCGCTTCGTCCACGAGCGCTTCAGCGCCGTGCCTGCCGCGCCGCGCTAGTCATCTACACCTCGTGCGCCGTGCCCTCGAGGTGCGGCCGGTCGGCGCGGTCGGCGCCTTCGGCCTGCCGGATCTCGTCGTCGGTCATCGGCCACTTTTCGAGCGGGTAGTGGCAGGCGGCCGACTGGCCGGTCGAGAGCTCGCGGAGCTGCGGTGTCTCGACGTCGCAGTGGCCCTCGTGGAAGCGCGGGCAGCGCGGGTGGAACACGCATGCCGCCGGCGGGTCGACGGGCGACGGCACGTCGCCGCTCAACACGATCCGCTCGCGGCCGCCGGCCGTCGCGCGCGGCACCGCGGAGAGCAGGGCCGCCGTGTACGGATGCTTCGGATGCTCGTAGATCGACTCGCTCTCGCCGATCTCGACGATCTTGCCGAGGTACATGACCGCGATGCGGTCGGCGATCTGCCTGATCACGGACAGGTCGTGTGAGATGAAGACGTAGGTCAGGTTGAAGTCGCGCTGCAGGTTGCGCAGCAGGTTCAGGATCTGCGCCTGGATCGAGACGTCGAGCGCCGACACCGGCTCGTCGCAGACGATCAGCTTCGGTGAGAGCGCGAGCGCGCGCGCGACGCCGATCCGCTGGCGCTGGCCGCCCGAGAACTCGTGCGGGTAGCGGTTGTAGTGCTCGGGGCTCAGCCCTACGGTCTCGAGCAGCTCCTGGACGCGTGTCTTCGCCCCCTTTTGCCCGTGGATCGCGAACGGCGAGCCGACGATCTGGCCGACGGTCTTGCGCGGGTTCAGCGACGAGTACGGGTCTTGGAAGATCATCTGCATCTCGCGGCGCAGCGGCCGCAGGGCACGCTGGCTGAGCGTCGAGATGTCGGTGCCGTCGAAGCGCACCGTGCCGGACGTCGGATCGAGCAGCCGCAGCATCAGCCGCGCGGTCGTCGACTTGCCGCAGCCCGACTCGCCGACGATCCCGAGCGTCTCGCCTCGGCGCACCGTCAAGTTGATGCTCTCGACAGCGTGGACAGCGGATTTGCTGCGCGCGAACACGCCCTGCCGGACCGCGAAGCGCTTCGTCAGATTCTCGAGCTCGACCAGGTTGCCGTTCGTGCTCATGCAGCGTCTCCGAGCCGGACGACCGAGCGCTTCGCGCCCTCGCGCACCTTTTCGTCCCACTCGAGGTGACACGCATCGGGATGAGCCTCAGGCACCGGCGCGACAAGCGGCGGGCGATCGACGGGGCACGGCGCGAAGCGGTAGCGGCAGCGCGGATGGAACGGGCAGCCCGACGGCGGCGAGAGCAGCGACGGCGGCGAGCCCTCGATCGGCACGAGTGCGTCCAGCCGGCGGTCGATCGTCGGCATCGAGTCGAGGAGCCCCCAGGTGTACGGGTGCTGCGGTTGCTCGAAGATCTGGCGCGCAGGCCCGTACTCCATGATCCGGCCGGCGTACATGACCATCACGGCGTTCGCGGTCTCTGCGACGACGCCGAGGTCGTGGGTGACGAGGATCACGCCGATGTCGAACTCGCGCTTCACCTCTTCGATCAGCTCGATGATCTGCGCCTGCACCGTCACGTCGAGTGCGGTTGTCGGCTCGTCGCAGATCAGGATCGACGGGTTGTGGACGAGCGCCATCGCGATCATCGCGCGCTGGCGCATGCCGCCCGAGAACTGATGCGGGTAGTCGCGCGCGCGTGACTTCGCGTTCGGGATGCCGACGTGGTCGAGTAGTTCGACCGCGCGCGCCCACGCGGCGTCTTTGCTGACGTTTTGGTGTGCGGTCACTGCCTCGGCGATCTGCGCGCCGACGCGGTACATCGGGTGCAGGCACGCGAACGGATCCTGGAAGACCATCGCGATGTCCTTGCCGCGGATGTGGCGGAGGTCGTCCGGCGGCAGGGTGAGCAGGTCGCGACCCATGAAGTCCACCTCGCCGGAGATCGCGGTACGCTCGCGGTTCAAGAGGCCCATGATCGCGAGGTTCGAAACGCTCTTGCCCGAGCCCGATTCGCCGACGACGCCAAGCGTCTCGCCGCGGGACAGGGAGAAGGAGACATCCGACACGGCCTGCACGACTCCGTCCGCAGTCGGGAAGCGCACGGTCAGCCCGCGCACGTCGAGAAGGGCGCGGTCGTTCATGCGTAACGAACGCGGGGATCGATGAAGGCGTAGAGGATGTCGACTACGAGGTTCGCGATTGCGACCGCGACGGATGCGATCAGCACCACGCCGAGCACGACCGGCAGGTCTTGCTGCAGCGCCTCGTTGATCGCCAGATAGCCGAGCCCCTGGATGTTGAAGACGGACTCGGTGATCACCGCACCGCCGACGAGCAGCGCTATGTCGAGGCCGAACATCGTCACGATCGGTGTCAGCGATGCGCGCAGGCCATGCTTGAAGATCACGCGCCGCTCCGACAGCCCTTTCGCGCGCGCGGTTCGGATGTAGTCCTCGCCTAATGTCTCGAGCAGGTTGTTGCGCGTCATGCGCGCGTAGAACGCGGCGTAGAGCAGCGCGAGCACGATCCAGGGCAGGATCATGTGCGAGAGGAAGCCGGTGGGGCTGTCGAGCGGTGAGACGTAGCCGGTGCCCGCCGTCCAGCCGAGCTTGCTCCAGAAGATGTAGAGCGCCATCAGACCGAGCCAGAAGACCGGCGTCGAGATCCCGAACAGCGCGAAGCCCATGGCGAGCCGATCGGCGATCGACCGCCGTTTGACGGCAGAAAGCACGCCGATCGCGACGCCGAGGACGAGCCAGATCACCGCGGCGCCTGCGATCAGGAGCAGCGTGCGCGGCGCGCGTGCGAACACCAGGTCCTTCACGGAGCTGCCACTCGCGTACGTGTAGCCGAGCCCCGGCCAGCCGTACTTGTCTCCGGTGAAGAAGTGCCACGTGAACTTGCCGAACTGGGTGTACCAGGGCTGGTCGAGCCCGAGGCGATGCCGGATCAGCGCGAGCTCTGCCGGCTGCGGGTTCTTGCCCGCGAAGCGCAGCGCCGGATCACCGGCGGGCAGGAGATAGAAGACCGCGAAGGTGATCGCGATCACACATGCGACGACAATGATCGTCCAGAGGAGCCTTCGTGCGATGTAGAGCGTCATCGTCGTCGCTTTCGGTCGAAGGGAAGGGAGGACGGGACGGTGTGTCCCGCCCTCCCCTTGGACTTACTGCTTGACGGACACCAACGAATAGGCCGGGCCGTCAGTGAACTGGTCGTAGTTCCAGTGCGTGACGTTCGGGCCGATGATGAACACGTTGTTCGGCCACAGGTAGGGCACCCACGGCACGACCTGTTCCATCAGCTTCTTGTCGAGGTTCTCCCAGCAGACCGTGCGCTTCTCGGCGAGCTCAGCCGCGCAGCCGTCGATGGCCTTGTTGACGCTCGGCACATTGCTGAGGTCACCCGTCGCGCCGACCGCCTTCGCGGTGGCCGCCGTGATGCCCACGAGCGAGTAGTTCGTGTTACCGGACTTGATGATCGCCCGGCCGTCGAACAACTCGCCGAAGAACGTGTACGGGTCGGCGTAGTCCTTCCCCCACGAAGGCCGCTCGGCGAGCGGGATGTTCTTCGACGGGGTCTGGATCGTGGTGTATGCGCCGTTGATCGAGCGCACCGTCAGCTTGATGCCGATCTTCGCCGCGTCCTCGACGAGGATCGGGATCATCGTCTTGTCGACGCTGCGGGTGTCGGCGATCGTGAGCACGCCGTTGCAGGCAGACGCGGTGCATTTGCCCGTCTTGCCCGGGTCGTACTTCGACTGCTTCATCTCGTCCATCGCCTTGGTGAGGTCGCCGGCGTTGTTTGCGGTCTCGTACGGGTTGTACTCCGAGAGGCCGTTGTTGTAGAGCACCGGCGGGACGATGTGGGTGGCGATCGAGCCCGGGATCGGGCCGCCCCATGCCTTCTGGAGCGCTCCCTTGTCGACGATGTAGTTCAACGCCTTCCGCACATGGATGTCGTCGAACGGCGGCTGCGTCAAGTTCATCGACAGGTAGTTGGTGCGGTCGCCGACGTTCGGGATCATCAGCGGCTTCAACGACGAGGTCGTCGCGTACTGACGGATCGTCTTCGGCGTCGGCGTCGACACCTCGTCGTCGTACTGGCCGGCCTGCACCTTGGCGAAGATGTCATCGGCGTTCGAGTTCACGACGAACTTGAACGTGTCGATGTAGTTCTTCCGGTACGGGTCGGTCGACTGGTCGTAGTTCGGGTTGCGGACCAGGATGAGGTGGTTGCCGTTCGCACCGTCGAAGCCGCTCATCGCCTTCATCGGGCACGATGCGGTCACCTTGTCGGATCCCTGGAGCATGTACGGGCCGCTCGAGACGACGTCACGGCCGTAGTCGCCGGGCTTCCCTTCGAAGCACTTGCCGACTTCCTCCGGGATCGGGGCCGTCGCCGGCATCCCCATGCGGAGGTTGAAGTCGCCGGCGGCCTTCGTCAGGTGGAAGACGATTGTCTGGTTGTCCGGCGTCGAGATGCCGGAGACGGTTTTCGCCTTGCCGTTCGCGACCGCATCCCAGCCCTTGATCACCGTGTAGTAGAAGGCGTACTGGCCGCCGTCCTTCGGGTTCGCAAGCCGGTTCATCGCGTACGCGACGTCCTTGGAGGTCACAGCGCGGTTCACGGGCGGCCCAAACTTGATGCCGGTCCGCAGCTTGTAGGTGTAGGTAAGACCATTGTCGGTCGGCGTCGGAACCGCGGTCGCGAGGTCGCCGATCAGCTCGTTGCCGGCGGCCCCAGGCTGGTGCTTGTACCCGACGAGCGCGCGGAGCATCAGGTTCGAGTAGAGGCCCCATGCGTTGCCGAGGTACTCGCCGGTCGGATCGAAGTTGTTCGTGAAGCCGAACGAGTTCTCCCAGCCGATCGTGTACGTGCCTCCCTTGGCCGGTGAGCCGCTCGAGTACGACCCGGAACCGACGACAGAGTTGCCGGCTCCGCCACCGGAGGCGGTCGTCGAGGTGGTGGTGCCCGTGGCGCTCTTCTTGCTGCCGCAAGCGGCGGCGAAGCTCACGAGCAGGATCACGGCCGCGACGTAAATCGCCAGCCGCAGGTATCTCCTCATCTGTACTTGCTCCTTTCTGGGGGTCAAGGTCATCGTTCGGACCTCACGTCAAACGCGTCGCGGAGGCCATCGCCAAGCAGGTTGAATGCGAGCGTCGTGATGATGAGCATCGCACCGGGGAAGAGCATCAGCCACCACGCGACGTTGTAGAGGCCGGAGCTCGACACCTGGCTGAGGATCGAGCCCCACGACGCCTGCGTCGCAGGCACCCCGAGGCCGAGGTAGGAGAGCGAAGCCTCGAAGAGGATGTTGGTCGGGATGAGCAGTGTCGCGTAGACGATCAGCGGTCCCAACAGGTTCGGCAGGATCTCGGTCGCGAGGATCCGCGGGTTCGAGGCGCCGGCTGCGCGGGCCGACTCGACGAACTCCTTCTCGCGCAGCGACAGCGTGTAGCCACGCACGATGCGCGCGATATACGACCACGAGAAGAGGGTGATCACCGCGATCACCACGGTGATCCCGGGTTGGAGCAACCCGCCGAGGCAGCCGCTCTTTGTCGTCGAGCATGCGGCGACGACGCCGACCGCGATCAGGATCTGGGGCACTGCGAGCAGCACGTCGCCGATGCGCGAGAGCAGTGTGTCGGCCCAGCCGCCGAAGAAGCCCGCGAGGAGCCCGACGACGAGGCCGATCAACAGCGCGATGCCCGACGCGACCACGCCGACGAAGAGCGAGGTCCGCGCGCCGTACATCGTGAGCACGAACAGGTCGCGCCCGGACGAGTCCGCGCCGAACCAGAACGAGCTGTTCGGGCCGAGCGGCACGCCGTACGCGTCGGTCATGTTGCTATAGGTCTGGTTCTGCGGGTGGCCGGTGATCTTCTCGGCCAGCGGGCCGCCGAAGATCGCGATCAGGAGCAGCAGGAAGATCACGACCCCGCCGACGAGCGCCGCCTTGTCCTGGCGGAAGCGCTCCCAGAACAGCCTCGACGGGCTCTTACGCGCGATCGCGGTAACAGGAGGAAGGGCAATCGCGCCCCCTGAGGTCACCTCAAAATCTGGCGGGTTCGTCATCCCTGTTGTAGAGCGTAATACCGCGAAACTTTCCGTGCGGCGATACTGAGAAACGTGCATCGCGTGATTGACCTGCGGCCGGTGGCGCCGCTCGCCGGGCGCATCGTCCGCGTCGAGCCGATCGAGGAGCGCCACCGAGAGGGTTTGCGCGAGGCGGCGGAGGCAGAGCCGCTGATCCACCGCTTCACCGGCCTGTACGCGCTCGGGTTCGAGGGCTGGTTCGACCAGGCGCTCGCGAGCGAGACGGAGGTGCCCTTCGTCGTCCACGTCGACGGCCGCCCGGTCGGATCGACGCGCTACATGAACATCGAGCCGTCCCACAAGCGCGTCGAGATCGGCTCGACGTGGCTCGAGCGCCCCCAGTGGGGGACGGGCGCGAACATCGAGACGAAGTACCTCCTGCTGGCGAACGCCTTCGACTCGTGGGGTGCGATGCGGGTCGAGTTCAAGACGGACGCCCGCAACCTGCGCGTGCGCGGCGCGCTGCTCGGGGTGGGCGCGAGCTTCGAGGGGATCGCCCGGAAGCACATGGTGCTGCATGACTCGATCCGCGACTCGGCCTGGTACGCGGTCGTCGACGACGACTGGCCGCGCGTCAAGGCGATGCTCGAGGCGAAGATCGAGCGGCATGCCACATGAGGTGTGCTGTCGAGATCGCGCCGCTGCGCCGGGAGCCGGCCGACGACGCGGAGCAGGTAACCCAGGCGCTGCGCGGCGAGCCGCTGCGCGTCGAGGAGCGCCGCGACGGCTGGGCGCGGGTCGTGACCGCCTACGACTACCCAGGCTGGATGCGCGCGGAGGAGCTCGAGGACGGGGAGGGGGCGCTGCCCGCCGACGCGTCGGGCTCGCCTGTCGACGTTGCGCGCTCCTACCTCGGCGTGTCGTACCTCTGGGGCGGGATGACCAGCTCGGGCATCGACTGCTCCGGGCTCGTGCACATGGCCTACCGCAGGCTCGGCAGGCTTGTCCCGCGTGACGCCGACCAGCAGGAGGACGTGGGGGTCGAGGTCGCCGAGTTGCAGCCGGGCGATCTGATCACCTACGGCGAGCCGGTCGACCACATCGCCTTCTGGCTCGGCGAGGGGCGGATTCTCCACTCGACCGGGCGCGAGGACGGGATCGGCGTCGTCGAGGAGCACGAGCCCGCGTACCTCCACGCCCGGCGCCACAAACTGATCCGGCTGTGATCACGTGGGCGACCTCGGACGGTCGCGAGGAGGGCGGCGACCGGGTCGTCCCTGCCGCGTCCACGATCAAGCTGTTCGTCGCCTCGGCCTTCTGGCGGTCAGCGCTCGATCCCGCGGAGCGGGTCGAGGTGCCGGCGGTGCCGTGGTCGGTCGCGGATGCGCTCTCGTCGGTCACCCTGGGCGACTGTGCGCTGCTCTCGGTGGCGTTCTCGGACAACGCGGCCACAAACGTCCTCCTGGAGCGCCTCGGCTTCGACGCGGTCAACGAGGAGGCTGCGAGGCTCGGCTGCGAGCGGACCGAGGTGCGGCGGCTGATGATCAGCGATGGCCCCGAGAACCTGACCTGCGCCCGGGATCTGGCTCGCGGCCTGGCGGCGATCGACGAGGAGCGTGTCCTGGACGCCCTGGGGCGGGCTCGCGACTCCGAACTGCCGCTTCTCCTGCCGGAGAGGGACGTGCGGGTGAAGACGGGCGAGCTCTGGCCCGACGTCTACCACGAGGTCGCCCTGGTCGACCGTTCCCTGGCCGTGGCGGTCTGTTCCCAGCCCGCGGCGCTGCCCGGCAAGGTCGCGGCGCGAGCCGAGTCACTCTTAAGGGTGAATTCGTCCTAAAGCTGGTCTTAACAAGGGCCGATAGCCCAGCTGTGGACGCTGCTCAACGCAACGAGATCCTTACGCGGTATCGCGAGCACACGGCTCGGTTCGAGTCGGTTGCCGCACGGCGCGATCAGACGGTCGCCGAGGTGATCCCGTTCCAGGCCCCGCCGTTGCAGGAGCTGGAACAGGAGCCGACCGCCCGTGAGATCGAGGTGCTGCAGCTGATTTCCGACGGTCTCGTCAACCGCGAGATCGGCGTCCGGCTCTTCCTCTCCGAGGAGACAGTCAAGAGCCACGTCCGGCACCTGCTCGCGAAGCTCCAGGCCCGCAGCCGGGCCCATGCGGTCGCCGTCGGCTTCCGCCGCGGCCTGATCGCCTAGCGCCGGGCAAAGAAAGGGCCGCCCGAAGGCGGCCCGTTCAAACTAATTCACACCTGTTAGAAGGTTTTCCACTGCCTGTGGACAATCACCTGAACGGGTGAGGCCACACCACGGTCTTCCCAGTTAACTACGCGAGCCTTACTGGGATACCTAGCGATTCTGACTACCAGGCTGCGGATCCGCCGGCGATGGTGCCCCGGCTGACCAGCTTCATGAACTTACGCATTTGAGTTCCCCCGTTTCTGTGGGACTGACGGCAAGGAGAAGCTTATAACCCTTTTGGGGGATATACAAGGTTTTCGCAGGATCCGCGGAGGATTCGCTGATTTGAGTCGTCCCGTGGCCGTTTACCTGCTGGTTGTGGGTGTCGTAGCGGTCGCGGTCGCGGTCGCGCTTGTGCTTGCGGGTGTCGGCGTTGGAGCCCCAGCAGCTGTGGTTAGCCTCGCACTGATCGCAGCAATCAGCGAGTGGCGTGGAAGGATCGCGCTGCGCGGAAAGCTAACCGTCTCGATCTCCCTCTTCCCGTCCGTTTTCGCGGCCGTCCTCTTTGGTCCGCTCGCTGGCATGGTCGTTTTCAGTGCCTCGGCCCTCGGCCTGAACATGCCGCTCGCCGGGCGCGTGGCCTACTTCTGTAACCGCGCGCTGATCGGAGCTGTGGCTGGCGGCGCCGCGCTCTCTGTTGCCAGTCTTTTCTCAGCCGGCCCAGGGGCAACCGTCGCGGCCGCAACCGCCGCCGCGCTTGCGGCGGAACTGACAGACGCCGCGTTCACCTCGTTGACCTTTACCCTTCGTCGACTCGGTGATTGGACCGACGCAGCGCGGGATTTGCTTCCGGTGATCGCCGCGTCGGTCCCCTTCTATAGCCCCGTCGTCGCGATATTGGCTCTCTCTTACCGCGAGGTGTCTCCCTGGACGCTCCCGCTGTTCTTTGCGCCAGCGCTTGCTGCGCAGCGTTGGTTCCTGATGTACCAGGAGCAGCGCCGCCTAGCGACAGACCTTAAAGCGGCTAACGCCCAGTTGGAGGCAGCGAACCTCTCATTCGCCAAAGGCCTTATTGCGACGCTCGACGCGCGTGATCAATACACCGCCGGACATTCGGCAGCAGTCGCGGTGTATGCACATGACATCGCAGCACGCATGGGCTTGGGCGAAGAGCACTCCCAGTTGGCGCACCTTTGTGGCTTGGTCCATGACATCGGCAAGATCGGGCTTCCTGCGGGTCTCTTGGAAAAGCCCGGCGCTCTGACCCTTGATGAGCGCCGTGAGATGCAGCGGCATTCGGAGATCGGGGAACGCATCCTCGCAAACGTCGATACGTACGCTGAGATCGCCAGCATCGTTCGCCATCACCATGAACGTGTAGACGGACAGGGTTATCCGGACGGACTCCCTGAGACCGAGATTCCACTTCTCTCGCGAATTATCGCTGTGGCGGATGCCTATAACGCGATGACATCCGACCGTCCCTACCGGGACGCCATGCCGAGTAGAGTCGCGCGCCTACGGCTCGCTCAAGCGGTGGAGACGCAATTCGACACATCGGTGGTCGCTGCCTTCGAAGCGATCCTGGCGGGGGCATCTGAGGACTACCGCCTCGCGCGTGGTAAGCAGTTCAGTCTGGACGCAACCGATAGCACCGAGGGCGCTCAGTTGGGCCGGGCCGATTCTGTGTATCTCGCCGCCGCGAACATTTCGTAGCGCGCTACCGCCTCGGCCCGTGTGCGTACACCGAGCTTCTCGAGGATGTGGCGGACATGGACCTTCGTGGTCGAGTCGGCGATAAACAGTGCTGCCGAGATCTCGTGGTTGCGTAGACCTCGTGCGATTAATCCGAGAACTTCGCGCTCGCGCGGCGACAGGACTTCGCCGGGTGAGCGGGTGGCGCGGGTACGGAACCCGGCTCGTCTTGCAAGCGCGTGATCATGCGACCGCTGGTAAATGTCCTCGAGGGTCGGTCGAAATGTGTCGTCGGATGCGACTGCGTTTGCGAGCTCAGGCGAGGCCCTTAGGGCGCAGACGACCGGATCCCAGACCGCAAGCGCTGTTGCCGCGTCGATCAGCGTTGTGATCGGAAGGGTGTCGGCATCGTCAGCCGCGATAATTGCGCGCGCTGCCGCGGCAAGGAGTCTCACCTCCACACCGCGCGAGGTCGCGACGGCTTGGCCCGCCGCCTGAATAGCCTCTCCTGATCGTCGGAGGCAAGCCAACACCACCGCCCGTGTGCCGAGGTACTCAGCTCGCCAAGACGGCATCATCTGGAGCTCAATGTCGTTCCGGACTTGTTGCATCGCTTCTGTTGGCTGTCCGATTTGAAGCAGCAATCGAGCTCGGAGTGAACGGGCATTGACCGCTTGGCGTTGATCGTTGATGCGCCGTGACGCATCCTCCACTGCCTGTAGCAACCTCTCAGCTTCACCGAAGCGCCGTAGGCCAAGCGCGATCATCGCTGCTGTCCAGTTCGCGTACGGAAGGGCGAACTCAAGGTCATATGCCTGGACGTCATCGAGAAACTTGCCGACGAAGGTCTCCGCTTCGGCGTAGTCAGCGCGCAAGGCAAAGGAGTACGCAACCGAGTACGTGAACGAAGTGCGAGCCTGAGGATCGTCCACCCTCGGCAGGGTGTGAAGGGCTTCATCGAGGCCGAGGGGCAAGGAAAGGCCCTCCGCGAACCGTCGTCTGTTTAGTTCCGCCGTCGTGTACCGCAGGAGGTGAGTCGGGGACTCATGTCGCAGATCTGCCAATGCTGATATCGCAAGTTCAGCGCCATCCCGTTCTCCAAACACCTTCGCGAGCGCGAGTCCGTGCATGGCTTCTCCGGCATCGCGACCTTCCTTCGCTTCGGATTTTGCGGCGGAAAATGCAACCTCAGCGGCGTCGTAAGAGGCGAGCAAAGACTGGCACTGCCCCATGATGGCGCTGGCCCGTGAGCGGAGCGAGTGCTCCTCCGCGAAACGGGTGTGGGCGCGGTCGGCGAGGTCGGTTGCAAGCTCGAGATGCCCCTCGCGTAACGCGACTTCCGCGTTCACTAAGTCCAATGTGGCGGGAGGGAAGGTTGGAGCGAGTCTGACCTGAGTGGCAAAAGTGGACAACGTCGCAATTAGGCCGCGTCTTGCCAGTGGAGTGAACGCGGCAGACAACACCGGATCAATTTGATCAGTCAAACTAAACCGCAAAACCAAGCCGAGAGCATGTTCCCACTCGTTGGCCTCGACCGACGCGCGGATCGTCTCTCGGGCGCGCTCTTCGGCATCAGATCTTTCCAGCAACTTCAAGAGCAGGAACTCTCGGAGGAGCGGGTGGAGTTCCGGGCGAGGATTATCGTTGACGAATCCCAAGCGACGAGCCTCGTCAATGATGTCGCCACGTCGCTCACCAAATTCCGAGGTGAGGAGCGCGGGTTCGAGATGCGGGAGCAATGCCAAAGCGATGAGGTCGCGGCGAAGCTGCGCCGACGCGGATTGAAATAGCTCCTCTGCCAGGTAGTGATGAAGTGCCTCCGGCATCGCTTCCTGAGGTGGCACGGCACCTTCGAGCGCCGCGGCTAGCCCAAGAACAGCTGGCCAACCCTCGGCTTGACGTGCCAAGCGGCCGAGGTCGCCACGCGGGCCGAGTACCTCGTTGGCTTCCTCGTCAGTCATCGCCAGATCCGCGCGCTGCAATTCGTGTACTTCGCCGTACACCACGTGTCGCGAAGTAATCCACGATGGCCGAATACGGGACGAAACGAGCATACGGCTGTTGAGTCGTTCAAGGACTTTCGAAATCATCGCCACGGCATCGACGGCGTCTGCGATCTCGTGGCAATCATCGAGGATGAGCCACTGCACGCCGACATCGTTCATTTGCTTCGACAACTCGACCGCGACGCCATGGGCGGAGCGCTGTGGGTTGCTCTGGGCTCGCAAGTACTCCCTGATGAACTCGGTGGCACTGCCTCCCAGTGACTCGATGCCGACGGCGAGATCCTCGGCAAAGGTCACGACATCGCGGTGCGCCGGTGTCAAGCTCACCCAGATCGCGCGGTTGAGCGTCTTCGCCCACTGTCGCGCGAGCGTTGTCTTGCCGTAGCCGGCAGGCGCCAAGAGCAGGATGATGCGGGCCTCGGACTCGTCGAGGGCCTTGATCAGCCGCGGCCGCTCGATAATGCGGCGCTCTCTCCCGGCCTTCTGTTCATCTTTGCCCGCGGTCACCTTTGCCTGCCCTCTTCCCCTGAGAGGCGCGCCGCTCGCCTTACGTCAACGCTACGCCCCATCCATCGCTTTGGGAAGGGGCTGGACGCCCGCGGCACGAGGGTGTCGCCGCGGGCGCCTCTTCGCCGTCAGCCCCCGTTGTCGGCACGCGCCGACGCCAGACGGCTTGCCAACGGGTCCTCGCCCGTCAGCAATCTGAATGCGACTGGGATCTGTCGCCGCCTCGGAACACCGAGCTTCTGCCGGAGCACGTCGCAATGAGCCTTCGCCGTCCGTGGCGAAATGCCGAGTACGAGCCCGACCTCGTCGTTCGACAGACCCTGCGCGATTAGCTCGACCACCTGTCGCTGTCGCGAGGTGATGCCTGATGGATCACGGAGTGCCTGCATGTGCACGAGATTACGGCCGCCACTAACCGCGAACTATCGGCCGAAGGGTGTATCGCGGCTACGGCGAAGCGTGCGCGCGACGGCCGATGAACGACGCCTCATGCCCGCGTTCGTTCGCCGCGCGCGCCTCGTCCTCGCCGAGCGCGCCGATGCGCATCAGCAGCTCGAACTCGTCACGCAAGTGTGTCCGCATCATCTCCGGGCCATCCGTTGCGATCGTGAACGGCACCCCGTGCTGGACGAACCTGCGGAAGGTCTCGCGCACCTCGCTCTCGTCGGCGAGCGCCTTCGTCAACAGATTTGACGTGGGGCAGATCTCGAGCGTGATGTCGGCGGCCTTGAGCGACGCCATCAGCTCCGGGTCACGCGCGGCGAGGATGCCGTGGCCGATCCGGTTCGGGCGCAGTGACTCGACGACCTCGCCGAGCTCCTCGCTGCCGTACTGCGCGCCTTCCTCACCGCAGTGGATCGTCACGCCGAGGCCGGCGTCGCGCGCGAGCTGGACGTGCTCGCGGATCTGCGTGTAGTCGTAGCGCGCACCACCGGGACGCGGGCCGGCGATGTCGACGCCGACGATGCCGCGCGGCGCGTAGCGGATCGCCTTCTCGATGATCACCATGTTCTGGTCGGCGGTGAAGGTGCGGTCCATCATCAGGATCAGCCCCGCGCGCACCTGCGGGTACTCGAGCGAGGCGCGGTCGAGGCCGCGGATCGCGGCGAGGATGATGTGGTCGAGGTCGCGCTCGCCGCCGCGGTTGCGCTTCATCGGGTTGAAGCGCAGCTCGAGCGTCGTGATCCGCTGCGAGCGGTACGCGCCGCCGATCGCCGCGTGCACGCTGCGCTCGACCGCGAGCGGCGAGCTCTGGATCAGCTCGGTCAGGTGGTAGATGCGGTCGAGCGAGTCGAGATCGGGCACGCCACGCGGGTCGGACACGGTGACCATCCGGTCGAATTCCCAGAAGTCGCGCGTCGGCAGCGCGATCCCCTGCTCGTGCCCGAGGCTCCACATGATGTCCGTCGCGACCGAGCCCCCGAGGTGTGTGTGGAGTTCTGCGAGGCCCTGATCGAACATCGCTTCGAGTGTATGTCCCGTGCGCTAGCCGGCAGGCACGGCTACGGCCGCAGGGGCCGGTCTCAGGTTCCGGATCGCCGGCGTCGAGGCGACGACGAGCGTCACGAGAGCGTTTGCCGCGGCTGCGAAATAGAGCGTCTCGGCAACGCCGACGCGGTTCGCGATCGGGCCGACGAGCGCGTAGCCGATCGGGTTCAGCGCGACCGAGCCGAACCAGTCGAACGCGCTCAGGCGCGACATCAAGTGGTCAGGCACCTGGCGCTGGAACGTCGTGAACCAGATGACGTCGCCGCAGGTCAGGCCGACGGCGGCGATGAACCCGACCAGGCAGAGCAACGCCACCGGCGCCGAGGCGCCGAGCAGCGCGAGCACGCCGGCGATCGGCAGGCAGAGCAAGGTGGCTGCAACGAGCGGCCGCGCCGGATGCAGGCGCAGCGCCATCACGCCGCCGGCCACCGACCCCACGCCCTGGAACGCGAGGATGAGGCCCCACGCGCCCGCGCCGCCGAGGTGCTCCTCCGCGACCAGCGGGCCGAGCACGAGCAGCGCCGGAAACAGCGTCAGCTGGAAGAAGTCGAAGCTTGCGACGATCGTCCAGAGCCAGGTGCGCGAGACGAACTCGCCCCAGCCTTCACGCAGCTCGTGGATCATGTGAGACCGCTCGGGTCGCTCCGACTCGGTGATGCGCAGCCGCAGGTAGAACACCGCCGAGGCGAAGAAGGTGAGCGCGTCGACGAACAGCGCCCACCCGGGATTCGCGACGACGACGATCAGGCCGCCGATCGCCGGTCCGACGATGCGCGACAGGGAGCGGCTGAGATTGAGCAGCGCATTCGCCTCCTGCAGGTGTGCGGGGCCGACCGCCTGCGCGATCAGTCCCGTGGATGCCGGACGCGTGAACGAGTTCGCCACGCCGAACACGACCTGTAGCAGTGCGACGCGCCACACGGTCGCGTGATGCGTCAGGAAGAGCAGTGCCGTCAGCACCTGCGCCGAGCCCATTGCGACGTCACCGAGGACGAGCAGCAGCTTGCGCGACATCCGGTCGGCCCAGATGCCGCCCAGCAGCAAGAAGACGACCATCGGGATCTCGCGCGCGAGGAAGGTGTACCCGAGGTCGGCTGCCCCGCCGATGCGCAGGACCGCGAAGGCGAGCGCGACCTGCGCCATCCCGCTGCCGAGAGCCGAGACCGAGTCCGACGCGACGAGGAGGCGCACGTTGCGGTCGCGCAGCGCCTCCTTCACGGCTGTCCCACGCATCCTCACGACGCGTTCTGAACGTCGAACGGATTCACGAGCGCGACTCTAAAGCCGCCATCCGCTGGTAGAAGAAGCCGCCGACCATGTTCAGCATCCCGACGGCGACGAACGAGAACGCGCGCGTCACCGAGCTGAGGAACGACAGGTCGTAGAGGAAGAGCTTCGCGAGGCTGATCCCGAAGAGCGCAAGCCCGCCGACTTGCAACATGCGGCTTCGTTTCAGGCCGAGGATCAGGAGGGCGAGGCCGACGATCGCCCAGACGGCGCTGACGGCCGTATGGCCGCGCTGGAACGCCGTGCTGACGCTTCCGCCTGCGCGTTCCGATGCTTCGAGGATCGCGAGCGTCGCGGCAAAGACCCCGAGTGCGCCGCACGCCCAGAGCAGCGGCGTGCGGAACGCTTCGCGGACGTAGGTGAACGCGAGCAGGCCCGCGAGCACGAGCAGCACCGCCGGCAAACCGGAGCCGGGATGGTCCTGCGTCACGAACACGTCGTTCGGCTGCGCCTCCATCACCAGCGTGTGGACGAGCGCGAAGGCGAGATACGCGAGCGCGCCGTACTGGAGACGGTCCTCATAGCGCGCGAGCACGGCGAGCGCCGCGCCTGTCGCCGCCCACGCGAGGACGAGCCAGGTCTCGTCGAGCAGCCAGACCGACGCCGGAAACGCGAGCGCGAGCGCGGCGATCCCGAGCGCGGCTGCGAAGTCGCGCCGCCTGCGCAGCAGTGCGATGCCCGTCAGGCCGTAACCGGCCGCGAGGGCGAGAAACACCCACGCGCGCGCGTCACCGGCAAGCAGCTCTGCGGTGGACGCCGCAGCGAGCCCGACGCTTGCGACCAGCGTCGCGACGGCGGGCAGTTCGAGAGTCTCGCCGAAGCTCTGCTCCCAGACGACCGCGACGACGAACGCCGCCGCGCCGACGACCGCGAACGCCCACGAACGTTGACTCTCGGAGATCTGCGGCAGGTCGTAAGCGAGCACGAGGATGACGCTTGCTCCGATCGCGCCCAGGCTCCAAACGCGCTGACGCGTGCCCACGAGCAGAACGGCGACGGCGCTCCACAGTGCGGCGACGAGCACGTGGCCCCAGCCCCAGGCCGCGGGCAGGCCGACGACGGCGAGTGAGCCGGCGTACAACGCGGTCACGCCTGCGACCACGAGGCCGCCCCGGCGCACCCACGGTTGCAACGCGAGCAACTCGGCGAACACGCGCGCGAAAATCCCTTCCTCGCGCTCGTTCCACTTGAAGCCGCAGAGGCCGACGAGCCCCGCGGCGATCGCGAGCGACGCTGCGCTCGACACCGAACGCCAGGCGCCGGTGTTCTCGACGAAGAGCTTCGTCAGCGGTGCGTCGATTGCGATGCCGTGCACGAACGCGAGCCCGAACCACGCGAAGGCTGCGACCTGGAAGCGCGGCTCCTTGATGCGGCGCGCCAGCCACGCGAGGATCGCGGCCTCGGCCGACCAGACGATCGTCAGCGTCGCACCGGAGGCGAGCGAAGCTGCACCGACTGCTGCGAGCGTCAGGCCGAGCGCCCAGAGCAACGACGCGACGTCGCGGTCGCGGCGGTACAACGCGGTGCCGGCGGCGCCGTATGCGAGCGCGACGCCGAGCAGCGCGCAGCCTTGCGTGTTGCCGCCGAAGAGCACGCCGGCGGCCCAGCCGCCGTACGCCGCGCTAAACATCAGCAGCGTCGCGGGCAGGTAGGTGAGCCGCGTGCGAAGCGCGAGCCAGACCGGGACAACGGCAAGCACGGCGCAGATGCCGAAGACGACCGGCACGGTGTTCGACGGGTTGTCGAACATCAGCGCGATCGCCTGCGGCGCCGCAGCGACGACGGCCGCGACGTGCAGGCCGCGCCAGCCTCTGAGCACGGCGACGACGGTTGCCGCTGTGAGCACGAGGCCGGCGAACGCGACACCGAGCGGCGTCAGGTCGCTCTGGATCGCGATCGCGACCGGCGCGAGGATCGCCCCGAGCAGACCGAGCGAAGCGAGCGTCTCCGAGTTCCAGCGCCAGGCGATGCCCGCGCCGACGGCTGCGATCCCGCCGGCCGCGACGACCGCAGCCGCTGCGGGCACGAGGTCGTACAGCGCCGTTGCGGCGAGCAGGGTCGCGTAGAAGCCGGCGATGCCGACTCCGGCTGCGGAGAGCGACGCATACGTGTCGCCGAAGCGCCGCCGCAACCACAGCGCGGCGAGGACGAGGCCGCCGGAGACGGTCGCGCCGAGCGTCACGCGTGCGACCGGGCCGATCCAGCCGCGCTCGACCGCCAGCACGAAGAAGAAGACGATGCCGAGGAGCGTCACGATGCCGCCGGTCCACGCGAGCGCGCGTGCGCCGAGGAGCACGGAGAGGTCAAGCGGCTCGCGCTGCTTGCGCGGAGGGGGAGTCCAGATGGGGACCGGAGTGGGGCCACGCTCGGGCTCAGGCGCTGCGGGCGGTGGCTCGAGCGTTTCCCAAAGAGGCGCCTCCAGCTCGGGTGCGGGCTCTTCTTCCTTGCGGGCGAGACGGCGAAGCTCGTACAGCTCCGTCTCCATGTCCCGCAGGCGATGCTCGAAGCTATTGAGGCGATCCATGAGCTCGGTCATGGGTCGGAGGTTTTCGTTCCCGGGTGCGGACGTCAACGCGAAACTCGCCCGGCGGCGGTGAACGCTCGTTGAACGGCGGGTCGTCCCATACGATCACGCAAGTGCGCCCTCGGCCTGAACGCCTGCAACGGCTTCCGCAGCAGTACTTCGTCGCCCTTCTGGGGCGCGTTGCCGCCGCGGCGGCACAGGACGGCCCGCCGCTCGTCGATCTCGGCCGCGGCAATCCGGAGACCGGACCGCCGCCGCACGTCGTCGAGGCGCTGCGCGCGTCCGCGCTTGAGTCGACCGTGCACGGTTATGCGCCGATCCGCGGTTTGCCGCGCACCAAGGAGGCGATCGCTGCGCGCTACCGCGACGTCTACGGCGTCGAGCTCGATCCCGAGACCGAGGTCGCGCTCGTCCCGGGGACGAAGACGGCGATCGTCGAGCTCGCGCTCAGCCTCTGCGACGAGGGCGACACGCTGCTCGTTCCGGATCCGTATTACCCGGACTATCCGTCCGGGCCGGGGCTCGCGGGCGCGCGCATGGAGACCGTGCTGCTGCGGCCCGACGCGGGTTGGTCGCCCGACCTCGACGCCGCGCCAGAGGCGGCGGCGCTCTATCTCAACTACCCGTCGAACCCGTGCGCCGTGTGCGCACCGCCCGGCACCTTCGAGTCGGCCGTGCGCTGGGCGCAGCGCACCGGCGGGGCGGTCGTGCACGACGCGGCGTACATGGATCTCGTTTACGACGGCCGCCAGCCGCAGAGCTTCCTGGCGACTCCCGGTGCGAAGGACGTCGGCGTCGAGATGTGGTCGATGTCGAAGACCTACGGCATGGCGGGCTGGCGCGTCGGGTTCGTGCTCGGCAACGCGGAGATCGTCGAACGCGTCAACCTGCTGAACGACCACAACCGCGTCGGGATCTTCGCGCCGATGCAGGCGGCGGCGATCGCCGCGCTCGAAGGGCCGCAGGGCTCCGTCGTCGAGCGCGTCGCCGCGTACGCACGCCGCCGCGACGTGATCGCGGATGCACTGCCGGAACCGATCGTCTGCGAAGGGACGTTCTTCGTCTGGCTCCGCCTGCCCGAAGGCCTGACCGCCGAGTCGCTGCTGCGCGAGCACCGCGTCGCGGTCGCGCCGGGCGAGGGCTTTGGCCCGAGCGGCGCCGGCTGGGCGCGCCTCTCGCTCGCCGTCGCGGACGAGACGATCGAGCTCGGCGCGGAACGGCTGCAGCGCGCGTTCGCGATGGTGGCCGCTTGAAGATCGGGATCGTCGTACCCTTCTCCTGGTCGTACTGGGGAGGGGTGGTCGAGCACGCCGAGCACCAGGCCGCCGCGCTGCGCCGCCGCGGGCACGACGTGCAGATTCTGATGGGAAACGATCCGGCGGGAAAGCTCACGCGGTTCTTGCATCCGCGCAGCGGGCGGCACGGCGAGTTGCCGGACGGGATCATCCCGGTCGGGCGCTCCGTTGTCGTGCCGGCGAACGGCTCGCTGCCGAACATCGTGCTCTCGCCGCGCGCAGTCCCGCGCGTCCGCCGCATCCTCAAAGAGGAGCAGTTCGACGTCATCCACGTGCACGAGCCGATGACGCCGGCGGTGTGCGTCGCTGCGATCTCGTTCGCGCAGTGCCCGATCGTCGCAACGCACCACGCGCACGGTGATCTCGGCTGGATGGGTCCCGCGCTCCACTTCTGGGGCTTCCTGATGGACCGCATTGACGCAAGGATCGCCGTGTCGCCGATGGCGGAGGAATCGGCGGCGCGCTGGATTCCCGGGCCGTACAAAGTGATTCCAAACGGTGTGCTCATCCCTGAGGCCGCCGATCCCGTCGACCGCGACCACGCGGTCGTTTTCATCGGCCGGCACGACGCGCGCAAGGGGCTGCCCGTGCTGCTCCGCGCGTGGCCGCAGATTCATGCGACAACCGGCGCGCGTTTGCGCGTGATCGGCACCGACCCGATGCAGTACCGGCTGCTGCACGCGCGTCTCCGCTTCGACGAGGCAGGAATCGACATGCTCGGCATCGTCCCGAACGAGGTGCGGACGCACGAGCTCGAGCGCGCGAAGCTGCTGGTCACGCCCGCGCTCGGCGGCGAGAGCTTCGGCCTCGTGCTCGCCGAGGCGTTCGCATGTGCGACGCCTGCGGTTGCGTCGGACATCCCGGGCTACGCGGCGGTCGCGATCCCGGAGGCGGCGACGCTCGTCTCGCCGGATAACTCCGACAAGCTCGCGGCTGCGGTGATCGAGATGCTCCGCGACGAGGAGCGCCGCGTCGAGATGGGCCGCGCGGCGCGCGCGCACGCGCTCGAGAACTACGCCTGGGACGACATCGCGCGTCGCCTCGAAGAGACGTACCTCGAGGTGGTCGCGTGAGCCTGCGCGACGGCCGCTGGCGGTTCCTTCTCGTGCTGCCGTTGATCGGGGGTGCGATCGCGCTGATCATCTGGCGCGGGCCCAACTGGGGGAGCGTCCAGAACGCGTTCACGCTCGTTCGCTGGGAGTGGGTGTTCGCCGCGATCGCCCTCAACCTCCTCTCCGTGCTTTCTCGTGCCTACGCGTGGGAGACGGTGCTCAAGCAGTCGATCGAACCGCCGCGTCCGGGATTCCGGCTCGTCTTCTCCGCGTTCTCGGTCGGGCTCTTCGCGAACGCCGTGCTGCCGGGCCGGGTCGGCGAGCTTGCGCGCGTCGCGGTGCTCCGCCGTCGCATCCCCGGGCGCAGGGGCGCGACGGCGACGCTTGTCGGCTCGGTCTTCGCCCACCGGATGTTCGATCTGTTCCCGGCGGTCACGCTCGTCATCTGGGTGCTCGCCACGGCGAAGATCCCCGGCTGGGCGCTCACCGCGATCGCGATCGTGCTCGCGGTCGGGATCACGTTGTTCGTCATCACGCTGGTGCTCGCACGTCGCGCGAACCGCGATGCGCTCGAGGGGCTCGGCCCGCTGCGGACGCTGCTCGTGCGGGCGCGGCTGGGATTGGCCGTCATGCGTTCGCCACGTCCGGCGGCGACGGCGGCGGCGTTCCAGTTCGGCGGCTGGGCGTGCCAGCTGTTCGCGGTCTGGGCGGCGATGCGCGCGTTCCACATCTACGAGTCGCTCTCGGCGGCCGGCCTCGTGCTCGTGCTGATCAACGTTGCAACCATCTTCCCCCTCTGGCCCGGCAACTTCGGCCTCGTGCAGATCACGATCGCGCTCCCGCTCGTCAACTACGGCGTGCAGTACGCGAAGGGCGTCGCGTTCGGGGTCGGCCTGCAAGCGATCGAGGCGTCGGTCGGCATCGGGGTCGGATTGATCTTCCTCGCGCGCGAAGGACTGTCGTACGCGGTGCTCAAGCAGATGGACGACCAAGAGCGGGCCGATGAAGCTTCTCTCGGCTCCGGCTAGCCTCAAGGGCGTCCTCTCGCCCATGGAGGCGGCGGGTCTGCTCGCGGCCGGGATGCGGCGCGTCGACGGCGTCGAGGTGGTCGAGGCGCCGGTCGCCGACGGTGGTGAGGGAACCGCTGCAGTGATTCACGCCGCGCTTGGAGGCGAGTGGCGGACGGCGGTCGTCACGGATCCGCTGGGGCAAACCGTGGCCGCGCGCTGGCTGTTGCTCGACGACGGCACGGCGGTTGTCGATGCGGCGGCCGCGATCGGGCTGCCGCTCTTGCGGGAGGACGAGCGGGACCCGCTGCGGGCGACGAGCCGAGGCCTCGGCGAGCTGCTCCTTACGACGCTCGCGGCGAAGCCGACGTCGATGCTCGTCGGCGTGGGAGGGACCGCGACGGTGGACGGAGGCGCCGGCATGCGCGGCGTTCTCGGGAGCTGGTTGCACGACGTGCCGATCCGCGTTGCGTGCGACGTGCGCAATCCGCTGCTCGGCGAGCGCGGGGCTGCGCGCGTGTTCGGGCCGCAGAAGGGAGCGGACGCGGACGACGTCGAGGAGCTCGAGCGGCGCCTCGCCGCGCTCGAGGAGCTCGCGCCCTACCGCGACCTGCCCGGCGCCGGCGCGGGCGGCGGGCTGGGCGCCGCGTTCGCGGCGATGGGCGCCGAGCTGGTGGACGGCGCCGAGCTCGTCCTCGACCTGACGGGCTTCGACGACCGTGCGCGCGGCGCAGCGCTCGTCGTCACCGGCGAGGGGACGGTCGACGCGACGACCTTCGAGGGCAAGGCGCCGGGTGCGGTGCTCCGCCGGTGTGAGGCGCTGGGCGTCCGCTGCGAGCTCTTCGGCGGGATCGTCGCCGCAGGGTTCACCGCGCATGCACTGTCCGGCCGGCGCGCGCTTGCCGGCGAGGACCTCGTGCAGCTCGGTGAGGAGCTAGCTCTTAGGCTTTAGCCGCTTCGGCTTCGCGAAGCCGCTGCGCCAGGGAGACGAGCATCGGCCAGGCGATCGTGGCGTTCTCCTCGACGAGCGGGCGGAACTGCCAGGGCGTAAGCCCGTAGCAGCGGACGTCCGTCGTCGCGGTGATCGTCGACGAGCGTGGGCCCTCGTCGATCAGCGCGATCTCGCCGAAGTAGTCGCCCGAGCCGAGCGTGCGCCGCTCTTCGCCACCGACCGAGACGAGGGCTTCGCCGTCTTCGATGATGAAGAACCCGACCCCGCCGCCGCCTTCGCTGGTGATCTCCTGGCCGGCGGAAAACGTGCGGTCGGTGAAGGTGCGGGAGAGCGTGTCGATGTGCTTGTCGTCCAGGCCCTTGAAGAGCGGGACAGACTTGAGGAGTTCCTTGGGGGCTGCCATGGCGCGATCCTAAGCTACTTGTCGTCGCTTTGGGTCGATCGAGCGAGCTCTTCGATCTTTCCCTGGACGCCTTCGAGCTTCTCGGCGCAGATCTTGTAGAGCTCCTCGCCCCGCTCCCAGAGCTTCGTCAGCTCGTCGACGCCCGCGTCGCCACGCTCGAGCCGCTCCACAATTCCTTCCAGCTCCTTCTGCGCTTCCTCGAACGTCATCTCGCGCCCCTCGCCGCCGTTCGCTCCCGCCCGGGCAAGCCGGGCTCCGCGAACGGCTGACGCCGCTGACCGCACGCGACCTTCCGGGCCCGTGCAAAGCACTGTGCCCTCCGGTCGCGCACCGTCAGCGACGCCCGAGGAACCCGAGATTTCATTCGACCGTCGCTCCGAAGGTGCCGTCCGCGACCCGGACGGCGACCGCGTCCCCGGGGGCGACCTGGTCGGTCGCGCGTACGACCTCGTCGCCGCGGCGGACGATTGCGTAGCCGCGCTCGAGCGTTGCGACCGGGCTGAGCGCACCGAGCCGCGCGTGTGCGTTGTCGAGCCGCGCGCGGCGGCGTTCGAGGGTGAGGAGCGGCGCGCGGCGCAGCCGTTCGTGCGTCGCCGTGAGTCGCTGGACGTGACGCTCGGCCGCTCGGCGGGCTCCGAGGTGGAGGCCGTTACGAGAGCGCGCGAGTCGTGCGCGCAGCTCGGCGATGTCGGGCACGACGAGGCGAGCGGCTGCTGTCGGTGTGGACGCGCGCACATCGGCCGCGAGATCGCAGAGCGGCGTGTCCTGCTCGTGGCCGACCGCGGACACGATCGGCACGGGGCAGTCGGCGACCGCGCGCACGACGCGCTCGTCGGAGAAGGGGAGGAGGTCTTCGAAGCTGCCGCCGCCGCGTGCGAGCACGATCACATCGGCGCCGCGCCGGCAGAGGTCGGCGATCGCGGTTCCGATCGAGACGGCGGCGCGCGGCCCCTGGACGTAGGTCTCTGCGACGACGATGTTGGCCGGCGGGAAGCGCTGCACGATGTGCGTCAGCACGTCGCGCTTCGCTGCGGCGTCGTTGCCGGTGACGAGCCCGATCAGCCGCGGGTAGCGCGGGAGCGCACGCTTCTTGTCGGCGGCGAAGAGCCCCTCGGCCGCGAGCTTCTTTTTCAGCCGCTCGAGCGCCGCGAGGTGCGCGCCGAGCCCGAAGCGCTCGATCGTCAACGCCTTGACACGGAGCTCGCCGCGCTGCTCGTAGAGCTCCGCGCGGCCGAAGACATGGACGCGCTCGCCCTCGCCGAGGTTCAGGTCGAGCGCGTCGAACTGTCCGCGCGGCATCTGCACCGGCAGCGTCGCGCCGTCCTCGGGATCCTTGAGCGTGAAAAACACGGAGGCCCAGCGCTCCTGGCGGCGGAGCTCGGTCACCTCGCCCTCGATCCAGAGCGTCGGCAACTTGTTCAGCCAGCGCGCGATCCCGCTGTTGAAGCCGCGCACGGAGTAGACCTTCCGCCCTTCGATCTCCGTTGCTTCGACCTTCACGTGGTCGATGCTAGCGCCGACTCCTCGGCCGAACTCAGTGTGAGCGGGACGCGAACCGGAAATCGCACCGAGCCATGTCTCCAACAGACATGTCTCCAACGGACATGGCTAGGGGACAGGCCCCTAGCCATGTCCGAACCAGACGTGTCCCAACGAACTAGCTGGTGCTTCGTGGCCGACCGGACACTGGACGCCGACACCCGGTCCTGCTGAGATGTCGTCTGTGAGATCACACACCGAGGTCACTCGATGAGCGTCGGCGGGAGAGCCAACGCACGCGCGCGCGCCCTGCGACGCGCCGCGATCATCGCCGGCGTTCTCGTGCTCTTGGCCCTGGTGTCCCTGCTCAGCGGCCACTGGGTGCTCGGGGTCATCTTCGCGGTCGCTGCCGTCGCCGCGATCTGGGTGTTCTTGCAGGCCCGAACCGTTCGTTAGACCCGGCTACGCCGCCGCGAGTGAGCTCTGGCGATCCTTCTTCGTCACGGCGAGGTACATGACGAGTGCCGCGATCGCTACGACGAGTACGGCCGACACCGGCCCGTCGCCCAGTCCGAGTGCGCCCGTCGTGCGCGCCTTGCCCGTCCAGTCCGCGAACGACGCGCCGAGCGGCCGCGTCAGGATGTAGGCAGCCCAGAACGCGACAATCGCATCCAGACCGAGGAACCGGTAGCCGAGAGCGGGAAGCACGAAGGCGACCGCGAAGAGGACGCCCGCGGTGAGGAACCCAAGCTTGGCGGTATAGGCCGCGAGGTCGCCGAGCGCCGTGCCCATTGCGAACGTCGTGACGACCGCGGCCCAGTAGAACAGTTCGCGCCGTGGGGTCGAGATGCTCTTCACCGACAGCGTGCCCTCGCTCAGGTACCACGCGCCGAAGACGGCGGCGAGCGCGACAGCGAACGCCGCCGCCGACACGGCATACGGCACGCCGAACTGGATGTGCAGCACGTCGGCGGCCATCGTCCCGAACACGGCGACCATCACGACCGCGAACCAGTAGACGGACGGCCGGTAGCCCTTGACGGTGAACTGAATCGTCAGCGCGACAGCGAACCCGAAGAAGCCGCCGATGACGGCGACGTACGGGTTGAACGTGTGGACCAGGTAATCGGAGGTCGCCTCGCCGAGCGCGGTGCTCAGGATCTTGATCGCCCAGAAGTAGACCGTGACGTTTGGGACCTTGGCCTCGCGCACTTCGGCCAACCCTGCCGACCGTAGCCTGACTGCCCCCTGAAAGACGGAACCCGGTCGACTTCAGAAAAAACTTCGGCTCCTCCTATCCGGCTCTCAGCTTGACCGAACGTTGCCCTTATGCAGGCGGACAAGCCTGTGGGAATGAGTTGCTTCGGCGAAACGATGACGCGGGGGCAGGCACTCCGACTCGCCGGGTTGAGCGGCCTGGCGTTGTTTGCGGCACTCAGCGGTCTACCGGACGGCGCGGTCGCCGACGGCGCTACGAGCACGGAAGAGCGCAGGGCGTCCTTTCACTCGCCGGCGCTCCGCAGCCGTCTGCACTTCGCCGTCTACGTGCCCCCGAGCTACGCGGCCGGCTCCGGCCGCTATCCGGTCGTCTACTTCTTGCACGGACTGCCGGCGAGCCCGACGTCCTACCTGCAGCTCGACTGGGTTTCCGAGGCGCTCACACAGACCGGTCGCGAGGCGATTATCGTCATTCCGCAGGGGACGCGAGTTGCGGGGGGTGATCCCGAATACCACGACTGGGGACCGGGCGACGATTGGGAAACGGCACTCGCGCAGGAGCTTCCGGCCTGGATGGACGCCAACTACCGCACGGTCGCCGACCGCCGCGGCCGGGCGATCATCGGGTATTCGGCGGGCGGGTACGGCGCGTCGATCATCGGTCTCCACCACCCTGCGAAGTTCTCGGTGATCCAGTCCTGGAGCGGCTACTTCCACCCGACCGACCCGACCGGCCGCGAGTCACTCTCCGTCGGGTCAGCCGCGGCCAACGCACGAGCAAACGTCGATGACCTCGTCCCTGTGCTCGCAAGGCAGTTCGCGCGCTGGCCGACCAAGTTCTCCTTCTACGTCGGCGACTCCGACCCGACCTTCGTTTCTGCCAACACGTCGCTGCACCGGGCGCTGACGGGGGGAGCTGTCGGACATCTGTTCCGCCTCTACTCGGGCGGGCACACCACCGCGCTGTGGAAGGAGCACGCCCCCGTCTGGCTCGCGCTCGGCGTCGATTCCCTCACCGGCGCAGCCGCAGTGTGAGCAGACCCGGCCCTGACCCGGAGGCACTTAGTGTTGACTCAACACAAAGTGCACTTCGTAGTGTCTGCACCACTTTGTGTTCAGTGCAAGACGTTGTCGGATCGGGGCAAAGGTGTTCGTAGTAAGGGTGAGCGGCCGTCCACGACGGGCGTCCCCAAACCGAAGGAGATGATCCGAGATGCAATACCTGGTTTCCGTGATCGACGACGGCACCGGCCCCGACACCCCGACCGAGGAGGCCGACATCGACGCGTTCAACGACCGGCTCCGGGCCGAGGGGTACTGGGTCTTTGCCGGCGGCCTCGGGTCGCCCGACTCGGCTACCGTCATCGACAACCGGGGCGACGAGGCGGTGTTCACCGACGGGCCCTTCGTGGAGTCGAAGGAGTACCTCGCCGGCTTCTGGATCATCGAGGCCCCCGATCTCGACGTGGCGCTCAAGCTCGCCGCCGATGGGTCGAGGGCTTGCAATCGGAAGATCGAGGTGCGGCCGTTCCTGTAGTGAGCGCGGTCGACGTTCGGGCGGCGATCACCCGAGCCCACCATGAGGCGTGGGCGCGGGTGGTCGCCGCCCTGACCAGGCGTTTCGGTGACCTCGACATCGCCGAGGAGGCGACGGCCGAGGCGTTCGCGACCGCCGTTGCGCGGTGGCCGGCCGACGGTGTACCCCCCAACCCCGGCGCCTGGCTGACCACCACCGCCAACCGCAAGGCGATCGACCGGATCCGGCGCGAGAGCAAGCGCGACGACAAGCAGAGGGAGGCTCAGCTGGTGTACGACGACGACCCGCCCCAACCTCTCGGCGCCATCGACGACGCGCGGCTCCGGTTGATCTTCACCTGCTGTCACCCGGCGCTCGCGATGGAAACTCGCGTGGCGCTGACGCTGCGCATGGTCGGCGGTCTGACCGTGCCCGAGATCGCCCGCGCCTTCCTGGTGCAGGAGAGCGCCATGGGGCAGCGGATCACCCGCGCGAAGACCAAGATCAAGGCGGCGCGCATCCCTTATCGGGTGCCGTCTGCGGAGGATCTCCCGGCACGCATCTCGGGCGTGCTCGCCGTCCTCTTCCTCGTCTTCAACGAGGGCTACCTGGCGACCGGCCCCGACACTGATGCCGTACGTCATGACCTGACCGCCGAGGCGATCCGGCTCGCTCGCCTGATCCATGCCCTCGTGCCGGAGGACGGCGAGGTGGCCGGGCTCCTGGCGCTGATGCTCCTGACCGAAGCCCGCCGCACCGCCCGGGTTTCGGCGAGCGGCGAACTTGTCCCCCTCGACGAGCAAGACCGTGGGGCCTGGGACGCGGCGCTGGTCGCCGAGGGGCATCGGCTGGTGCGCGAGCGCCTGGCCGCCGGGGTGGCTCCGGGTCGCTACCAGATCCTCGCAGCGATCAACGCAGTGCACACCTCCGCCCGCGACGGACGCGACACCGACTGGTCGCAGGTCGTCGCCCTCTACGACCAGCTCGTCCGCCTCGACTCCTCGCCGATCATCGCTCTCAACCGGGCCATCGCAGTCGCCGAGCTAGACGGCCCGGAGGTGGCACTGGCAGCAGTCGACCGGCTTGAGGACAACTTGGCCGGCTATCACGCCTACCACGCGACCCGCGCCGACCTGCTGCGCCGGCTCGGCCGCAGCCAGCAGTCGCGCGCGGCGTACGACAAAGCCATCGAGCTGGCGGGCAACACCGCCGAGACCGCCTACCTGACGCGCCGCCGCGACCAGCTTGCGGAATGACCCCAGAACTTTGCCGGTTCGGAAATCACCGTCGCTGCCACAAGCGATACTCCGGCCATGGATTGGCCCGCACCCCTGACGGTCCGCGAGGTTGCCGCAGAGCTCGGCTGGTTGGAGGACAATGTTCGCGCGCTGATCCGTGACGACGAACTGCAGACGGTCGCCTGCGGGATCCGACCCGGACTCGTACCGCGTCACCAACTCGACGCGTATCTGCGTCGGCTCCAGCACCGACTCAGATCCTCTACGACGACGCCGTAGGCCTGAATCTTTGAGGCGCACTGGGAACTAGCATCCCTCATCACCCTCATCGGCCTCATCGCCGCACGCCGCCACTCTCCCAGACGGCGGCGGAATGCGCGAGTGGGGGGAACAGCGGAGGGCTGCGGTGGGACCCGGAGTGAGCGGATTCGGCAGTCGATACAGGGCGTTCGACCGTTTTCAGCAGCGGCACCGCTGGCTCGGCTTCCCGCTTGCGGTGTTGCAGAAGTACGCCGACGACCAGGGCGGCTACCTGGCCGCGACGATCACCTACTACGGCTTCTTCGCGATCTTCCCGCTGCTGCTCGTCCTGACGACGGTCCTCGGATTCGTGTTGCAAGGGCACCGTCACCTGGAGCGGACGATCGTCAACTCGGCGCTAGGTCAGTTCCCGGTGATCGGCCCGCAGCTCAGCCGCGGGTCGCTGCACGGGAGCGCACTCGCACTTGCGCTCGGCCTGGCGACCGCGCTCTGGGCGGGCATGAGCGTTTTTCTTGCGTCGCAAAACGCGATGAACCACCTTTGGGGCGTTCCCTTCAAACGCCGGCCCGATCCCCTCCGCGCGCGCGGTCGTGCGCTTTCGCTGCTCTTCCTCCTCGGCGGCGGCGCGCTCGCAACGACGATCCTCGCTGCACTCGCTACCGTCGGCGCGAAGTTCGGCCTCCCCTGGAAGCTCGCCTCGCTCGCGCTCTCGACGGCGCTGAACATCGGCCTTTTCTGGCTCGGCTTCCGCCTGCTGACGGTACGCGAGGTGAGCTGGCGGCAGCTGCGCGGTGGCGCGATCGCCGCCGGAATCCTCTATGAGTTGCTGCAAACACTCGGTGGCTACTACGTCGGCCACACGCTCAAGCACGCGAGCAACGTCTACGGCACTTTCGGGCTCGTGATCGGCCTGCTCTCCTGGATCTACCTGGCCTCGCACATCACGCTGCTCGCCGCCGAAGGAAACGTCGTGGCTTCCAGGGGACTCTGGCCGCGCAGCTTCTCGCTCATGATCGAGCAGCCCGCCACCCAAGCGGACAAGCGCGCGCTCACCCAGCGCGGCAAGGTTGAAGAGCGTCGCGGCGACGAAACCGTCAGCGTCGACTTCCCCGCCTCCGAGCCGGAGGACGCGAGCGAGACGAACCCCGGTTCTGAGGGCACCGATTGCCGATGATGGAGTGGTCTGGTCGGGGATCCAGATCGAGCTGCTGACTCTGCGAGACGGAGTTTGCGCCGGTGATGCGGCACCCGAGACCGCCTAAGGGCCAGCATCTCGACTTCCGTACGGAGTTCAAATCGGACCGGTTTTGTCGCTGGCCCGGCGGCAACACGCGCGCCTGGGGGTCTGCCCCGACATGGCAAATCGAGGCAAAGGAGCGATTCCGTGAATCGTGTGGTGGTCATTTTCGGTGCCTTTGTGGCTGCGTCTGTGCTGGTTGCGAGCGCGTCATCGGCCGGTCCGTCAGCGGGGCTCTCGGCTCAGGATTTGAACTATCTCCAAACGTCGATCTCGGGCGACCGGTTCGAGATCACCGGGGGCAAGCTGGCAGTGAACAAGGGAACAACGGCGCAGATCCATGCGCTTGGCGAGCGGCTGATGACAGATCACAGCAAGTCGCTCCAAGAGTCGCTCGCACTAGCGAAGGCGAACGGCGTGACAGCGCCGCAAGCGCCAACGCCCTCGATGGTCTGGGAACTGAATACGGTCGGAGCTATGACCGGAAAGGCATTCGACAAGTCTTACTCGTCCCTTGAGGTCAAAGATCACGAGCAAGACATCGAGGAAACGACGTTCGAGATCAAGCACGGCGCCAAGCCCGAGATCAAATCCAGCGCCAAGAAGGAGCTACCGATTCTCCGAATGCATCTGACGCTCGCAACCAAAGCAAACCGCAGCGCGTAAGCACGGAACCTCTCATGAGCTCCGGCGGGAGCTGATCGCGGCTGTAGCCGCGATCGGATTGGGGGCGTGCTTTTTTCGATCGCTCCGCCGCTGGGCGCGGCGTGCCGCGCCCCTGTAAGGACGCTAGGTGATACGTGCATGGACACATCATCGGCACGCTCGACCAATCCCGCCAGACGCAAATCTCCTCGGCTGCGCCGAGTATTCGCGAGCACGGGACACTCCGTTGGGCCGGTGTTGCGCGATGCGCTCTGACCGGAATCGCACTTAGTGTTGACTCAACACAAAGTGCAGTTCCCGGCGCCGGAACCATGTTTGTGTTGAGTCAACACAAACTAGAGAGCGCACGGCTGGGCCAGCGTGCTTACGCCCGAGCGCGGGTTAGAGCAGGATCTCGGCCGCGGTCTCGAACGTACAGCCCGCGAGGACGAGCTCGACAGCCCGGTGCAGATCGGCTTCCGAGTGGGCGACCTTCTCGGCAAGCGGCAGGGGATACCCGGCCTCGATCAGAACGTGGAGCCGCCACGATTCGACCTTTTCGCGCTCGGACTGGGGATTTTCGAGTGTCTGGGGCATAGTGGACGCCATTTCGTGTTGTTCTAGACGATCCCTGCCTCAGGAAGTTGGGGGCCAAACAGAACCATTACGCCTTCGTTGCAAGTTCGTCCACACGGCGGGCCAGGTCGTGCAGGCGGGTGTCCAAAATGGCCCGCTCGGCCTCCGCATCGGTCGCAATCTCGTGCAGCCGCTCGCGCAGGCTGGCCTCCACGTGGTGGGCGCGATCCTCGAGCGACTGGAGGGCGTCGTCGCGCTGGCGCTCCAGGGCCGCGCGCAGGCGGGCAAGGCGCTCCTCGACCCGTGCCGCCGCAGCGTCGCTGACGTGGTTCAGGCGCTCGGTAAGGACGCCCTCTGCTTCGCGCGCGAAGCGCTCGACTGCGAGGTCCAGCTCGCGGCTCAGCCGCCGCGCCGCTTCCTCGCGCGCCGTCTTGATCTGCGTGTCGAACTGCTGGGTGGCGGCCTCGGCGTAGCGCTGCGTCTCGCGGCCGACGATGCGCTGGAGCTGTTCGACCTGCCGGCGCTCGACGTCGCCGATCGAGATCTGGATGCGCTGAGCGGCGTCGTTGCCCTCGCGCTCTGCGATCTCCTGCAAGTCGCGCTCGCGTTTGCGTAGACGGTCGGCGACTTCGTGCAGCGCACGACGGCGCTCGGCTGCATGTTGCTCGAGCTCGGCGTTTGCGGACTGCATGAGCTGTTCCGCCGAACCGGCGAGCTCGGAGCGCAGGCGCGCGAGCAATTGCCGCTGCTCGTCGACCTGTCCCTGCAGCCCTTCGGCCGCCTTGCCGATCTTCGCTTCCGTCTCGGTCATGAGCTGGCGCTGCCGCGCCTCGATGCGCCGCAGCTCCTCGTTCAGTCCTTCCTGCAGCTGCTCCACGTCGCTCGCCCAGTCGGTCAGGCGCAGCTCGACCGAGCGCTGCACGTCCGTGAGCTGCTCCGCGAGGCGAGCGCCGGCGTCGCGTTCACGCTCGACGACGTCGCGGCGCCGCTCGTCCGCGATCCGGCGCTCCTCCTCCGCGAGCTGCGACAGCGAGTCGGCGCGCCCTCGTGAAAGCGTCTGTTCGAGCTCCCTGGCGCGCTGCTGCACCTCGTGCGCCACGACCTCGTCGAACACTCCTTTTCCACGCTCGATTTCGCGTTCCAGCAGCTGCTGGAACGCTCGGGTCTTGCGCATGACCAGCACGCATGCGACCACCGCGAGTAGGGCGATGCAGGCGGCGGCGACGGCGATGATCGTTGCGGCGGTCATGCCGTCATCGTAGGCGCGCCGCCACGAGCGCGACGGCGAGCATGACCGAAGCCCATGTGAGCAGGCGTAACGCACGCTCGAGCGGCTCCGTGCCCGCGGTTGTCCCGTGCTTGCGGCGCGCCTGCCGGACCGGCGTCGAGAGGGCGCGCTGGGCGAGGCTGAGCGCGACGGCGTAGGCCGCCGCGGCGACCGCCTCGACCCTCAGCGTCTGCGCCTCGACGAAGTAACCGGTGAGGGCCGGGAAGGCGCCCCAGGTCAGCGCGAAGCCCCAGTCCGTATGGAACGCGAGCTCGAGGTTGTACAGCGGCACGGCGGCAGCACCCACGACGACGAACGCGAGCAGCCACCAGCTCCACGTGCGAGCCGCGCCGATGCCGATCGCGCACGCGCCGCCCAGCGAGACGGCTGCAACGGCGACGAGCACGCCCGAGGGGATCCGGGTGCGCAGTGGCCGGCCCTTCAGCTCGTCCAGTGCGTGCGCCGCGACGCCCATCGCGAGAAAGAACGACGCGAGTGCCCACAACAGACGGTTGAGGTGGAAGTGCGGCGCGAGCGCGGCACCGACCGCGACATACGACAGATGCCACAGCGTGTACGGCGGATGCAAAAGCGTCACGTAGTCGCGCCACCCGCCGCCGCGCAGCGCGTAGAAGGCGGGTTTTACTTCCTGCGTCCCCACGTGACCACTCCGCCGCCGACGCTGAGTCGCTTCGCCTGCACATCGCCGATGCCGGCGTCGCGCCAAGCTCCGAGCAAGCGCGGCAGCGGCCACTCCTCGTAGTGCCCGCGGATCGACGGGCCTAGGAACGTGCCGACCTCGTACCAGCCGTTGCCGATCAGCCGTCCCGCGCCCGGCAGCCCGACGCGCACCCACGCCTCCCAGAGTGGCCGCCAGATCCCGCGCGGCACCCCGAACTCGAGGCCCGCGATCGTGCCGCCCGGCTTCACGACACGCGCGAGCTCGCGCAGCGTCGCGGCCGGATCCTCGACGTACCGCAGCAGATAGGTGAACGTCAGCGCGTCGAACTGCCCGTCCTCGAACGGCAGTGAGCGCGCGTCGCCCTGCTGCAGCCGCACCTTGCTCGCCGCGGCCGCGAGCGCAACGCGACGCCGGCCCTCCTCGAGCATTTCGGCGCTCTGGTCGATCCCGACCACAAAGCAGTCCTTCTGGCGCACGAGCTCGCGCGCGACGGCCGCCGTGCCGGTGGCCACGTCGAGCACCGTGTCGGTCGGTTCTGCGTCGATGCGGGAGACGAGGAACCGGCGCCACCTTGGGTCCTGGCCAAACGACAGCACCGAGCCCCAGCGCTCGTAGGTTGGGCCGAGCGGCGCGAAGAGGGTTGCGGCATCCATACGCTTTGACTCTATGGCGCTGACCGATGATCTGGAGCGGATTGCGGCTGCCGCGTCCGAGCACGGACCGGTCTCCGGCGTGCTCGCAGCCGAGCCGGGGCGCGGCCGGCGGCTCTATCTGATCGCGTTGGGCGGCAACGATGACCGCCAGTGGCTCGTCCTCGACGACCAGGGCGCGCCGATCGAGCGCAAGGACGACGTGCGCGACACGGCATCGATCGTCGCGATGTGCGAGCTCGCCGGCGATCTCGCGGGCGGCGGCGATCTGGAGACACTGCGCTCACAGCTCGCCCGGGTGCGGATGGTCGAGCAGCCGCCCGGGATCGAGGAAGCCGAGGAGGCCGCGCTTGCGCTGGAACGCACGATCGGCGCGCCGCCGCGCGTAGCCACGCCGGCGTTCCTGGACGAGGTCGGCGCGGCGACGATGACGCTCGAACGGCTGCTCGGCGAGACCTCGTCGCCGTTCTCCGCAGCGATCCGTGCGTCGACGGGCGCGGTGGAGGAGTTCGTGGCCGACGTGGAGCGCGGCTACAAGCTCCCCCTCAGCTAACGTGGACCGATGTCAGAAGGTGGATTCGGTTTCCCGTTCGGCGGTGATCCTGAGGATCTCCTGCGCGGGCTGCGCGAGTTTGCGGAGCAGCAGGCGGAGTCGGTGCAGGAGGCGCAGCGCGAGCAGTACGCGACGCTGACGCTGAACACCGCCGTCGAGCTCACCGCGGCAGCGCTCTCGCAGGTCGATGTTCAGGGCAGCGCCGAAGAGCAGTCGGTTGCGATGCGCGACGCGATGCGCGTGCTCTTTCCCGAGGCGGTGGCGCTCGTCAGCGCCGCCCGCCAAGGGTTCATGCGCGAGAGCTAAGCGCCAGTACCCGGATCTGCTGCTGCCGGCGTCGGTGGTTGTCCCGCCTGCGGTCGCGGTCGGAGTCGTGCCGGGTTGAGGTGACAGCTACCATCGCCGCGCCTGTGGCTCTCCTCGACCGCGCGATCGTTCGGCTCCTGCCGGCTGTCCCCAAGCCGGTCGTCCAGCGGCTCTCCTCGCGCTACATCGCAGGCCCGACGCTCGACGATGCGATCCGCGTCGTCCGAAAGCTGAACGCGAAGGGAAAGCTCGCGACGATCGACGTGCTCGGGGAGGACGTCACCGCGCCCGACGAGGCGCGCGCGATCGCCGGCCAGTACCACGACGTGCTCGCCCGCATCGACGAGGAGCGCCTCGACTCGAACATCTCGGTGAAGCTCACCGGTCTCGGGCTCGAGCTCGACTACGACCTCTGTCGCGAGAACCTCGAGTCCGTTGTCGGCGACGCGGCTGCGCGCGGCAACTTCGTGCGGATTGACATGGAGGACTCGTCGACGACCGACCGGACACTGCAGCTCTATCGCGAGCTGCACGCGGATGGCGCAGGCAACCTCGGCGTCGTGTTGCAGGCGTACCTGCGGCGGACCGTTGCCGATCTGCCCGGGCTCGACAACGTGCGGTTGTGCAAGGGCATCTACGTGGAGTCGCCGGAGATCGCGTTCCGCGACTACGAGGCGGTGCGCGCGAACTACGTGAGCTCGCTCGAGGCGCTCGTCGCACAGGGCTCGTATGTCGGGATCGCGACGCACGACGAGCACCTGATCGGCGAAGCGCTCCGCATTGTCCGCGCGGCGGGCCTGGACCGCGACCAGTACGAGTTCCAGATGCTGCTCGGCGTGCGTCCTGACCGCGCCGATGAGCTTGTCGCCGACGGTCACCGCGTGCGCATCTACGTGCCGTACGGATCGCACTGGTACGAGTACTCGGTGCGACGACTGCAGGAGAACCCGAAGATGGCCGGCTACATCGCGTCGGATCTTTTCGGGGGAGTGCTCGGCCGCTAGGCACAAGCATCGGCATAGAAGCGCAGGTACTGCGCCATGTGCGCATGCCAGTACGAGCCGGTGTGCCCACCCGGCCAGACGTGCTGTGTGACGTGCAGCGTGCGCGCGAGTTGTGCGTCAGTTGCGAGGAACGGATCGCGGTCGCCGTTGTCGAGCCACACGGCCAATCCCTTGAGCTTTGATGCAGCGGCAAAGACGTCGTTGCGTGTGTAATCCGCGGCGTCGTCGAAGGCGCCGGGTGCGCTCGCACCACCGCTCGTCCAGACCGCCGCGGAGTGACCGCCGACCGCGCAGAACTCGTCTGGCCGGAGGCTCGCGAGGTGCAGCGCTCCGTACCCGCCCATCGAGATCCCGCCGATCGCGATCCGGCCGTGCGTGTGGAAACGCCGTACGGCCTGCGGAATCGCCTCGGTGAGCATCGACGTCGCCCACGGCCCGTCGCGCCGGTCGTGGAAGTAGCTGTGGCCGCCGCCGTTCAGCAACGCGACCGTCGGTGCCCGGTTGCCGAGCCGGGCGAGCCCGGCGAAGAACGCATCGCTGAGCATCGACTGCGGACCGGAGATGTCCCCTCCGAGCCAGTGCAGCGGGCCTGGGTCATGACGCCCGTGCAGCAAGATCAGCAGGCGCCCGTTGCCGCCCCCGCTCGGGATGACGGCGATCTCTGGAAGCTTCCGGCGCAGCAGCGTGCTGCTCAGCTGGTAGTGGACGACGTGCGCGCCCTGTGTGCGCGAGTAGCCGCGCGGCCGGACGTGCGAATGGGCGAACGTGATCCCCGCCGCGAGCGCGGCGAGGATCACTGCTGTTAGGAGGAGCCGGCGGATGCCGGCAGGCTAATAGCCCGGCGGCGGTGGGCCGGGTGCGACCTCTTCTTCCTCGACGACCGTGCGGCGGGTGCCGCCCACGACCGGGCGGGCCGGATAGGCCGCTCCCGTGGTCGCGACCGTGCGCCGACGCAGGTAGCCCGGGCCCCATTCCGACCAGAGGAGCAGGTCGAGAATGAGAGCGACGAGGCCGAGGATGAAGAGGATCCAGCCGACGGTGTTGACGTCGACCTGGTGCGATCCGTTCGGATGTACCGCAAGCGCCAGGATGAGCCCGACGGCGGAGATGATGAGGCTGACTGCTATTCCCATGGGCAGCCTCGTGCCCTGCGCGACAAACTTCCAACCACGAGCATCGACGACCACGGCGGCCGACCAGCGCTGAACGTGTACCCCGGCGTGTTCTAGGAATCGAGCTCGCCGCGCGCTGAGCCTTCGGCTTCCCGCCCGGCCCAGCTCGATTCCGCGGCGATGTCGTCCTTGCGCGCCTCGAAATCTTCCTCGTCGAACGCGCGCTCCTCCGGCGTGATCTGCGACTCGAGGTCTGCGCGCTCAATTGCGCGAGCGTCCTCGCCCTTTGTCCAACGGTTGAAGATATCCCTGAGTCCCATTGGGCCAGTCTACGCTGGTGTCGAGTCCGGCTTGAGTCATGCCCGTCCTGCGTCAAGCTTCAATGAGCTCGAGGTCATCCGACCAACTTTTTAACGAACGCTTTAGCGGCTTCTTAGACAGGGCTGGTATCAAGTAAAAATGCACCGTTTCGTTGCATCGCTGATTGCGACGGCTCTCGTAGCTGTCATCGCCGCGAGCGCCGGCACGGCCTCGACGACGCGGCAGTTCGCGATGAATGACAGCGCGCAGGGGGTCAGCTCCAACTGGTCGGGTTACACGTTGCAGGACATGAGCGGCCTCGGCCTCCTCCAGTTCACGAGCGTCACGGGCACGTGGCGTGTACCGGTGACGACGTGCGACAGCGGGACGACATCGTCGGCCGCCTTCTGGGTGGGGCTCGGCGGCTCATCGGACACCGCGACCGGTCTCGAGCAAACGGGGACCGGCGCCGATTGCTCCAACGGCACACCGAAGTACTACGCCTGGTACGAGATCCTTCCGGCGTCGTCGGTCACCGTACCGCTCGTGGTGAAGCCCGGTGACACGATCACGACGTCGGTGAACGTCAAAAACACAACCGTGCTCGTCCAGATCAAGAATCGCACGCGCAAGACGAGCTTCACGAAGGCCGTGACCGTCGCTGCTCCGGATCTCAGCTCTGCGGAGTGGATCGCCGAGGCGCCGTCTGCGTGCAGCTCGGTCGGCCGGTGCCAGGTGCTACCGCTCGCGAACTTCGGCAACGTCACCTTCACGCGCGCCGCCACAATTGCGACCGCGCATCCGGGCACGATCAACGATCCGACCTGGGAGAACACCGCGATCAGCCTCGTGCCGGACGGCGGCTTGCCGTCCTTCGCAGGCCGAGGAGCGTCGACGGCGGGCGCGACGCCGGGGGCGCTCAGCGCTGACGGCAGGTCCTTCGGCGTCTCCTGGCTCGCGAACGCCGCGCCGTAGCAGCGCTAGGCGCTAGCCCGCCGGTGGCGACGGGCTAGCGCCAGAGGTCGTCCTATGCCGGAATCGCGGCGGTTTCCGACACCGTCGTGTTGCCCATCAGCACGTCGGGTCCCGCGGTGATAAGCGAGGCAAGTCGCTTCTGCACCCAGTCGGACGCGCGCCTCGTCGATTCCTCAACTGCCGCCTGGTCGTCGCACACCGTGATGCTCGCGATGCGCCCGTCGCCGGCATCGACGACGTAGTAGCCAACGAAGCCCGGCAGTTCTCGCATCATCGGCAGGAACTCCTCCTGCACGCGTTTTGCGAGCTCCGCAGAGTCACTCGTGGTGTAGGTCCGGATCGCCGTGTACATGACACCTCCCGTCGATCCCTAGCGGAGGCTCAATTTTACGGCGCACATGTCCCAACTGCAACGTGCGTTTGCGGGCATCGGCGCCGGAGCCGGGCGGCTCGAGTGCCGCACCATGCTCGGACCGTGACCGAACGCCGGCTCGCACCCACCGGTTTACGCCCGAGCGGTGCGGCCGCCGCCGACGAGCAGCGAGAAGCCGCCGTCGACGATCAGCGTCTGGCCGCGCACCATGTCGGCGCCCGCTGAGCAGAGGAACGCAACGGCGCCCGCGATGTCCTCCGGGGTGACCATGCGCCCGACCGGGTTCGCTGCACCGGCGGCGAGCATCTCCTCGCGGTTCGGGAAGTGCTCGAGTGCGTCGGTGTCGACGACGCCACCCGACACTGCGTTGACCCGGATGCGCGGTGCGAGCTCGACGGCGAGGTAGCGGACGAGCGCCTCGAGCGCCGCCTTCGACGTGCCGACGAGGGTGTAGTTGTCGAGCACACGCTGAGCGCCGAGCGACGAGATCGCGACGATCGACGAGCCTTCCGGCATCGACGGCGCCGCGACCTGCGCGAGCTGCAACAAGGCCCGCGCGTTGGTGTTTACGGTCCAGTCCCAGTGCTTCTCTGTCGCGTCGAGTGCAGGGACGCTGACGCCGCTGGCTGCGTTGTGCACCAGCACGTCGAGCGGACCCAGCGCGGCGACTTCCTCGAGCACGCGATCCGAGCCGATGTTTCCGCGCACGAGTGTCGGCTCGGCGCCGAGCGCGCGCAAGTCTTCGGCCGTCTGCTCGGCTGCGCTGTCGCTGCGGAAGTACCCGATCGCAACTCGTTTGGCTCCATCCCGGGCGAGGCGAAGCGCGATCGCGCGGCCGATCCCGCGGGATCCACCCGAGACGAAGACGTTCACGAACGCGGCGGGAGGGGGGCGTCCGCGGGCGCGGACGACGGGATCTCGTCCCAGCCGAGGCGCGCGGGCGACTCACGCTCGCCCTCGTCGGCCTTCGACGATGCGTGACCCAGCCGGTCGAGCCGCGCCATCTGTTCCTCGGCGTACGGCCGTACCGGATGTCCCTCGGGGAGGTCGGCAACGAGCTCCTTGACGCGCGCCCTGATCTGGTACGCGAAGTGGGGCGTGGCAGGCCCGACGAGAGCGTCGATGTCGTCGCGTGTCGGCTCGCGGCTCATGACGCGGAAGCGTAGATGATTGATCAGCAACCGGTACTCGAATTACCGATCAACCATCTCTCGCTAGGGTCGTGCGGTGCGGAGAGTAAGTCCGGTTGACCTGATGCTCTTCGGCACCGTCCTTCTCTGGGCCCTCAATACGACGGTCACGCGGTACGTGCTGACGCACGGATGGCATCCCCTCGCGTACGCGACCATTCGGTACGGCGCGGCCACGATCCTCTTCTGGGCATTCACGTTCGCCCGGGAGGGAAGCTTCCGCATCGCGCTGCGCGACCTGAGGCTGGTCGTGCTCGCTGCGCTCTTTATCTTCGCCAACCAGCTCATCTTCGTCTACGCGGTCGACAAGACCACGGCCTCCACCGTCACGCTCTTCCTGGGCTCGACGCCGATCTTCATCGGCGTGCTCGCGAGCGTCGTCGGCCTGGAGCGCATGGGCCGTGGCTTCTGGATTGCGACCGCCGTTTCGCTCGTCGGAGTCGGGCTCGTGGCCTCGGGATCCGGCGGCTTCACAGGGCACCTCTCCGGCGACACGCTTGCGCTGTTCACGGCCGTGACCTGGGCCGGCTACTCCGTTCTGATCACCCCTCTCATGCGGCGCTACTCGCCGTTTCGCATCAGTTCGCTGGTGCTCCTCATCGGCTGGGTCCCGATCGCGATCACGGGGTCGAAGCAGACGCTGGAGCAGAGCTTTCACTTCAGTGCGCTCCTCTGGCTCTGCTTCGCCTTCGCCGTCTTCGGGCCACTGTTCCTGACGAACATCCTGTGGTTCACCGCCATCAGCCGGGTCGGGCCGTCGCGGGCCTCGCTCTTCTCGAACATGCAGCCGGTGTTTGGCGTCCTGTTCGCGCTGCTTCTGCTCGGGGAGCACCTGACCGTCTGGGAAGTCGTCGGCGGCGTGGCGATCCTCGGGGCCGTTCTCCTCGAGCGATCCCGGCGAATGGTTCCCGAGCCGCCGGGTGATTAACCTGGTTAACTGTTCGAAGTGAACCTCCGCGAACGTCTCGCGCGTCAACCGCCGGGCTACAACTTCACGATCGGGCGCATCCTCGCGATCTATGCGGGGCTGATGGTCACGCTGCTGCTCGCGGCGCTGGACCAGACGATCGTCGCGACGGCGCTGCCAAGGATCGTCAGCGACCTCGGCGGGATCACGCAGTACTCCTGGGTGTTCACCGCCTACATGCTCACCTCGACGGTGACCGTCCCCTTGTACGGGAAGCTCGGCGACGTCTACGGCCGGAAGAACCTGTTCCTCTTCGCGATCGTCGTCTTCCTCGTCGGCTCGGCGCTCTGCGGGCTCGCGACGACGATGACGCAGCTCGTCGTCTTCCGCGGCATCCAGGGGATCGGCGCCGGCAGTCTCTTCCCGCTCTCGCTCGCGGTGATCGGGAACATCGTCCCGCCGCGCGACCGCGGACGATGGCAGGGACTGATCGGCGCGGTGTTCGCGGCGTCATCGATCCTCGGCCCGGCGGTCGGCG
>DATBDB010000147.1:0-7993 GCA_036270155.1 Gaiellaceae bacterium
TCATCTCCCGCGCAACGCATCCGAAGGCGGCCGAGCGTCTCGCGTGCCGGAGCGGAGCGCTCTGCTTTCGCGCGGATCCGTACTCGACGCGCGGGGAGGCTCGTGCGATTGCGCGGCTCGCCGCGGCGCGTCACTGGCAGACGGTGGACGTGGTCACATCGCAGTTCCACATCTTCCGCGCGCGCATCGTGATTAAGCGTTGCTATCACGGGGGTCTGCGGATGGTCGGCGCGCCCGAGCCGTTCTGGCGGCTCCCCTACGATGCAGTGAAGGAAACAGCGAAGCTCGTCTACCAGGAGGTCTTCGCGCGTGGCTGTTGACGAGCTTCGCGGCGCGAGGGCGTACCGGAGCTAGCGCGCGTGGGCGAGGTACTCGAGCAGATCGGAGCGCGTGACCACGCCGATCGGCTTGCCGGCGTCCGCGACGACGACGGCGTTCACGCCCCCGGTCAGCGCCGTGACGATCTCGTCGACGGATTCGTCTGCGTCGATCGTCGTCAGCGGGCCCTGCATCGCGACCGCGACATCCTCGTGCAAGGCATCGGCGTTCTTGAAGACCAGGTCGAGGAGCGCGCGATCCTGCAGTGAGCCGATCACGTCGCTGAGTGACGAGACCTCGCCGTCGCGCACGACCGGTAGCTGTGAGATCGAGTACTGCTCCATCACCGCGATCGCCTCGGCGACCTTCTGATGTGCGGAGATCGTGAGGAGCTGGGGCGTTTCGCTGCCCTTCGCGCGCAGCAGCTCGCGCACGGTGGGCGCCGGCGCGGAGCGCTCGAGGAAACCGTGCTCGATCATCCAGTTGTCGTCGAGGAACTTCGAGAGGTAGGAACGGCCGGAGTCCGGGAGGATCGTCAGTACGCGTGCGCTGGCGTCGAGACCCTTCGCGTAGACGAGCGCGCCGGCGATCGTCGACCCGGACGAACCGCCCACGAGGAGCCCCTCCTCGCGCGCCATGCGCCGCGCGGCGAGGAACGAATCGCGGTCTGAGACGCGCACCCAGTCGTCGACCACGTCGGGATCCATCGTCTCCGGCCACGTGTCCTTGCCGATCCCCTCGACGAGGTACGGATGCAGGTCGCTCTCGCTCTTCGCGGTGTAGACGGACCCCTCGGGATCGACGCCGACGATGCGCACGTCCGGATTGCGCTCTTTGAAGTACTTGCCGACGCCTGAGATCGTGCCGCCGGTGCCGACGGAGATCACGATCGCGTCGAGGTCACCGCCCGTTTGCTCCCAGATCTCAGGCCCGGTGGTCAGGTAGTGCGCCTCCGGGTTCGACATGTTCGAGTACTGATCGGGCTTGAAGCCGCCCGGAATTTCTTCGGCGAGGCGCGACGAGACGGAGTAGTACGACTCCGGCGAGTCATGGTCGACTGCCGTCGGCGTGATCACGACCTCGGCGCCGTAGCCGCGGAGCATGGAGATCTTCTCCTGGCTCATCTTGTCCGGCATGACGAAGATGCAGCGGTAGCCCTTCTGCGCCGCGGCGATCGCGAGGCCGACGCCGGTGTTCCCCGAGGTGGGCTCCACGATCGTCCCGCCCGGCTTCAACTTCCCGTCACGCTCGGCTGCCTCGATCATCGCGAGCCCGATGCGGTCCTTGTTCGAACCACCGGGGTTCATGAACTCGAGCTTCGCCAGGATCGTCCCCGGAACATCCTGGGAGACGCGGTCGAGGCGAACGATCGGCGTGTTGCCGACCAGGTCGATGATCGTGGGGTACTCGCGCGCCATCCGGGCAGAAGCCTACCGCCGCTGCCGTCGTTGGCAGGGGTGACGACCAAGGAGGAGCATCGTGAAGATCGCGACGATCGGCAGGGGAAACATCGGCGGCGGGCTCGCAAAGCTCTGGCGGGCCGCCGGGCACGATGTGACCGAGTTCGGGAGGGACGGGGGAGACGCGAGCGACGCCGAGGTGATCCTGGTGGCGGTGCCGTCCGGCTCGATCGCCGACGCTCTCGGGAAGATGACGGGGATCGAAGGCAAGCCGGCGTTGGACGCGACCAACGCGTACGCAGGTCGCAACGACGCGTTCGAGTCGCTCGCCCACGAGGTGAAGTCGATCGTCGGCGGTCCGACCGCGAAGGCGTTCAACCTCAACTTCGCCGCGCTCTTCGACGAGGTCGCGAAGCAGCGCGTTCCGCCGTCGCAGTTCTTCGCAGCCGACGACGAAGCGCGCGAGGTGAGCGAGCAGCTGATCCGCGACGCGGGTTACGACCCGCTGTTCGCCGGCGGCCTCGAGCACGCACGCGCGCTCGAGGACCACCTCGCTCTCTGGTTCGCAGCCGTGCAGGCCGGCCTCGGCCAGAGCTTCTACCGCTACGCGAAGCCGGGAGAGCTGTAGATCTAGCCCGGAGCCGCCACGAGATCTTCCGCCGTCGCGAGCTCCTTGTCCCTGATCAGCACGAGGGTCGCGACCAGTCCGCTGATGGCGATCCCGACGGTCACCCAGAACGCCCATTGGGTTCCGCTCGTCCACGCCTCCGGGAACGGCGTGCCCTGCTTCAGCAGCGTGTTGGAGTGTGTGAGCAGCACCGACGACGTGACGGCGACGCCGATCGCACCGCCGACCTGCTGCGCCGTGTTGATCAGACCGGACGCGAGGCCTGCCTCGCGCTCCTCGACGCCCGCCAGCGCGGCGATCGAGACAGGGATGAACGAGAAGGGCAGCGCGAAACCGATCAGCAGGTACCCCGGCAGCAGGTCGGACACGTACGACGCGTGCACGGGGATCTGCGTGTACCAGAGCAATCCGGCAATCATGGCGACGAAGCCCATCGCCATCACCGTCTTCGCGCCGATCTTCGTCACGAGCGCCTGCGCGACGCCCGCCCAGAGGACCGCGGAGCCCGCGGTGGCGACGAATGTGACACCTGTCTTGAGCGCGGACCACTGCAGCACGTTCTGGACATAGAGCGTGAGCAGGAAGAAGTTCGCGAAGACGACTGCGCCCAGCAGCAGGCCTGCGACGTTTGCGCCGGCGACGGTGCTCACCCTGAAAATGCGGAACGGCATCAGTGGATGCTTCGCGCGCGTCTCGATGACGACGAACGCGATCAAGAGCACGGCGGCGACTGCGAGGCGGGAGATTGTCCAGCTCGATGTCCAGCCGTGGTTCGGCGCTTCGGACACGCCGTAGACGAGGAGCGCGAGACCCGAGGTGATCGTGACCGCGCCCGCGATGTCTTGCGTCTGCTTGCGGTCGGAGCGGCTCTCGCGTACGAAGCGCGGCGCCAGCAGCAGCGCGAGCGCGCCAACCGGCACGTTGACGAAGAAGATCCATTCCCAGCCGAGGTACTTCGTGAGCACGCCGCCGGCGAGCACGCCAACTGCGGCGCCTGAGCCGCCGATTGCACCCCAAATACCGAGCGCCTTGTTGCGCTCGGGGCCTTCGTCGAAGCTCGTCATGATGATCGACAGTGCGGCCGGCGAGATGATCGCCGCGCCGAGGCCCTGTAATGCGCGCGCCCCGATCAGCACGCTCTCGGACCAGGCGAGACCGCAGAGGAATGACGCGAACGTGAAGAGCGTGACGCCGACGTAGAACACGCGGCGCCGCCCGAGCAGGTCGGCCGCACGACCACCCAAGAGCAAGAAGCCGCCGAAGGTGATCGCGTACGCGGTGATCACCCACTGGAGGTTCGCCTCGGAGAAGTGCAGCGCCTTGCCGATCGACGGCAGCGCCACATTCACGATCGAGACGTCGAGGACGGTCATGAAGAACGCTGCGCAGACGATCGCAAGCGCCTTCCACCTGTTCGGGTCGGGCATACGGCGGCTCCTACCTCATGAGAAGGGACGGGGGGTTGCTGACACCTTGGGAATGGAAACGCGCGCGATCGTCGAGAATTCCTGGGGCCGGCAGGCCTGGCAGATGTTTGCGTCGCACGCCACTGAGAGGAAGATGAACGCTTCCTCGATGCTGAAACCCCACTGGTCGACGAGGAAGCGCGCGCCCTCCTCGACGGCGCGGTCGAGCGCCTCCATGAAATCCGGGCCGGCCGTGCCGTGGACGACCCAGGTGGTGGCGAGCTCGGTCACCGGCCAGGTGCCGTGCTTGCCCTTCAGGAGGTCGACACGAATCGTCACCTCTCCTGCGATCTCGACGCCGGTGAAGCACACCTCGCCGTCCCCCATAGAGGCATGCATATCGCCGATCGCGAGCATGCCGCCAGGCTGGCGGACCGGGAGGTAGACCTTCGCGCCCGGTCCGTGCAAATGGTTGTCGAGGTTGCCGCCGTGCTGGCCCGCGAAGCCGTTGAAGATCGTCTCGCTCTCGGTCGCAACGCCGATCACGCCGACCATCGGCCGCAGCGGGAACGAGATGCGGTCGTTCATGTGCACGGTGTCGCCCTCGACGCGGAAGACCTGCGTCACCGGCGCTTGCACCTGGTCGATCAACTGGCCGATGCCGGGGATCAGCGTCGCGAACCCGCGCTCGGCCGGGCGCACCTCGAGCAGCTCGACGATCAGCGAGTCGCCCGGTTCGGCACCGCGGACGGCAATCGGGCCCGTTGCGGAGTTGACACGCTGGAAGTCGATCGCCGTTACGAGATCGGTCTCGCTCTGGATCTGGCCGGTGAAGCAGTCGTTCGTTTCGAGGGTGATCATGGAGCCCGGCTCGACCTCGAGCACGGGCTCCATGTTCGGTCCGAAGGCCCAGACGACCTCGTCACGTCCGATGCGGTGGGAGGTCGTCGTGGCCATTAGAAGGCCGCCACCGCGGGAGGCACATCCGGCACGTCGGCGCCGGAGACCTCGTCCTCGACGTAGATCCGTCCGGCTGCTCTGAGTGCCTCAGGCCGGAGCTGCAACATCACGAGACCGATGATCAACCCGGCGGCGATCCAGCCGAGCGCGAAGTAGGCCGCGTACCGGTACGGCGACGCCGGGAGCGGGAAGTACTGGTAGTAGAGCGGGAACGCGAACAGCACGATCCCCGCGAGCGGGAAGATCAGATGCAGCAGCGGATGGAAGTTCGCGCGCTGCTCTGTGAGGTAGAAGCGGATCGACCCGAGCATCACCAGCATGTAGACGATGATCACCACGACCGTGGCGGCCGTGGCGAGCATGATGAAGCCGTTCAGCGGGCCCCATCTCCAGCCCATGATGAACGAGAGGGTGACGGCGATCCCGAGGTTGGCGAGGATCGCGATGTGCGGCGTCTTGAACACCGGGTGCGTGCGCGCCAGCGCTTTCGGTGCGATCCCGTTTCGCGCCATCGCATAGAAGACGCGTGTGGCGGCGTTGAAGCCGGCGTTCGAGTTGGCGATGATCGAGTTGATGATGGCGGCGAACACGAGCACCCAGCCCGCGCCCCAGAACACCTTCGCCATCTCGCGCCACGGGTCACCGCTGCCGCCGGCCTTGGCGGTGAACGTCGCGACGCCGCCTTCGCCGAAGACCCAGGCATAGGAGAGCAGCACGTAGAAGAGCCCGATCCCGAGGCAGGAGTAAATGACCGCGCGCGGGATCGTGCGCCGCGGGTGCTTGGCCTCTTCGCCGAGCGGTGCGGCGGCCTCGAAGCCGATGAACGCGAGGATCGCGAAGACCATCCCCTTGCCGACTCCCGTGAATGCGCCCTCTGGTGCGTTGTTCGGGTTGAACGGCTGCAGGCTCAGGTCGCCCGCGTGCGAGATCAGGATCCAGATCGCGAGCGCCGCGAAGACGCCGATCTCGAACACGCCGAGGATCACGCCCGCCTTCGCGGAGATGCGGATGTCGCGGTAGGTGAGCAAGAAGACGATCGCCGCTGTGGCGAGCACCCAGATCCACCACTGGCCCGTGTAGTTCCAGCCGACTTCGGTGCTCATCACTTCGTGCATCGCCCAACCGCACTCGAGAAAGAGGAACGGCGCGACAAGCGGTTCGAACAGCAGGAAGAGCCAGGCGACCATCCAGCCGACATACGGGCCGAGCGTGCGTGCGGCGTAGGTGTACAGACCGCCTGCGGACGGCAGCTCCTTCGCAAGCTGACCGATCGAGTTGGCCGCGAGCAGGCATGCGGCGAGCGCCAGGCCAACGGAGAGCGCGAGCGCGGGGCCTGCGTGCGGCACCGAGATGTAGATGGAGTACGCGACGGCTGCCGCCGGCGCCATATGCGTGATCGACTGGAAGAGGACACCCGGCAGCCCGATCGAGTGCTCGCGCAGGTGGTCGAAGTCACGTCTACCGGCTGTTGAGCCAGCTTCCATTCTCGAACCTCCCAGGGATTCGTAGGGGTGCCACAATCGTCTCAAACACGACGGCTGCTGCCTAGACCGGTGTCTGACACCTCTGCCGACAAGCCGACCCCGTTAGCGCTTCGAAGAGGTGTCTGACACCTTTTGAGAAGCGCCGTGCCGCAATGCGGAGATAACGGGGTGTCAGACACCACACCTGCCGCGGCGGCTCAGTGCCGGAAGTGGCGGCGGCCCGTGAAGACCATCGCGGCGCCCGCCGCGTCGACGGCCGCCACGACGTTCCCGTCGCGCTTCGAGCCGCCAGGCTGGATGATCGCTGCGATCCCCGCGCCGAGCGCGATCTCGGGGCCGTCGGCGAACGGGAAGAAGGCGTCGCTTGCCAGCACGGCTCCCTGCAGGTCGTGACCGTGCTCGCGCGCCTTCTCGACCGCGATCTTGACCGAGTCGACGCGGCTCATCTGCCCCGCGCCGACGCCGATCGTCTGTAGGTCGCGCGCGATCACGATCGCGTTCGACGAGACGTGCTTGCAAACGCGCCACGCAAACAGGAGGTCGCCCCACTGCTGCTCCGTCACCTCGCCCGCGACGAGCTCCATCTCCTCGCGGTCCTGGATGTCCGAGTCGCGTTCCTGCACCAGCATGCCGCCGAGCACCCGCTTGTAGTCGCGCTCCCCGGGCGTCTCGGAACGGCGCTCGCGGTCGTGGAGGATCCGCAGCGCCTTCTTCGTTCGCAGCGCTTCGACGGCGTCGTCGTCGAAGCCCGGGGCCATCAACACCTCGACGAAGTGCTCCGCGATGCGCCCGCCCAGCGTTCCCGACACGTGACGGTTTGTCAGCGCGACGCAGCCGAACGCGGAGACCGGGTCAGCGGCGAGTGCGCGCTCCCAAGCTTCCTCGATCGTCGCGGCGACGGCGACACCGCACGGGTTCGCGTGCTTGACGATCACGACGGCCGGCATCACGAACTCGCGCAGCACGCGGCGCGCGCCTTCGAGGTCGGCGAGGTTGTTGTACGAGAGCTCCTTGCCGCCGAGCTGGTCTACCTGGGAGAGCAGGTGGCGCCGCGCGCCGACCTCGCGGTAGTACGCGCCGGTCTGGTGCGGGTTCTCGCCGTAGCTGAGATCTGTCACCTTGCGCAGCGCCAGCGTCAGCTGCTCCGGGAACGGCTCGGTGTCGCCGAACCAGTTCGCGATCGTCGCCTCGTATACCGCGCTCGTCTCGAACGCCTCGCGGGCGAGCCGCCTGCGCGTCTCGTCGGTGGTGTCGCCGTGTTCGCGCAGCTCGGCCAGCACATCCGCGTATTGGCCTGGGCTCGACACGACCGTGACGTGCGTGAAGTTCTTGGCGGCGGCGCGGAGCATCGACGGCCCGCCGACGTCGATCATCTCGACGACCTCCGCTTCGCTCCTACCGCGTTCGGCAGCGACCGTGGCGAACGGATAGAGGTTGACGCATACGAGGTCGATCGGCGCGATGTCGTGCTCCGCGAGTGTGTCGACGTGCTCGGCCAGGTCACGCCGCGCCAGGATCCCCGCGTGAATGCGCGGGTGCAGCGTCTTGACGCGGCCGCCGAGCATCTCGGGCGCCTGCGTCACGTCTTCGACGGTCGTCACCTCGAGCCCCTGCTCTTCGAGGAACGACGCGGTGCCGCCCGACGAAACGAGCTCCCAACCAAGCTCGGACAGCGAGCGCGCGAACGCGCCGACGCCTTCCTTGTCGTAGACGCTGATCAGTGCGCGGCGAGACACAGGTCCCTCACCACCTCGGGCAGCAGGCGGTGCTCGACGCCGTGGATCCGCTCGACCAGCG
>DATBDB010000148.1:0-6248 GCA_036270155.1 Gaiellaceae bacterium
ATCCTCGACGTACCCCTTGATCTTCTCGAGATCGCCGCCCTCCTCCTCGAACGCGGCGTGCAGCAGCTCGAGCAGCCACGAGCGCACCACCGAGCCGTACCGCCAGATGCCGGCGATCTCGTGCAGGTCGAGGCCGAACTCGGAGTGCTCCATCACCTCGAAGCCCTCGGCGTACGCCTCCATGAGGCCGTACTCGATCCCGTTGTGCACCATCTTCGTGAAGTGCCCGGCGCCCGAGGCGCCGACGTGCGCATACCCGCCCTCGGGTGCAAGCGCGACGAAGACCGGCTCGACCTGCCCGACCGCGTCGTCGTCGCCGCCGACCATCAAGCAGTAGCCGACACTCAGGCCCCACACGCCGCCGGAGACCCCGGCGTCCACGAAGTTCACGCCGTGTTGCTTCGCTTCAACGTACCGTCGCTGCGAGTCGCGGAAGTTCGAGTTCCCGCCGTCGACGATCACGTCTCCCGCCTCGGCGAGCCCGATCAGCGTCTGGAACGTCTCCTCGGTGATCTTCCCCGCGGGGACCATCATCCAGAAGGCGCGCGGAGCAGCGAGTTGGTCGCGTAGCTCCTCGAGCGTCTTCGCCGTCGAGTCCACCTGCGGGTCGAACGTCTTCATCTCGTGGCCGTGCTCTTCGAGCCGCTTGGCCATGTTGCCACCCATGCGGCCGAGGCCGATCATGCCGAGCTGCATTACGCCTCCTCGATGTGGATGCGCGCGACCCGGCGGCCACGCTCCTGCAACGACGCGAAGTCTCCCGCGGCCTGTGCGCGGATCAGCTTTCCGAAACCGAACGGCTGACCGGGGATCGCGAGCTCGTCGCCGGTGTCGTCGACGACCTGCAGGAACAGCCCCGTCGGCGGACCACCCTTGTGCAGCTGGCCGGTCGAGTGCAGGTACCGCGGGCCGAAGCCGTGCGTGACGACGCAGCCCGTCGCCTCGCGGGCGCGTCCCGCGAGCTCGAGCACCTTCAGCTCGTTCGCTGCCGTCGGATTGACGAACGCCTGGATGCAGACGTAGTCGCCCGGGTTCGCCTGCGCGAACAGCTCCTCGGGCGCGCCCTGCGGCGACACGTCCGGCTCCGCGCCCGAGGCGAGCACTTCACGCGTCTTGTCCTTTGCCGACTGGACGTCGGGCTGATCGAACGGGTTGATGCCGAGGATCGAGCCGGCGACGGCGGTGGCGAACTCCCAGCGGAAGAACTCCTGGCCCAACTCGTACTCGCCGGACAGGCGCACCTCCTGCGCCTGACGGTCGACTCCGTCCGGCGGCTCCTCGGGCGCCGGGATCAGGCCTTTCCCCTGCTTGCCGGTCGACTCCGCGATGAGCTGCTCCGCCCACAGGCCGAAACCGCCGCTGTGGGGAATGACATCGTCGGGGACGATGCACACCTTGTCGCGTCCTTCCTTCCAGTTCTCCCCGAGCGAGAGGCCGAGCTCCAGCCCCGGATTGCCCTCCGAGAGCCGACACGCCTCCGCCATCTCGATCGCACGCAGCAGCAACGCATCGACATCGACGCCCATCAACGCTGCAGGCAGCATCCCGAATGCCGACAGCGCCGAGTAGCGCCCGCCGATCGTCGGCTCTCCCGGGAAGATCCCTGCGAACTCGCGCTCGCGCGCGAGCTGTTCTAGAGCGGAGCCGGGATCGGTAATGGCGACCCAGTTGTCGCCACGCGGGCTCCGCTCCCAGAAGTAGTCGGTGTGCGAGCGCGTCTCGAGCGTCGAGCCGGACTTCGATGCCGAGACGAACAGCGTCCGCGAGATGTCGAGGTGGGTTTCGAGGTCGCGGATCGCCTGCGGGTGCGTCGTATCGAGGACGTGGAACGTCTCCTGGCGGAACGTGCGCTTGATCACCTCCGGCGCGAGCGACGAGCCACCCATGCCGAGCAGCACGACCGCGTCGATGCGGTCGACCACCGAGTCCGCAAACTGCATGAGCAGATCGACGTCTTCGCGCATGCGCCACGGCTGATCGAGCCAGCCCAGCCACTCCCCCTCGTCCTTGCCCGTCCAGACAGTCGGGTCGCGCGCCCAGATCCGCTCGACCAACGTGGAGCTCACGCAGCCGCCAGCGTGGTGCGCTTCGCGCGGATGCTCTCGACGATCTGGTCGAACGAGTCGGCGAACTTCTGCACGCCCTCCGCTTCGAGCGTCTCGGTCACGTCGTCGTAGTCGACGCCGGCCTCGGCGAGCTTCTCGAGCAGCTTGCGTGCCTTCTTGACGCCATCGAGCACCGTGTCACCACGCACCTCGCCGTGATCCTGGAACCCCCGGATCGTGTCGAGCGGCATCGTGTTCACCGTCTCCGGCCCGATCAGCTCCTCGACGTACATCACGTCCCGGTACTCGGGGTTCTTCGTCGACGTGGACGCCCAGAGACAGCGCTGCTTCGTCGCACCCTTCCCTGCGAGGTAGGCCCACCGCTCGCTGCTGAACTCCTGGAGGTAATGCTCGTAAGCGAGCTTCGCGTTCGCGATCGCGAGCTTGCCCTTCAGCTCGGGGTGGCCGACCTCGTCGAGGCGCTTGTCCGCCTCCGAGTCGACACGCGAGACGAAGAACGACGCGACCGACGCGACCTTCGAAGGATCGCCGCCCGAAGCGACGAGCCGTTCGAGCCCGCGCAGGTACGCCTCGACGACCGCCTTGTAGCGCTCGAGCGAGAAGATCAGCGTGATGTTGATGGACGTGCCCTTCGCGGTGCAATCCTCGATCGCCGGCAACCCGGGCATCGTCGCGGGGATCTTCACCATCAGGTTCGGGCGGTCGACCTCCGTCGCGATCCAGCGCGCCTGCTCGAACGTCTTCTCGGTGTCGTACGCGATTCCCGGCTCGACCTCCATCGAGACGTAGCCGTCGACGCCGTTCGACGCGTCGTAGGCCGGCTTGAGCACGTCGGCCGCGCCGCGGATGTCCTGCAGCGCAAGGGAGAAAAAGATCTCCGTCGCGTCGTCCGTCTCGCCGAGGAGCTTCTTCAGGTCCTCGTCGTATGCATCGCCCGTTGAGAGCGCCTTCTGGAAGATCGTCGGGTTCGACGTCACGCCGGTGACGGCGTCCTCGTCCATCATCCTCTTCAGCTCGCCCGAGTGGACGAGGTCACGCGAAAGCGTGTCGAACCAAACTGCCTGCCCGCGTGCAGCGAGCTCATGAAGCCGTGACTTCGCCATGCCGCATCATCCTTTCCATCTCTGCGACCTTGAGCAACCGCGCCACATAGCGCTCGCCGCCGTCGAAGGTCGCGTTCAAAAATGCCACCACGAGCTCGCGCGCCAGCGAGGGGCCGACGACCTCCGAGCCGAGGCAGAGAACGTTCATGTCGTCGTGCTCGACACCCTGGTGTGCGCTGTAGATGTCATGGCAGATCGCGGCGCGGATGCCCGTCAGCTTGCAGGCCGCGACGGACGCGCCGACTCCGGAGCCGCAGACGAGAATCCCGCGCGCGACGTGGCCGCGCTGGATCGCCTCACCCACTTCGCGCGCCTTGTCGGGGTAGTCGATCCGCACCGCGTCGGTGTCGGTGCCGAGATCGAGGACGTCGTGCCCGGCGACCGCTTCGAGCACGGGCTCGCGCAAGTGGACGCCGCGGTGGTCGAAGGCCACCGCGACCTTCACAGGACCTCCACGCGCGCGATCTTCCCATCGTCGAAGGTGAAGCGAATCGGCAGCGTGCGCCCGTCGGCTTCGACCATCGCGATTGCGTGACCGTCGTGCTTGATCTCGACGCCGTCGAGGGTCACGGCCGGCAGATCGCCTTCGACGGTGAATCCCGGCGTGACGAGCGAGAGGAACGCCTTGATCGTCTCTGCTTCCTTCACGCCACACGCTCCAGCAACGCCGCCGCACGCGCCACGACGTTGTCGAGGTTGAAGCCGAAGTGCTCGAGGACGGTGTTGCCGGGAGCGGAGGCGCCGAAGTGGTCGATCGAGATCGAGTCGCCACGGTCGCCGACCCAGCGCGTCCAGCCGAGCTCGACACCGGGCTCGATCGAGAGCCGCGCGCCGACCTCCGGCGGGAGCACCTCGTCCCGATACTCGTGCGACTGCTCGGCGAACAGCTCCCAGCACGGCATCGACACGACCCGCACCGCGGTGCCGTCGCCGGCGAGCTTCCGGCCGGCTTCCAGCGCGAGCGCCACCTCGGTGCCCGTCGCGATCAGGATCAGGTCGGGCGAGGAGCTCGACTCCCACAGCGTGTACGCCCCGCGCTCGAGCAGCGACGCCGGCGCCAGGTCGCCCCGGTCGAGCGTCGGCACCTTCTGGCGCGAGAGCGAGAGCGCGACCGGACCGTCCGTGCGCTCCAGGGCGACCCTCCACGCCGCCGCGGTCTCGTTCGCGTCCGCGGGCCGCACGAACCAGAGGTTCGGGATCGCCCTCAAGGCGGCGTAGGTCTCAACAGGTTGGTGCGTCGGCCCGTCCTCGCCCAGGCCGACCGAGTCGTGCGTCCACGCCCAGACGACGGGCAGCCCCATCAGCGCGGACAGGCGCACTGCTGGGCGCATGTAGTCGCTGAAGATCAGGAACGTCGAGCCGTACGGCTTGACGCAACCGCCGTGCGCGCCGATCCCGTTGACGATCGAGCCCATCGCGTGCTCGCGGATCCCGAACGGGATGTTGCGCCCGGACCACTTGTCGGAGAAGTAGCCGCCGCCGTCGAACTCGGTCTTCGTCGACTCGACGAGGTCGGCAGCGCCGCCGATCATCGTCGGCACCGCGTTCTTGAACGCCTGCATCACTTCTTTGCCTGCATCGCGTGTCGCGATCTCCTCGCCCGGCTTGAACTCGGGTGCCGTCCATGGGCCGATCTTCCCTGCCCACGCCGCGTCCCACTTCTCGCGCGTATCGGGGAACGCCTGCGACCACGTTGCAAACCGCTGCTGCCATTCGGTCTCGAGCTCGTTGCCGCGGTCGACCTGGTTCATGTGCGTCGCGACCTCGTCGGGAATGTAGAAGTGCTTCTCGGGGTCCCAGCCGAGCGCCTTCTTCGTCGCTGCGACCTCTGCCTCGCCGAGCGGCGAGCCATGCGCCTTCGCGGTGTCGACGGCCTTCGGTGCGCCGAACGCGATGTGCGTTCGCACGATGATGATGGACGGATGCGCCGTCTCGGCCTGCGCGTTCGCAATCGCCGCGCGGAGGGCGTCGAGGTCGTTCACGTCGGCGATCGACTGCACGTGCCAGCCGAGCGCCTCGAACCGCTTCGCGCGGTCCTCGGTGAACGAGATCGCCGTCGTGCCGTCGATCGTGATGTGGTTGTCGTCGTAGAAGTAGATGAGCTTGCCGATCCCGTTCGTGCCGGCAAGCGATCCCGCCTCGTACGAGACGCCTTCCATCAGGTCGCCGTCCGAGCAGATCGCGTAGACGTGGTGGTCGACGATCTTGTGGTGCGGCCGGTTGAACGTGTCGGCGAGGAAGCGCTCGGCGAAGCCCATGCCGACGCCGTTCGCAAAGCCCTGGCCGAGCGGGCCGGTCGTCACTTCGACGCCCTCGGTGTGACGGAACTCCGGATGGCCGGGCGTGGCCGACTGCCACTGGCGGAAGCGCTTGAGCTCCTCGAGCGAGAGGTTGTACCCCGCCAGGTGGAGCGTCGAGTACTGCAGAACGGCCGCATGGCCGGCGCTGAGGATGAAGCGGTCGCGGTCAGGCCAGTGCGGGCTCGCCGGGTTGTGCCGCATCACCTCGGTGTAGAGCAGGTACGCGATCGGGGCGAGCGCCATCGCGGTGCCGGGATGCCCGGCGTTCGCCTTCTGGACCATGTCCATGGAAAGCGTCCGGATGGTGTCGATGGAGAGCTGTTCGATCTCCGAGTTGGGCAACGATCCTCCTCGCGGTGGCTTCCCTGCGAGCGTAACGGCTATGCGTGTACTGCTGCGCCGGCTCTGATCTCCTCCTTCAGCGCATTTTCCGCGTCTTCGTCCAGCCCGGTCGTGACCGCGCCGACTGCCTTGCCCTGGCGGAGGAAGCGCAGAACGGCACGCTCCTCACGAAAGTCGCCGTCCAGCGCGGTCGTGTCGTGGCCCAGCGGGTCGCCGAACGACTTGAACGAGCGGCCGAACTGCTCGGAGAAGAACGACGAGACGACGTTGTAGCGGGCGTCTTCTCCGGCGAGGATCCGACCGAGCGTCGTCCCGTGGTAGGCCGCGTTCGACCAGTGCTCGATCCTCCGGTGGCGACCGAACACGGGATCGAAGAACTCGGCCACGTCACCGATCGCGTACACGCCCGGCTTCGACGTCTCGAAGCGCTCGTTGAC
>DATBDB010000149.1:0-8660 GCA_036270155.1 Gaiellaceae bacterium
CTCGACCGGGTACTCCTTCATGTAGCCGTATCCACCGAAGACCTGCACCGCGTCGGTCGTGACCTTCATCGCCGTGTCGGCGGCGAAGCGCTTGGCGAACGATGAGTACAGCGTCGCGCGGTCACCCTGGTCGAGCATCCACGCAGCCTGCCACGTGAGGAGGCGCGCCGCTTCGATCTCCGTCGCCATGTCGGCGATCATGAAGTTGACGCCCTGGTGCATCGCGATCGGGACGTCGAACGTGACGCGCTCCTTCGCGTACTCGACCGAGAGCTCATAGGCCGCCTGCGCGACGCCGACCGCGCCGATCGCAGTGCCGGGCCGTGTGAAGTCGAGCGTCTGCATCGCGAGCTTGAAGCCGTCGCCCTCTTCGCCGAGACGGTTGGCTGCGGGGACGACGACGTCTTGCAGCGCGAACGCCGACGTGTCGGTCGCACGCTGCCCCATCTTGTCGAGGTGCTGCTCGATCGTCACGCCCGGCGTGTCCATCGGGACGATGAACGCGGACATGCCGCGGTGCCCCTTTGAGACGTCGGTCTTCGCGAAGACGACCGTCCACGCCGCATAGCCCGCGTTGGTGATGAACGTCTTCGACCCGTTGAGCACGTACTCGTCACCGCGGCGCACAGCTGTCGTCTTGAGGCGCGCGACGTCGGACCCGGCCTCCGGCTCGGAGAGCCCGAACGAGCAGAGGATGGGCTCCTCGAGCAGCGGCGGGAGCCAGGTCGACTTCTGCTCGTCGCTGCCGGCGATCATGACCGGCCCCGCGCCGAGGCCGTTCGCGCCGAGGGAGGTGCCGATGCCGGTGCAGCCCCAGTTGAGCTCCTCACCGACGAGCATGCTGTCGAACGAGTTGAGGCCGAGGCCGCCGTGCTCGGCGGGAATGTTCAAGTTCATCAAGCCGACCTCGTGCGCCTTCGCGATCACGTCGACCGGGTGCGTCATCCCGACGTCGTATTCGGCGGCTTTCGGGCGAATTTCCTTCGTGGCGAACTCGCGCGCCACAGCGCGCAGCTCCTTCTGCTCGTCCGTCAGAGCAAACGAGACGCCGCCCGTGACTGCCGTTTCAGCCGTTGCCATGCCTACGCTCCCGAAAATTGATTGACGAGTCAGTCAACCAGGGTAGCGCGCTGTGGGTCACCGGGCAACACCGCCGCCCGCGCCACGGGCAGACGAACCGTGAAGGTCGTCCCCCGGCCCTGCTCGCTCTCCACCTGCACCGTCCCACCGCTCTGGCCGACGATGCCGTGCACCGTCGAGAGGCCGAGCCCGGAGGCCTCGGCGAGCGGCTTCGTCGTGAAGAACGGCTCGAAGATCTGGGCACGGGTCTCGTCGTCCATGCCGATCCCCTCGTCGACCACCGAGAGCACGGCGGTTTCGCCGTCAGCCAGAACCGCCACGGTCAGCGTCCCGCCCTCCGGCATCGCGTCGCGCGCGTTGACTGCGAGGTTCATCACGACCTGCTCGAGCTGCGTCTGGTCGGCGCGGACGATCACCGGCTCGGCGCCGATGATCGTCTGCAAGCGCACGTCCTCGCCGATGAGGCGCTTGAGCAGCGTGTCCATTTTCTTCACGACGTCGCGGAGGTCGATGTCCTGCGTCTGCATGACTTGCCGGCGACTGAAGGCAAGTAGCTGCCGCGTGAGATCGCTCGCACGGACTGCTGAGTCGCGAATCGCCTCGACCTTCTCGCGTCCACCGTCGTCGACGCCAGACTGCTGCAGGAGCAGGTCGCTGTAGCCGATCACCGCCGTCATCAGATTGTTGAAGTCGTGGGCGATGCCGCCCGCAAGCTTGCCGATCGAGTCCATCTTCTGGGCCTGACGAAGCTGGTCCTCGAGCTCGCGACGTCCGGTCACGTCCTCGACGAGACTGATGCCGAGGCCGTCCTGCAGGTCGAGCGCGACGTTCACGTGAGCCTCGATGTAGGTGCCGTCGCTCCTGCGATAGCGCTTGTCGATCGCGAACGCGTCACGGCTCCCGTTGTCGAGCTCGACCTGCTGCTTGAAGTCCTGGTCGTCCGGATGCGTGACATCGGTGTAGTGCAGGCGGGCGAATTCGCTCCCGGAGTACCCGAGCATGCGCCGCAAGGCGGGATTTGTCTCGGTCATCATCCCGTTGCTCCCGATCGAGATCCCGATCGGGGCGCGCTCGAACACCATCCGGAAGCGGCGCTCCGACTGCTCCGCCTTCCGCCGCAGGCGCTCGAGGTCGCGCACGAGGAAGCCACCTCGCAGGACGACGCCGAGGGCGATCAGGAAGACCGCGATCTCGTTGCCGAGGCCCTTGCTCGGAGATCCGATGGCGTACTGGAAGATCATCGCGCTGGGCACGGCGATCAAGCCCAGCCCGAGGACGAGCGCTCGGCTGACTGACAGCGAGGAGTCTTCGTCCGCCTTCGGCTCGATGAGCTGCGTCATGGATGGATGAAGCGCTGCGACCGCGACGAGCACGTAGCTGAGCAACCAGCTGACGTCGAGCCAGCCGCCCGGCTGGTAGCTGGCGCTGATAGCCGGCATCACGTCGCCCCCGTCCGCGATGAAGAGGAGCACCATGGCTCCGAACAGCAGCCAGTACGAGCGACCTCGCGTTCCGCGAACGAACATCGCGCGCGCGAGAAGCGCAAGGATCACGAGGTCCACGACGGGATACGCCAAGCTGATCGCCCGCGACGCTGCCGACCCGCGTCCCATGGCGTCGGACGCAAACAAGGCCCAGCCGCAGACGCCGACGATCAGCGCGAGCAAACAGGCGTCGAGGTGGGAGCTCTGGTCGCGGACGCGCCCGTCCGAGAGCACGAACCACGCGATCGACGCGATGAGCAGCGCGTCGCCTCCTAGATAGAAGGCATCGGCCAAGGACGGCGACGGAGCACCGACGTAGACGATGTCTCCGACGGAGAAGAAGGCCTGCGAAACGCCGAGCCCGATCCACGCCCGCCAGGCCCGCGGACGGTGCAGGACCGTCCCGAGCAGGATGACGGCCGCGGATGTCAGCCCGATGCCGTTGTAGAGCCAGGCGCTTCCTCCGAGGGCGACCTCGAGCGCAACGGCGACCACGCCGAACGCCAGATAGGCTCGTGCCGCAGTTGAAGCCACATCCCAGTATCGACCGAAACCGCAGGTTTCGGGTCACCTGACGGAGTCATCGGCGTAACCCGTTTCGGGGATGGCGCAGGCCGACAGCCCTGGGGCGCTTGGCACCGCTAGGCTCCTCGCCGATGGATTTCAACCTCACAGACGAGCAGCGCTTGATCCAGGACACGGTGCGCGCCTTCGTGGACGAGCGCGTCCTCCCCGTCGCAATCCAGAACGACATCGATCACAAGCTCGACATGGAGCTGATCGAAGGGATGGCCGAGCTCGGGATCCTTGGCATCGTCGTCCCGGAGGAATACGGCGGTGCGGGACTCGACTACGTCGCGGAAGCGCTCGCGTGCGAGGAGATCGAGCGCGGCGAGGCGGCGTTCCGCACGCTCATCTCGGTTCACGTCGGGCTCAACTCGCTGTCGCTGCTCAAGTACGGCTCGGAGGCGCAGAAGCAGCGCTGGCTGACGCCGCAGGCGAAGGGCGAGAAGCTCGCCTGCTTCGGGCTGACGGAACCGGGTGCCGGGTCCGACGTCGCGTCGATGCGCTCGACCGCACGCCGGGAGGGCGACAGCTACGTGCTGAACGGCCAGAAGAACTGGATCTCGTACGCATCGGTTGCCGACCACGCGCTCGTCTTCGCGAAGACCGACCCGGGCGCCGGCCACAAGGGCATCAGCGCATTCGTGCTCGAGAAGGGTATGAAGGGGTTCACGACCCGGGACACGGAGCACAAGCTCGGCATCTGGGCCGGCTCGACGGGCGAGCTCTTCTTCGAGAACGTCGAGGTGCCCGCCGAGAGCCTGATCGGCGAAGAGGGCCAGGGCTTCGAGATCGCCATGCACTCACTCGACCAGGGCCGCTTCACGGTCGCGGCGGGCGGCGTCGGCGTGATCCGCGCCTGCCTCGAGCGGTCAACCGAATATGCGCGCGAGCGCGAGACGTTCGGTCAGCCGATCGGCAATTACCAGTTCGTGCAGGACATGATCGCGAAGATGGTGCTCGGCTACGAGACGTCGAAGCTGCTCGTCATGCAGGCCGCGTGGATGAAGAACGAGGGGAAGCGCAACACACGCGAGACGTCACTTGCGAAGTGGCATGCAACGGAGTCCGCGTTCGAGGCTGCGCATCTCGCGATCCAGGTGTTCGGCTCGTACGGCTATTCCGCGGAGTACGGGATCGAGCGGTACTTCCGCAACGCGCGCGCACCGATCATCTACGAGGGCACGACGCAGATCCACAAGATGATGCAGGCAGAGCATGCGCTCGGCCTCCGCAAGCTGAACGGCTCCACCGGCGAGACGTCGCCGCTGTGCTCGTGGGCCCCGGCGCTCTCGCCGGTGCACGCGAGCGCGTAGCCAACTTCCAGGCGAACCGATCCGTCGCGTCATCGTCACGCGTATGCGCTCGACGGACACTCCGCGGCACACGTTTAGTCACGAGACGTCAACCACCTGGTCACGCGCACCCGGCATAGCGTCGCGCTGTCAGCAGTCGCAAACCGGATCGGGAGGGACTATGCGTAGAAGGAAGTGGCTCGTGGTGGCGCTTGCCGCCATTGCGGTGCTTGTCACGGCGGGGATTGCCGTGAGTGGAAACGGCTCGACCAACAACAAGACGTTCGAATACTCCGTCGGCCTCTGGGGCGACATGCCGTACTCGGACATCCAGGCGCAAGTCGGAGTTCCGAACGTGATCGCCGACATGAACAACTCGGACATCTCGTTTTCGATCAATGACGGCGACCTGAAGGCCGGGAGCGGCACGCCGGGCTCCGCGACGCCCACGACCTGCGGCGACGCGCTGTACACGCAGGCCATCGGGTACCTCAACGCGCTCCAGCAGCCCGCTTTCTTCACGCCGGGCGACAACGACTGGACGGATTGCGACCGCCCCGCCAACGGCGGGTACAACGAGCTCGAGCGGCTGCAGCACGAGCGGCAGGTTCTGTTCTCGTCTGACCGGTCATTCGGACAGAAGACGATGCAGGCCGAGGTTCAGAGCACGCCGCAGTGCGTCGGTACGACCAACACGACGCCGGGCTCGACCGCCGGGCCGTACTTCCCGACACCGTGTGTCGAGAACCGTCGCTGGACGTTCCACAAGGTCACCTTTGCGACGGTGAACGTTCAGGGAACCTGCAACAACCGCTGCTCGAGCGGCGGCGGCGCGCCCGACCCGGCCGGCGACCCGGTCGAGTATCAGGCGCGTAACGCCGCGGACATCCAGTGGCTGAAGGACACGTTCGCGCAGGCGACAGCCCAGAACTCGGCCGGCGTGATGATCGTGTGGCAGGCCGACCCGGGCTTCGACCTGAGCGACGGGACCCGGGCTCCCCTTCGCAACCCCACGACGCTCGTCGAAACCGATGGGCAGCCGGACGGCTACCACGACCTGCTCGTCACGCTGCGCGACCTGACGATCGCCTTCAAGAAGCCGGTCGCGCTCGTGTACGGCGACTCGCACTACTTCCGCGTCGACAAGCCGCTGCAGGACGCGAGCGGCAAGCGTCTCGAGAACTTCACGCGCGTCGAGACATTCGGCGACAACGCCCAGAACGGCATCAACGACAACCACTGGGTCAAGGCACTGATCGACCCGCAGAGCCGCGACGTGTTCGCGTTCCAGGCACAGATCGTGCCGGCGAACCGCGTCGCCGTCCCGGCGCCTTAGGGAGAGCCGGCGGGGGAGGTGCCTTCGGGCACCTCCCCCGTGAAATAGTCGACCGCGTCGCCGATGCGGAAGAGCTTGTTCGGTGGGAAGATGCCGACCTTGTTCGAGTCGGGGTAGATCGCTGCGCCGGGGTCGCTCTTGTTCGAGAGGATCGCGACGCGCAGCGTCTCGTCGGTGTTGTTCGTCACCTTGTGGGCTCCCGCCTCGCCGTCAGGGAAGAACGCGACGTCCCACGGCCGCAGGTCGCGCACGCCCTCGGGCGTGCGCAGCGTCGGGCGTCCGGTAAGCACGAGCAGCCATTCCTCGAACCCGAGCTCGTAGTGGTACGGGCAGACGCTCTGGCCCGGGGGCAGCTCATACACCGACACCCGAGCAGCCGGCCGCCGACCAGCGGGCCGATCCGCGCAAACGAGACGTGGTAGCCGGGCGCATCCTCGTCGTCCTTCTGCACCTCGACGTCGAAAAGGTTGAGCTCGCTCACGGCTCGCGCTCCCAGTAGTCGAAGCTCTCGTCGAGGGGGACAATCTGGCGGAAACCAGGGCCGACGATCAGCGCTGTGTTGCTGTCCGGCCGCACAGCGACGTAACCCTCGCCGGCCCATGACGACGCCATCGCGAAGCGCGCGACCGCGTCCGAGTCGTTCCGCACCTGGTGCGCGCCCTCCTCGCCCGGTGGGAAGCAGACGACATCGCCCGCACGCAGCGTCCGGTCGCCCGTCGGCGTGCGCACGACGACCTCGCCGTCGATGACGATCACCCACTCCTCGCGGTTCAGCTCGTAGTGGTATGTCCACGCCGCCTCGCCCGGTGGGAGCTCGTAGATGCTGAACCCCGTCAACTTTGCGCCGACGGCCTGTCCCAGCATCGCCCGCGTGAAGCGGTTGCCGTCGCGCACACGCGGATCCTCGGCGACCTCGCAGTCGAGCAAGTTGAAGATGCGTTCGCTCACGCTGCGAGCCCCGCGTACGCAACGTCGACGACGGTGACGACGGCGCGCTCGACGTCCACTTCCTCGGACGGCAGCTGCCCGAGCACCCAGCCGGTCAAGATCTCCTCGAGCGCGCCGTAGACGACCCATGCCGCGAGCCTCGGGTCGCAGTCGGGGCGCACTTCTCCACGCTCCTGCGCTGACGCAATCATGCGCTGCAGCGACCGGAAAATCACACCGACCTCGTCGATGCGGGTGCCCACGGCGGGGCTGCGCGCGATCTCGCGGACGAGCACCGTAATCAGATCCGGCGTCAGCAACCACGACCCGAGATAGATCCGCGCGAAACGGCGCAGCTGCTCGCGCAGCGGCACATCCGCGTGCTCGATGCGGTCGGTGTCTGCCGCCAGGAGCTCCCAGACCTCACGGAAGATTGTCTCGAGCACTTCCTCCTTGGAGCGGAAGTAGTGATAGAGCAAACCGTGCGCGACACCCGCCTCCTCGGCGATGTCACCGACGCGGGACGCATGAAAACCCTTGCGCGCGAACACGCGCACCGCGGCGTCCAGGAGGTCCCTCCGTCTGTCGATCGTCCGCTCGGCCAACGCCTGGCAGCATAATCGGCGCGGTGCATCCACTCGCAGGCGTCACCGTCGCCGACCTGACCCGCTATCTCCCCGGTCCGTTCGCGAGCCGGGAGCTGCTGCGGCTCGGCGCGCGCGTCGTGAAGATCGAGCCGCCGGAGGGCGATCCCGTCGCAGCGACGAACCCGAGCGCCTACCGCGCGCTCAACGACGGCAAGGAGATCGTCGCCTGGGACGCGCGCACGGAGCCGCCGCCCGCCGTGCTGACCGAAGCCGACGTCGTGCTCGAGGGCTTTCGCCCGGGCGTCTGGGACCGGCTCGGCGTGGAGCTGCCCGAGACGACCATCCTCTGCTCGATCACCGGCTTCGGGCTAGGCGGGCCGCACATGCTCGACGCGGGCCACGACCTTACCTACCTCGGTTACGCCGGCGCACTCGAGGACACCGCCCCCGCACTCCCTCCCGTTCAGATCGCCGACCTCGGCGCCGGCGCACAAGCCGCCGTGATCGACGTGCTGGCCGCGTTGCTCGAGCGCGAACGCACGGGACGGGGCGCGCGGCTGGTCGTGTCGATGACGCACGGCTCGTACCGGTTCGTCGCGCACCGGCTTCATGGCGAGCCGCTCCCGCGCCTGCTTACCGGCGGCGCAGCCTGCTACTGCATCTACGAGACGTCCGACCGCCGCCACCTCACCGTTGCCGCGCTCGAGCCGAAGTTCTGGCGTAACCTCTGCGACCTGCTCGACCGCCCGGATCTGATCGACCGCGCATTTGCCGAGCGTCTGCCTGAGCTCGAAGAGCTCTTCCGCTCCCGGACGCTGCAGCATTGGCTCGATCTGCTCGAGGGCAAGGACACCTGCGTCGGCCCCGTGCTGACGCTCGCCGAAGCCTCGGCCCAGCTCGCATGAGCACACTCGCAGCGCTCGCCTTCGCCCTCGCAGGGATCCACGTGGGAGGAGACCGCGTGCTGCCGATCGGCTACGCGCCGGCCTGGAGCCCGAGCGGCGAGCGCATCGCCTTCGTGACCAAGGGCGACCTCTGGGTCGCCGACGCCGACGGCACGCATCGCGGCGGGCTCGTCCGCGATGCGGACCAGCCTGCGTGGGCGCCGAACGGGCGACGCCTCGCGTTCACGCGCCAGGGCCACGTGTACACGGTCCGGGTCGACGGGCTCGACGAACGCGCGCTCGCGGAAGGCGCGCACCCGGCCTGGTCGCCCGACGGCAAACGGATCGTGTTCGACCGCGACCAGCAGATCATCTCCGTGCGCTGGTACGGCGGCGCCGCGCGCGTGGTCACCGACGGTGAGGACCCGGCGTACGCGCCCGACGGCCGGCTCGCCGTCGTGCGGGACGGCGAGATCTCGGTCGCGGGCCGGCCCGTCGCCCAG
>DATBDB010000150.1:0-10361 GCA_036270155.1 Gaiellaceae bacterium
GACATAGCGACAGCTACTCCGGTGGGATGCCGGTCCTGCGGACGCAGGGGGCTATCGCGGACTAGATCGAAAGGGATCTCGTCGCTCAGAACGAGATCGGCAGGCTCAGATCGAGATCAGCACGACGCCGGTGAGCGTCAGCACGATCCCGGCTCGCTGCATCGGCGCGACCCGCTCGTGCAGCACCGATGCCGCAAGCAGCACGGTCACGACGGGATAGAGCGACGCGAGCACCGAGGTCAGGCTGACCAGTCCGTGCGTCGAGGACGCAGCGAAGAGCGCGTTGCCGACCGTGTCGCCGATCCCGGCCGCGAACACGATCGCGAGGTCGCGCTTGCCGAGTCTCAGCGGCGTGCGTCGTTGCGCCACGACAGCTGCGACGAGCAGCAGTGCGACGGTGCGGAACGTGAGCGACGCCCACCAGAAGTCGGCCTTCCCGGCCTCGTGCATCCACGGGAAGTAGAAGCCGAAGCCGGCGGCCGCGAGCAGCGCCAGTCCCGCCCCCGCGGCGACCCGGCGGGTGCCTTCGTGATGCTCGATCGAGGCAAGCACGACGCCGAGCAGCGCGCACGCAACGCCGGTGAGCTGCAACGGGGAGGGGCTGTCGCCGGTCGCGATCCCGAAGATCACCGGAACGATCGCCGAGATGCCCGCGATCGGCGCGACGACGCTGATCGCGCCTCGCTGGATGCCGCGGTAGTACGCGAACAACCCGAGCATTCCGCCGATCGCGGCGAGGACTGCAAACAGCACCGCCCACCCCGCAGGCCCCTGGCCGCGAATCGCCACAGCGAGCCCGATGGCCAGCAGCCCGCCGACCTGCGCCCAGAAGAGGACGCGCAACGCACCCAGCGTTCGGGCGACCAAAGGGCCCACGAAGTCGGAGACGCCCCAGGCGAGGGACGCCCCGAGTGCCAGAAGCAGCGGGGTCAATCGACTCTGCGGGTGGCGGCGATCGCGTCGAGCTGATTTGCGTGGTAGAGCACCGCGGCCTCGGCGGTGCGGGCCGCGCGCGCGTCGTGGTGCACGGCAACGCAGTGCAAGAGCTCCGCGAGCTGGCCGGCGGTCAGTCCCTGCGCTCGCTCCTCGATCAGCCGCAGGCCAAGGTGCACGTGCCCGAGCAGACGTCCCTCGTCGGTGACCGTGAACGCAGGCCCGCGGCCGAGCTCGATCGTGCGCCCGACGTCGTGCACGAGCGCTGCCGCCAGCAACAGGTCCGGCCGCAGCCGCGGGTGGAGCTGCGAGGTCTCTCGGCAAAGCGTCGCGACGCCGACGGTGTGCTCGAGCAGTCCGCCTGCGTAAGAGTGGTGCTCGTCCGGGGTCGCCGGGTACGCGGCGAGGTCGCGGTCTGCGAGCACCGCTTGCACGGTCGCGGTCAGCGCCGGGTGGGAGATCTCTGCGACGAGGAAGTCGAGGAAGCCGGCGATCTCGTCGGCGTCGCGCCGGATCGTCGGCGTGAGCGACGAGGGATCGACGTCGGACGCCTCGAGCGAGCGCACGTCGAGCTGCAGGCGGTTCTGGAACTTCTCGACGCGCCCGAGCACCCGCACCGCGTCGCCTTCGCCGAAGCGGCCGTCGAGCAGCTCGACGTCCTTCCAGATCCGCGCTTCGATTTTCCCGGTAGCGTCGACGAGCTCGAGCGCGAGGTACGAGGCGCCGCTCTTCGTCCGGAGCTTCCGTTTCGTCTTCACGGCGTACACGCCTTCGACGACGCGATCCTCGGAGAGCTCGGCGATCGTCATCAAAGCCAGCCTAGATGGTTGATCGGAAATTCGAGTGCTTGCGGGGATGGTCTGGATCAAGTAGGTCGGACAGGTCGGGCGAAGGGCATAGCGGTGCCTACGTTCAAGCCCGACCTGGCCGAGATGCGCCGCATCCAGGCCACCATCCGCGGGTGCTCCAATTGCCGAGCAATCATCTAACGCCGCACCCAGATGCGGAACCCCTCCTCGTCCCGGCCGTCTGCCACCTCGTCCAGCACCGCCACGGCCTCCTTGCGCCGCCAGCCGAGCGGGCTGAGGTCTGCGGCCGTCACCTCGCCGGCCGCGACGAGGAAGAGCCGTGCGAGCTCGCGCCGGGCCTCCTCCCGCGGCGGGAGCCGCTTCGGGAGCTTCCACTTCTGCGCGAGCAGGTCGTGGGCGATCGCACCCCACGGCCCGTCCTCCTCCACAAGGTGCGAGTTCGTGAGCACGAGCCGGCGGTGCAGCGCGACGACGGCCTTGTCGACGTCCTTCTTCGGCGCACCCGTCAGCCCGCGCAGCGCGGGTCCCGTCAGCGGTCCTTCGCCGGCGATCGCATCGACGACCTCGGCCTCGAGACCCTCGGGCTCATACGGCTCGCCCGCAGCGACCAGCGTGGGGACGAGGCGCGGGGCGACACAGGTCGCCGCCCGGGCGACATGCTTGCCCACGCAGACGAGCCCCTGCGCGGGCAGCTCGTCCTTCGCGCCCCAGAGGAAGCCCATCTCTTCCGTCCACTCGACGAAGCCGCCCTCCTCGTCGCGCACCGCCCAGTTGCGGGTGGCGTCGCCGTTCACCTGTTCCCAGAGCGAAGGAAGCACGACGTCGCTCTTCGGGAAGAGCAGCGCGAGGCCGACCTTGTCGACCCACTTCGCTGCCTGCGACAAGGTGCGAACCACGATGTCTAGTCTGCCGGAGTGCCGACCATCAGACCCTTTCGCGCGCTTCGCTACAACCCCGAAGTCGCCGGGCCGTTCGACGAGGTGGTGGCACCGCCGTACGACGTGATCTCGGACGAGCAGCGCCGCGTCTACCTTGCGCGCAGTCCCTACAACGTCGTGCACCTGACGCTGCCGGACTCCGAGGAGCAGGCTGCAGCTGATTTCGCGGACTGGCGCGAGCGTGGGGTGCTCGCATCCGGTGACGAGCTCTACTGGTGGGTTGCTCAGGACTACGTCGGGCCTGACGGGGTTGCCCGCACCCGTGAGGGCGTCGCGGCCTCGGTTCCCGTCTCGCCGTACGAGGAGCGGCAAATCCTGCCGCACGAGCGGACACACGCCGGGCCGAAGGAGGGACGGCTGCGCCTGCTGCGCGCGACCCAGACGCAGCTCGAGCCGATCTTCCTGCTCTATGACGCCGACCCGGTCTTCACGCGTCCCGAGGGCGAGCCCGCGGTCGACGTCGAGGAGGGCGGCGTGCGCACGCGCATGTGGCCGATCGCGGCCGGCGAGGTGGCGATCGACACGCCGCTCTTGATCGCAGACGGGCACCACCGCTACGAGACCGCCGTCGCCTACCGCGACGAGAATCCGGCGGCGACGCACACCTTCGCGATCCTTGTCTCGTCGCGCGCACCCGGGCTCGAGATCTTCCCGACGCACCGCATCGTGCAGTCGGTTGGCGACGTTCCGGGGGATGACGTCGAAGGTCCCGGCGACGGCGTCACGCTCTACCGCGACGGCAAGTACCTGCACGTGCGCACCGACGACGACTTCGGCCCGCGCGTCGTCGAGTCGTTCGCGCCGGAAGGCGTCAGCTACACCGCCTACGCCGACGAGGCGATCGCAGCCGTCGACCGGGGCGATGCGGCGGCCGCATTCCTCCTCCAGCCCGTGACGACGGAGCAGGTCGCGGCGTTCGCGGAAGCCGGCGATGTGATGCCGCAGAAGTCGACGTTCTTCTTCCCCAAGCTCACCTCCGGCCTGCTGTTCCACCCCGTTTGACACCCGACTGGTTGACGCTGTGTCGAGCGGCACGCGACGACGTCGAGCGCGTGCTCGAGGAGTTGCCGTTCCGCGCCGACCGCGAGCCGGTGCAGGGAGACGGTGAGGGCGGCGACGACACGACCGCGATCGACGCCGCCGCAGAGGCGGTGATCCTCGAGCGTTTCCGTGGCGAGGACGTACGCATCGTCAGCGAAGAGATCGGCCTCTACGGCGACGGCCGCTGGACCGTCGTCGTCGATCCGATCGACGGCTCGTTGAACGCGAAGCGAGGCATCCCGTTCTTCTCGATCTCGATCGCCGTTGCCGAGGGCGACACGATGGGCGACGTCGTCTTCGCGTACGTCTACGACTTCGGCGCGCACGAGGAGTGGACGGCGACGCGCGGAGGCGGCGCCTTCCTCGACGGCAAGCCCATCACCGAGCGGCCGAAGGACGAGCTGGAGATTCTGTCGTTCGAGGCGACGACGACCGCATACGTCTCGGAGAACGCCGCGCGCTTCGACGGCGTCGCACACCGCCTGCGGATCATGGGCTCGCTGGCGATCACGCTCTGCCACCTCGCCGCCGGGCGCGTCGACGGCGTTGTCTCCCTGAAGGCCGCTCGCTCGGTCGACATCGCCGCCGCGCAACTGCTCGTGCTCGAGCAGGGGCTCGCGATCGACCTGCCCGACGCGCCGCCGTTCGCGGACGCCCCGCTCGACCTCGTCGGACGTTCACGCGTCGTCGCGGCCGGGAACGACGAGCTGTGCGCTCGGCTCGCGACAGCCCTCACGGCATAAGGGTCGGCTGCTCCGGCTGGAACTACACGCACTGGCGCAATGGCGTCTTCTATCCGCCCCGTTGCGCGCCGAGGAAGTGGCTGGGCTTCTACGCGAAGCACTTCGACACCGTCGAGATCAACATGACGTTCTATCGCCTGCCCAAGGCAGCGACCGTCGCGCGCTGGGTCGAGGAGACGCCCGCCGGGTTCACGTTCGCGGTGAAGGTCAGCCGCTACGTGACGCACATCAAGCGGCTCCTCGACGTGCCCCAGCATCTCCCGCTGCTCTACGAGCGCATCCAGCCGCTGCTCGACTCGCCGAAGCAGGGGCCGCTGCTCTGGCAGTTGCCGCCGACGTTCCCACTCGACCTCGACCGCCTGGCCCGGACGCTCGAGTACCTCGAGGACGGACAGCGGCACGCCTTCGAGTTCCGCCACCCGTCGTGGTTCACCGAGCAGACGTACACGCTGCTGCGCGAGCACGACGTTGCGCTGGTGATCGGCGACCGCCCGCAGGTGAACGACTTCCAGGCACGTGAGCTGACCGCTGACTTCGCATTCGTCCGCTTCCACGGCGGCACGCACGGCGCGAACGGCAACTACTCGCATGCGGAGCTCGACGAGTGGGCGGTGCGTCTTGAGCGCTGGGCGAGCGAGGTCGACGTGTTCGCCTACTTCAACAACGACTGGGAGGGCTACGCGATCGAGAACGCCCTCTACCTGAAGCGGCGGCTTGGTCAGGCGGTGGAGGTGGACACCGAGCTCTTGGCCTTCGCCAACGCCGCCGGCGCCCAGGGCTGAGCATCGAGCAACGTGCGCGCGGCGGTGACCAGCTCGGCGTTGCCGAACGGCTTGCGCAGGAACGCCGTCGCGTCCTGTGCCAGCTCGTGTGCGCTGAGCACGTCATCGGTGTAACCCGACATGTAGAGGACGGGCAGGTCGGGTCGCTTTGCGCGGAGCTTCACGGCGAGCTCGGGGCCGCTCATCTCCGGCATCACGACGTCGGTGAGCAGCAGGTCGAACGGTCGGCTCGCAGCCACCTCTTCGAGCGCCTCGCGGCCCCCCGCAACGGCGATCACGTCGAAGCCCGCCGACTCGAGGACGTCGCGCGTCAGCTCGCGAACGACCTGCCGGTCCTCGACGACGAGCACACGCTCGGCGTTGAGCACGGGGGCAGGCTCGTCGTCGTCCAGCTCCGCCGGTTCGTCGGGCAGGGCGTGCGCCGCGGGGAGCGCAACCTCGATGATCGTGCCGAGGCCGATCGCCGACTCGATCGAGAGCCGCCCGCCGAGCTCGTCGACGACGCCGTAGACGAGAGACAGCCCGAGGCCCGTCCCCTCGCCCTCCGGCTTCGTCGTGAAGAAGGGCTCCAGCGCGCGCGACCTCGTCGCCGCGTCCATGCCGATCCCGCTGTCGCGCACGCGCAGGACAACGGACTGGCCGGAGACGGTCGTCTCGATCGTCAGCGTGCCGCCGTCGGGCATCGCGTCCCGCGCGTTCAGGGCGAGGTTGAGCACCACCTGCTTCAGCTGCGCGAGATCGGCTGAGATGGCGGGCAGTGGGTGCATCAGAGCGAGGGTCACGCGCACGTCGGATCGGACGACCCGTTCGAGCAGCGATGCAGCTTCGCGCACGATCTCGTTCAGGTCGACGATCTGGCGCTCCGGCACGTTCCGCCGGCTGAAGGCGAGCAGCCGGGACGTGAGGCCGGCTGCCTCTTCGGTAGCGGTCTTGATTCCGTCGAGGCAGCGCGACACCAGCGTGCCGCGCTCAGTTGTCGAAGTGGCCAGTTCGGCGTACCCCCCGATGCCCGTCAGCAGGTTGTTGAAGTCGTGTGCGATCCCGCCTGCGAACTGCCCGAGCGCGTCCATCTTCTGCGCCTGCCGGAGCTGCTCCTCGAGCTTCTTCTGCTCGGTGATGTCGAGCAGGAACCCGCGAGCGAACGCTTCTCCGCCGTCGTCCTCGATCGTGCTGAGGTCGCGGATCCAGACGTAGTGGCCCTCGCGGTGGCGCAGGCGGTATTCCGAATCGAACCGCTCTCGGGTCTCGTTCGCGTGGCTGACCGCTGCGAGCACGCGCTCGGCGTCGTCGGGATGGATGATCTTCTCGAATAGGTGCGGATCGTTCGCCCAGTCGGATCGCGGCCAGCCGAGCAACTCGACGATCTGAGGGCTCGTGTAGACGTTCGAAGCGTGCTCGTCGACCCGGTCGATGTACGTGACGACGGGAAGCGACTCGATCAGGCTGCGATAGCGGCTTTCGGCCTCGTCACGCTCGTGCTCCGCCCGCTTGCGTTCGCCGATGTCCTGCTGGTCGCGGGCCCGCTGGCGCCCGAACGCGGCGAAGACCAGCGCCAGCACGGTCATCAGGGGGAGCTCGAGCAGGTCGTCGGCCGGGATCCCTCTCTCGGCGTGGAGCTGCAGGAGCACGGCGCCGCCGACGATCCAGACGACGCCGGCGCGCATCGCAATTGATCGTCCACGAGGGTGCAGGAACGCGCCGAGCGCGATGATGATGTACGCCAGGTGCAGCCACAGCACCACGGCGCCCGTGGCCCAGAGCAGAGCCAGGACTATCCCGAGGCTCAGATCGAGGGCAACGCGTGCGTGAGGCTCCAGCCGGGTCCGCAAACCGGTGGTCATCCCACGATCATCGACGTCGGCGGCGCCCGGCGGCATCCCCAAAACGGCGTAGCCGCCTCACCTACTCCGCTACCCTCGAATCATGCCCACACGCGACGAGATCCTCGAGGCGCTCGGCCGTGTGATCGACCCGGAGCTGCGCCGCCCGGTCACGGAGTTGAACATGGTGCGGGCGATCGAGATCGACGGCGCGGATGTGACCGTGACGATCGCGCTGACCGTCGTCGGTTGCCCGCTCCGCTCGAGCTTCGAGGATCAGGTCGGCGAGCACGTCGGGACGCTGCCGGATGTTGCGTCCGTGACGCTCCATTTCGACGTGATGTCGCCTGATGAGCGCGCGGCGCTGACGACCCAGTTGCGTGGCGGCGTCGAGACCAAGGGAATCCAACTCTCACCGAAGACGCGCGTGATCGCGGTCGCTTCCGGCAAGGGAGGTGTCGGGAAGTCGACGTTGACGGTGAACCTCGCCGCGGCACTCGCCGCGCAGGGGCATGAGGTCGGCGTGCTCGACGCGGACATCTACGGCCACTCGATCCCGCACATGCTCGGCATCGATCAGAAGCCCGTTGTCGTCGACAAGATGATCGTGCCGCCGGTTGCGCACGACATGCGTCTGATGTCGATCGGCTTCTTCCTCGACGACAACCAGCCGGTGATGTGGCGCGGCCCGATGTTGCACCGCGCGCTCGAGCAGTTCCTGCAGGACGTGCACTGGGGCGAGCTCGACGTGCTCGTCGTCGACATGCCGCCGGGAACGGGTGACGTCTCGATCTCGCTCGGCCAGCTGCTCCCGCGCGCGGAGGCGGTCGTCGTCACGACACCGCAGCCGCTCGCACAGGAAGTCGCGTCTCGTGCCGCGACGATGGCGCAGAAGACCGGCATGCGCGTCGTTGGCGTCATCGAGAACATGACCTCCGAGATGTTCGGAGCGGGCGGCGGCGAGAAGCTCGCGAACGAGCTCGGCGTGCCGCTGCTGGGGACAGTCCCGCTCGACGCGCGCCTGCGGGAATCCGGCGACGCCGGGGTGCCGCTCGTCACGCGCGAGCCCGCCTCCGAGCCGGCTCAGGCGATCATCGAGCTCGCGCGCGTGATCGACGCAAGTCGCGCGGGCGGGTTCACGCGCACGCTCCCCCTGGTCTCCTAAGGCAGGGGCCTTACACTCCCGCGGTGTCGACGGCGGCCTTCTTCGACCTCGACCGGACGCTGATCAAGCGCTCCTCCGTCCTCGCCCTCGCGGGCACGTTTCGGCAGCGCGGCCTCATCTCGCGGCTCGACCTCGTCAAGTCGGCGTTCTGGCAGGTGCTGTTCGTGCTCCGCGGCGCGAGCGCGGAGCGTGTGCGGAGCGCGGCCGAGGACGGGATGAAGATCCTCAACGGCTTCTCGGTCGAGGAGATGCAGCACCTCGTCGGGGACGCGATGGAGACGGTGCTCCGACCGCTCGTCTACGAGGAGCCGCTGCGACTCGTCGAGCATCACCGCGCGCGCGGCGAGCGCGTCTACATCGTCTCGGCAACGCTGCAGGAGATCGTGCAGTTGATCGCCGACGATCTCGGCTTCGACGGTGCGATCGGCTCGATCTGCGAAAGCGTCGACGGCGTCTACACCGGGCGCACCCTGCGCGCCGCGCACGGGCTGGGCAAGGCGGACGCACTGCGCGAGCTCGCGGCGGCCGAGGGTCTCGACCTGGCGGGGTCGACGGCGTACTCGGACTCGTACACCGACGTCCCGTTCCTCGAAGCGGTCGGGCACCCGGTCGCCGCGAACCCGGACCGCAAGCTTCGTCGCATCGCCGCCGAGCGCGGCTGGCCGGTGGTCGAGTTTGCGTCCTGAGGAGGCGCGCCCTCGGCTCGCGCAGCTCGGGTTCCGAGCAGACGACGTGGAGACGCTGGCGGCGCACTTCCTCGACGCGGAGACGCGGGGCCAGCTCGGGCACGGGCTGTCACGCGTCGAGTGGCTCGAGACGTGGGAGGAGATCGACACGAAGGCTCGTCCGCGCCGTCTCGAGTCGAAGCCCGGCTACGAGCGCTGGGACGGTGGCGGCGCGTTGGGCTACCTGACGCTCGAAGCGGTGATCCGGTCGCAGCTCGCGGACCCGCCCGAACGCGCGCGGCTCGTCGTCTGCTCGCGCACGTTCCCGACCGGATCGCTCGGGTACTGGGTGCGCCGGCTCGCGGCCGGCGGGCTCATCGGTTTGCTCACGGCAACCTCGCCGCGCCGGCTCGCGCATCCCGACGGCGGTGAGCAGCTCGCGGGTACGAACCCGCTCGCGATCGCGATTCCGTCCAGCGACGGCGCGCCGATCGTCAGCGACGTCTCGATGGGCGCCGTCACGCACGGCGACGTGCTCGCAGGGCGCGCGCGGCCCGAGGAGCTCGTGCCGTTCGGAGGCCCGCAGTCGCACAAGGCGTTCGCACTGGCGCTCGGCCTGCAGTTGCTCGGCGACGCGCTGAGCCCGGAGGACGGCTTCGGCGCGGTGCTCCTTGTCGCCCGGCCCGAAGCGGACCCCGTGCCCGCCCTGCGCGCGCTTGCAGGCGGTGGGCGCTTGCCCGGCGATTCTTTTAGGTAATCGTCAGGTCAGGTGCGGTTCAATACACGGATGCCAGGTTTCGTCAGAGGCGGCAGCGACGGAAACGAACGCCTGACCGCGAGCACCGCGGCCGTGCTGCTCGTGGTGCTCGCCCTCGAAGGACTGACGCTGCTCGGCGTCAGCCAGTTCCTCCGGCCGCACATCTTCCTCGGGCTCCTGCTGATCCCGCTTGTCTTGCTCAAGCTCGCAAGCACGGGCTGGCGAATGACGAGCTACTACCGCCGCAGCGCGGAGTACGTACGCCGCGGGCCGCCGGCGCTGCTCATCCGGATGATCGTCGCGCCCGTGCTCGTCGTCTCGACGATTGCGCTGATCGCGACCGGGATCGCCGCAGCCGCGCTCGACCAGAGAGGACTGCTGCTCACGCTGCACAGGCTGAGCTTCTTCGTCTGGCTCGGGGCGATGTCGATTCACGTGCTCACCCGCGGACTGAAGCTGCCGCGTCTGGTCGCCGCCGACTGGGTGCAGCGAGACGCGTTGAGCGGGCGCCGCGTGCGGCAGGTCGTGCTCACCGGGACGCTCGCCGTCGGTCTCATGTTGGCGCTGACGACGCTGCCCGTCGTCGACCACTGGCAGGACCGCGGCACCGGCATCGCCGGCATCGACCAGCACTAGATGGTTGATGCCACGCTTGGCGCCCGTCTGGGAACGGCCCAGACACGGCGCAGGACGCCCGCCTCACCCTTG
>DATBDB010000151.1:0-1656 GCA_036270155.1 Gaiellaceae bacterium
CGCGACTCGATGATCGGGCCAGACGCCTCGACGCTCGCGTTCGCGCGCAGGTCGAGCTCTGCGTCTGCGACGAGCAGGATGCGCTCGAGCAGGTCGTCGAGGTTCTCGCCGGCCTTGGCCGAGACGCGCGCGACCTGCACATCGCCGCCCCACTCCTCCGGCTGCAGACCTTCGGTCGCGAGCTCGCTGAGCACACGATCCGGGTTCGAGTCGGGCAGGTCAATCTTGTTGATGGCGACCACGATCGGCACCTCGGCGGCGCGCGCGTGGGAGATCGACTCCTTCGTCTGCGGCATGACGCCGTCGTCGGCGGCCACGACGAGCACCGCGATGTCGGTCACCTTTGCGCCGCGGGCACGCATGGCGGTGAACGCCTCGTGGCCGGGTGTGTCGAGGAAGGTGATGCGGCGACCGTTGTGGTCTGCCTGGTAGGCGCCGATGTGCTGCGTGATGCCGCCGGCCTCCGTCGTGACAACAGACGTCTTGCGGATCGCGTCGAGCAGCGTCGTCTTGCCGTGGTCGACGTGGCCCATGATCGTGACGACCGGCGGACGGGCGGAGAGCGTCTCCTCCGCATCCTCGTACGCCTCTGGCTCGACGTCCTCGTCGTCCGCGTGCTTGATCGTCACCTCACGCTCGAGCTCGGCCGCGATCAGCTGCACCTCGTCGTCGTTCAGCGACTGGGTCGCGGTCTTCATCGTCCCGAGGCCCATCAGGAGCTTGATGATCTGCGGCATCGCGACGCCGAGTGCCTGCGAGAAGTCACGCAGCGTGACGCCGGACTCGACGGTGACGGGGCCGGTCGGTGCGACGACCTCACGCGGGGCGCGGGGCCCGCGGTCTGCGGGACGATCGCCGGGGCGCTGGCGCTGGCCCTGGCCCGGACGGCCGCCGCCCTGATCGATCACGACGCGACGCCGGCCCTTGGGGCCGCCACCGCGGGGTCTGATCGGTCTATTTGGCTTGCCGTTGGCCATTTCTCAGCTTCCAGTGTAGAGACGGGCGAGATCGGGGTCGATATGGAGGTTCGAGCGAAGGATCCGATTGAAGGCACGCCGGGATGCGGCGCGCTCGAAGCACTGCAGGCGCGGGCACGTGTACGAGCCGCGGCCCGCTCCCCGCCCCGGCACGAGCTCCCCCCGCCCGGTTTCGTCGAACTGCACGTGGAAGGGCAGGAGCTCGTCCTGGGGCGCCTTGCGGCCGCACCCGGCACAGGTGCGCAGCGCCCGAGGAGCAGAGTTGCGCAGGGGCTGCGCTACCGCGTCTCCTCCGCATCATCCGGCGCCGCGACCGTCTCGATCGGGATACCGGCGTTCGGATCGTCTTCGACGTGCTCGTGGTGAGCGTGAGCGGCGCCGGTCTCGAGCGTCTCGTCCTCGCCCGCCACCGGGGCATCACCGGGACCGGCGGGGAACTCCTCCTCCGGATCGGACGCCGGGAACGCGTCGCCGTCCTCCGTCACCGCGTCGGGCTCGGTGAGGTCGGCGAGCGCCTCGAGCTCCGGTTCGGACTCCGCGACGATCGGGTTGTCCTCGTCGGGCTCGCGCAGCGCGAGCTCCTGGTGCGCCGGCACGCCGCAGTACTTCGAGCCGGGAAGCGCGGCGTTCGGGCAACGCTTCCCATTCGACAGCACCGCAGCGCAACGTCCTGAGATGT